>JAFEFZ010000277.1 GCA_018240325.1 Pseudomonadota bacterium
GCCCGCGGCGCAGGCAGCAGCCGCGTGTACTGGCTGACGCAGGACGCCAACGTCGCCGGTCGGGCGCTCTACGACAAGGTGGCACGGCATGCAGGCTTCATCGTGTACGCGCACGAGCTGTAGGCTGGTCACGGCGATGCGGCCGAAGCGCGGCAACCCCAACCCCCGGACGCCGGAGCACTGGGCTGGGCGGCCGCGCGCGCGGCGTGGCCACCGTGCGGCGCAATGCGGCCGACGCGGAACTGCAGGCGCTGCACGAAGCCGGCGTGCGCGGCATGCGCTGCAACTTCGTCAAGCGCCTGGTCGCTTCACGCCCAAGGACGAACTGCTCGCGACTTCATCCCGCACATCGCGCCCAGCACCGCGCTGCAGCACGAGTTGCTGGTCGCCGACCCGATGCGGCTGTACTGGCCCGAAGAGGCATGACATGGCACTCGCCAAGCCCTACAAGGACATCCCCGGCACCACGAGTTTCGACGCCGAACAGTCGCGCAGGGACTGCGCGCGCTGCGACGACCTGTTCGACGGCAGGGAGCAAGAGTTCGACGTGTCGACGGCGGCGATGTCGATGAACGGCATCGAGCTGCAGGACCGCGGGTTCTTCGCCGCGGTCCGCGAAGGGCGCGAGCCCGACGCCGGCGTCGCGCAGGTGCTGCCCTGCTGTCGGACGCTGCACGCGCTCGAGCAGCAACTCGCCGCGCCGCATTGATGCAAGGCCGCCGCATCGGCCCGTTCACCGTCTCGGCGGTGAGCCTGGGCTGCATGAACCTGAGCCATGCCTACGGTACGCCGCCGCCGCCCGGGCAGGCGCAGGCGCTGCTGCTGCGCGCGCTGGACCTGGGCGTGACGATGTTCGACACCGCCGCGCTGTACGGCTTCGGCGCCAACGAGACGCTGCTCGGCCGTGTGCTCGGGCCGCACCGCGAGCGCTTCGTGCTGGCCGGCAAGGGCGGCATGGCCGGTGTCGCCGGCCCGGATGGCGCACCCCGGCGCGTGATCGACGGCCGGCCCGAGGCGATCCGCCGCAACTGCGACGACAGCCTGCGCCGGCTGCAGACCGACCGCATCGACCTGTACTTCCTGCACCGCTGGGACAAGCGCGTGCCGATCGAGGATTCGGTCGGCGCGATGGCCGACCTGGTGCGCGCCGGCAAGGTGCGTGCGCTGGGCTTGTCGGAGGTGTCGGCGGCGACGCTGCGGCGCGCGCACGCGGTGCACCCGATCGCGGCCGTGCAGTCGGAGTATTCGCTGTGGAGCCGCAACGTCGAGATCGCGGTGCTGCAGGCCTGCCGCGACATCGGCGCCGCGCTGGTGGCCTTCAGCCCGCTGGCGCGCGGCTTCCTGACCGGAATGCTGCGCGACGCCGCCGCGCTGCCGGGCGGCGACATCCGCCGCGCCATGCCGCGCTTCCAGAGCGGCAACTTCGCAGCCAACCTGCGGCTGCTCGACGGCTATGCGTGCATCGCCCGCGATGCCGGCTGCAGCATGGCGCAGCTGGCGATCGCGTGGGTGCTGGCGCGCGGCGAACACGTGGTGGCGCTGCCGGGCACCACCCGGATCGCGCACCTGGAAGAGAACCTCGGCGCCCATGCGACCGTGCTCGATGCCGGCGTGCTGCAACGCCTGGACGCGCTGATCAGCCGCGGCAGCGTCAGCGGTGCGCGCTACAGCGATGCCACCCAGGCCGAGATCGATACCGAGGAATTCGGTTGAAGGCCGCCGCCTCGCGGCGGGCGCGCCGCGCGTCACTGCCCACGCCCGCGGGCGCGAAGTCCGCAACCGCCGCCTCTGGGGCCTCCGCCTGGGCCACGGCCCGCGCCAGGTGCTCCAGCGATTCCTGTACCTGGTCGACCAGCACCAGGCACAGGTCGCCCGGCTCGAGCCGCTGCAGCGCGGCGTCGATCGCGGCGAACTCGCCGCGCACCTCGCTGACATTGCGGGTGCGCGGAGCGCCCTTCAGGCCGTCGCGCAGCAGCGCCAGCACTTCGCCGTCGGCGCGGCCGCGCTGGGCGGCATCCTGGTACAGGATCACGTCGTCGAAGGCCGCGCCCAGGATCACGGTCTGGTCGCGCAGATCCTGGTCGCGCCGGTCGCCGGCACCGCTGATGACCACGCTGCGGCGGCGCGCCGGCATCGCCTCGACGGCGCGCACCAGCGCGCGCATCGCGTCCGGGTTGTGGCCGTAGTCGGCGATCAGCGTCGCGCCGCGGTAGTCCATCACGTTGAAGCGCCCGGGGGTGGTGTCGGGGTCGCTGTCGAAGCTCTCCAGCCCGCGGCGGATCACGTCCCAGTCCAACCCCAGGCACCAGCCGGCGGCGGCGGCCGCCATCGCGTTCTCGACCTGGAAGCCGATCGTGCCGCCGCGCGTCAGCGGCACCTGCGCCAGCGGCAGGCGCTCGCGCCACGAGCCTTCGGCGGCGACGATCGCGTTGCCTTCCACGTAGACGACGCGCCGCCCCTGCGCGCGGTGCGCGGCGATCGCCGGGTGGCGGCGGTCGGCGGCAAAGAAGCAGATCCGGCCCGGGCAGGCGACCGCCATCGCGGCGACGTTGGCGTCGGCGGCGTTGAGCACCGCCCAGCCGCCCGGCGCCACGTTGCGCACGATCACGCGCTTGAGCACCGCCAGATCCTCGACCGTGCTGATGTAGTTCAGGCCCAGGTGGTCGCCCTCGCCGATGTTGGTCACCACCGCCACCGCGCAGCGGTCGTAGCCCAGGCCCTCGCGCAGGATGCCGCCGCGCGCGGTCTCGAACACCGCCGCATCGACATCCGGGTGCGCCAGCACGTTGCGCGCGCTGCGCGGCCCGCTGCAGTCGCCGCTGTCGATGCGCCGGCCCTGCACGTAGGCGCCGTCGGTGTTGGTCATGCCCACGCGCAGGCCGCTGGTGGCCAGCAGGTGGGCGATGAGCCGGGTCACCGTGGTCTTGCCGTTGGTGCCGGTGACGGCCACCGTCGGCACGCGGCCGTCGTCGCCGTGGCCGAACAGGTGGTCGATGATCGCCTCGCCGACCTGCCGGCCGCGGCCGTACGAGGGCGTCAGGTGCATGCGCAGCCCGGGCGCGGCGTTGACTTCGACGACGCCGCCGCTCTGTTCTTCCAGCGGCCGCAACACGCTTTCGCACACCACGTCCACGCCGCAGATGTGCAGCCCCACCATCTGCGCGGCCGCCACCGCGCGCGCCGCCACGTCGCGGTGCACGTCGTCGGTCACGTCGGTGGCGCTGCCGCCGGTGCTCAGGTTCGCGTTGTTGCGCAGCAGCACGCTCTCGCCCTTGCGCGGCACCGATTCGGGGGTGAAGCCCTGCGCGCGCAGCCGCTCGACCGCGATGTCGTCGATGCGGATCCTCGTCAGCGAGCTCATGTGGCCGTCGCCGCGGCGCGGGTCGGCATTCACGCGCTCGACCAGCTCGCGCACCGTCGCCCGGCCGTCGCCGATCACCAGCGGCGGGTCGCGCCGTGCCGCGGCCACGAGCTTGTTGCCCACCACCAGCATCCGGTAGTCGGCGCCGTACAGGTACTTCTCGACCATCACGGTGCCGTATTCGGCAGCCGCCTTGAAGGCCGGCTCGAGCTGCTCGCGCGACACCACGTTGACGGTCACGCCCTTGCCCTGGTTGCCGTGCTGGGGCTTGACCACCACCGGCAGGCCGACGCGCTGGGCAACCGCCCACGCGTCGTCCTCGTCATGCACCGGCCGCCCGTGCGGCACCGGCACGCCGGCCGAGCGCAGCAGCGTCTTGGTCAGCTCCTTGTCCTGCGCGATCGATTCGGCCACCGCGCTGGTGGTGTCGACCTCGGCCGCCTGGATGCGGCGCTGCTTCGAGCCCCAGCCGAACTGCACCAGGCTGCCTTCGGTCAGGCGCCGGTAGGGGATGCCGCGGGCCACGGCCGCGGCGACGATCGCGCCGGTCGAAGGGCCCAGGCGCAGGTCTTCATCGAGCTCGCGCAGCCGCGCCACGGCGGCCACCGCGTCGAAGCCGCCGCCGTTGGTGGATGCCGCGATCAGCTCGCGCGCCTGCTCGAGCGCCAGCCGGCCGACCTTCTCCTCCGTGTATTCGACCACCACCTGGTACACGCCCGGCTCGACGGTGGCCGTGGTGCGGCTGTAGGTCACCGGGCAGCCGGCCTGCGCCTGCAGCGCCAGCGCCGCGATCTCCAGCACCTGCGCCAGGTTCAACGGCCCGCCCTCGAGCGGCCAGTGCCCGCCGATCGCCGGAAACTGGGTGCGCAGCCGGGTTTCGAAGGCCGGCAGGCGGGTGATGTCGGCCTCGTCGGCGCCGCAGGTCACGATCGCCTCGATCGCGGTGCTGCGGCTCCACAGGTTCGGGCCGCGCAGCGCGCGGATGCGGTTCAGGTCCATCAGTCGTTCTTCCGGTCGTCGGTCGGCACACGCCGCGGCATGCCGGCGGCCGGGTAGGGGGCGGCCACCGGCCCGAAGGTCTGCACGCCGGCCGCGATCAGGTCGGCGTCGATGCCCAACGCCCAGGCCGCCGCCACCGCGGCCAGCAGCGTTTCGGGCTCGAGCGGCTCGGCATCGGCAGCCAGCGGCTGCAGGCGCTGCAGCAGCGTTTCGCTGCTGCCCTCGCACAGCACGCAGCCGTCGTCGCGCAGGAACACCGCGCGCCCGCCGGCCGCCCGGTGACGGGCGATTTCCGGCGAGGCGCCGTCGGCCGCGTACAGCAGCACGCTGCCGTCGCACAGCGACGCCAGGCCGGCGATGCGCGCGTCGGCCGCGTGCAGCACCGCGACGCCGTCGGGCAGCACCACGTCGACCTGGGTGCGCAGCACCTTGAGCAACTGGTCGGCGTCGTGCACGTCGTGCCCGGCCAGCGCCTCGACGCCGCCCAGGTCGGTGACGATGCCCACGGTGCAGCGGTCGTAGGGCAGGCCGTCGCGCAGGATCGCGGCGGCGCCGTTCTCGAACACCGCCGCCTCCACGGTGCGGTTGACCAGCAGGCGCCGGCCCGCGTCCCAGTCGGTGCAGTCTTCCGGGTCGACCAGCCGGCGGTCCAGGTACAGGCCGTCGCGGCAGGCCACGCCCACGTGGCGGCCGCCCAACTGCATCACCCAGGCCACCAGCCGCGCGATGCGCGCGGTGTCGCGCGTGCCGGCGACGCCGACGATCGGGATGCGGCCGTTGTCGTCGTGATCCGGGAACAGGTGGTCGACGATCGCGCGGCCCACCGGCTGCGGCTGGCCCTCGGCCGGCCGCAGGTGCATCAGCAGCCCCGGGCCGGCATTGACTTCGATCACCGCGCCGCCCTGCTCGTGCAGCGGGCGGCCGATGTCTTCGGCCACCAGGTCGATGCCGGCGATGTCCAGCCCGACGGTGCGCGCGGCCAGCGCCACCAGGTGCGCGACCTCGGGGTGGACCTCGCCGGTGCAGTCGATCGCGACATTGCCGTTGCGCTGGATCAGCACGCGCCGGCCGGCGGCGGGGATGCTGTCGGCGCCCAGGCCCAGGCGCTCGAGGTCGGCGCGCACCACGTCGTCCTCCTCGATCACGATCCGGCTGAGCGGGTGGTCTTCGCTGGTGCCGCGGCGCGGGTCGCGGTTGAGCTGGTCGTCGATCAGCGCGCGCACCGTGCTGCGGCCGTCGCCGGTGACCCAGGCGGCTTCACCGCGCGCGGCCGCCACCACTTCGCCGCCGACGACCAGCAGCCGATGCTCGTCGCCGCGCACGTAGCGCTCGACCACCACCTCGCGGCCGTGGTGGCGGGCCAGCGCCCATGCGGTCTCGATTTCGGCCTGCGTGCCCAGGTCGAGCGTGACGCCGCGGCCGTGGTTGCCGTCGCGCGGCTTGACGACCACCGGCAACCCGATGTCCTGCGCCGCCTCCCAGGCCTCGGCCGGGCTGTGCGCCACCTGGCCCTCGGGCACCGGCACGCCGACCGAGGCCAGCAGGCGCTTGGTCAGGTCCTTGTCGGCGGCGATGCCCTCGGCGATCGCGCTCGTCAGGTCGGTCTCGGCCGTCCAGATGCGGCGCTGGCGCTTGCCGTGGCCCAGTTGCACCAGGTTGCCGTCGTTCAGGCGGATGTGCGGGATGCGCCGGTCGGTGGCGGCGGCGACGATCGCCGCCGTGCTCGGCCCCAGGTAGCACTCGTCGAGCTTGTCGCGCACCGCCGCCACCGCGGCCGGCACGTCGAAGGGCGCGTCGTTGATCGCGCTCATCAGCAGCCGGTGGCCCTGGGCGAGCGCGGTGCGCGCCACCTGCTCGTCGCGCGCGCGAAACACCATCCGGTACACGCCGCGCCGGCTGGTGCTGCGCGTCTGGCCGAAGCCGGTGGGCATGCCGGCCAGGTTCAGCAGCTCGATCACCACGTGTTCGAGCACGTGGCCGCACCAGGTGCCTTCGTTCAGCCGCTGCAGGAAGCCGCCGCGCTCGCCGACGCCGCAATGATGCTCGGCCAGCGCCGGCAGCCACGCGCACAGCCGCTGGTTCAGCCCCGGCAGCCGGTTGGATGGATGGTCTTCGAGCTCGCCCAGGTCGAGCCAGGTCTCGAGCGCCGACCGGTAGGTCCACAAGTTCGGCCCGCGCAGGTAGTTGATGCGCAGCAGCTGGATGTCGCTTTTTGGGTCCATCGTCGGCAGTGGGTGCTTGCGCGAGAATCGCGTCGCCCTCGCCGGGCGGCCGATCCCGAGTTCCGTGTCCACCCTCCCCAACGAAGCCGCTGCGCCGGCCGACCTGATCGACACCGTGCGCGCCGAGCTTCGCGCGGAGCTGGCTGCCGACGACAACGTGCTGGCCGTGCTCGCGGTTGACCTCGACCAGGCGCTTTGTTACGCGTCGGCAACACTCGCACTGAGCGAGCGGCGCCTGTGGGCGCGCGAGCCGGGGGCGCCGGGCTGGCGCAGCTGGCCGCTGGCGCCGGGCCTGCAGTTGCGCCACAGCGACCACGGCGGCGTCGGCAGTCTCGAGCTGTGCGATGCGCATCGGCGCCTGGCGCGCTGGCGCTACACCCTCGGTGCCGATCCGCAGGCGCTGGCCCTGGCGGGCGCCTTCGACCGCCAGATCGCCCGGCTGGCCGGCGCGGCCGAAGCGGCCGACGAGGCGGGCGACGGCGAGCCGGCCGCGCAGGAGCCTGCCGGCCCGCCGTCGACCTGGGTGCTGCTGCGCCTCGGGCGCTTCGCCCGGCCGTACCAGCACCAGCTGATTCTCGGGTTCGTGCTGACGCTGGCCTCGACCGCAGCGACGCTGGTGCCGCCGTACCTGACGATTCCGCTGATGGACAAGGTGCTGATCCCGTTCCAGGGCGGGCAGCGCATCGACCCGCAGTACGTGCTGCTGCTGCTGGCCGGCCTGCTGGGTTCGGCGCTGCTGGCCTGGAGCCTGGGCTGGGCGCGCACCTGGCTGCTGGCGCTGGTGTCCGAGCGCATGGCGGCCGACCTGCGCACCGCCGCCTTCGAGCACCTGCTGAAGCTCAGCCTGGACTATTTCGGCGCCAAGCGCACCGGCGACCTGATGGCGCGCATCGGCTCCGAGACCGACCGCATCTCGGTGTTCCTGTCGCTGCACGCGCTCGATTTCGCCACCGACGTGCTGATGATGGGCATGACGGCGGTGATCCTGTTCTCCATCGACCCGGGGCTGGCGCTGGCCACGCTGGTACCGCTGCCCTTCATCGCCTGGATGATCCACGTCGTGCGCGACCGGCTGCGCACCGGCTTCGAGAAGATCGACCGCGTCTGGAGCGACGTGACCAACGTGCTCGCCGACACCATCCCCGGCATCCGCGTGGTCAAGGCCTTCGCGCAGGAGAGCCGCGAGGCGGCGCGCTTTCGCGAAGCGAACCGGCTGAACCTGGCGGTCAACGACAAGCTCAACAAGACCTGGAGCCTGTTCTCGCCGACGGTGTCGCTGCTCACCGACATCGGCCTGCTGGTGGTCTGGGCCTTCGGCATCTGGCAGGTCAGCCGCGGGCGCATCACGGTGGGCGTGCTCACCGCCTTCATCGCCTACATCGGCCGCTTCTACACGCGGCTCGATTCGATGAGCCGCATCGTCAGCGTCACGCAGAAGGCGGCGGCCGGCGCCAAGCGCATCTTCGACATCCTCGACCACGTGAGCAACGTGCCCGAGCCGGCCGACCCGGTGAAGATCGAACGGCTGCAAGGCCGCATCGAGCTGCGCGGCGTGGGTTTCCGCTACGGCAGCCGCAGCGTGATCCGCGGGCTGGACCTGGACATCCGCCCCGGCGAGATGATCGGCCTGGTCGGACACAGCGGCTCGGGCAAGAGCACGCTGGTCAACCTGATCTGCCGCTTCTACGACGTGAGCGACGGCGCGATCCTGGTCGACGGCTGCGACCTGCGCCGCTTCGGCGTCGCCGACTACCGGCGCCACATCGGCCTGGTGCTGCAGGAGCCGTTCCTGTTCTTCGGCACGGTGGCCGAGAACATCGCCTACGGCAAGCCCGAGGCGACGCGGGCCGAGATCGTGGCCGCGGCGCGCGCCGCACACGCGCACGAGTTCATCCTGCGGCTGCCGCAGGGCTACGACAGCCTGGTCGGCGAACGCGGCCAGGGGCTGTCGGGCGGCGAGCGCCAGCGCATCAGCATCGCACGCGCGCTGCTGATCGACCCGCGCATCCTGATCATGGACGAGGCCACCTCGGCGGTGGACACCGAGACCGAGAAGGAGATCCAGAAGGCGCTGGACAACCTGGTGCAGGGCCGCACGACCATCGCCATTGCGCATCGGCTGTCCACGCTGCGCCGCGCCGACCGGCTGGTGGTGATGGATGCCGGGCGCATCGTCGAAGTCGGCCCGCACGACGCGCTGATCGAGCAGCGCGGCGCCTACTGGCGGCTGTACGAGGCGCAGGCGCGGCGCGTGGACGGCGGCGATCTGGGCGTTGACGGCGACGGGGGCGGCGAGCCGCTGATCGCCGCGCAGCTGGCCGCTGCCGGCAGCGCGCATGCGGCCGCGCACACGGAGATCGCGCCATGAGCCCGCCGGGCCGCCCCAAGGGCGAATCCCGCAGGGCGCAGCCCGAAGGTGCCTCAGTGAGCCTCGATCTGCAGCGCGACGCCTTCGGCCGCCTGCTGCTGACCGACGCCGACGGCTTGGTGCACGAAGGCGTGGTGCCGGTGCGGGCCTTCCCGATCGGCGCGCCGGAAGAGGGGCTGTCGCTGCTGAGCGCGCAGGGCCGCGAGCTCGCCTGGATCGAGCGGCTGGACGCATTGCCCCCGGCGCAGCGCATGCTGCTGGACGAGGCGCTGGCCGAACGCGAGTTCGTGCCCGAGATCCTACGGCTGCGCGCCGTCAGCAGCTTCTCCACGCCCAGCACCTGGAGCGTCGACACCGACCGCGGCGCGACGCGCTTCGTGCTCAAGGGCGAGGAAGATATCCGCCGCATCGGCCGCGGCACGCTGCTGATCGCCGACCGCCACGGGCTGCAGTTCCGGGTGCGCGACTTCGCCGCGCTCGACCGCCATTCGAAGCGGCTGCTCGAGCGCTTTCTCTGATTACCCCGGGTCGGGGCTGGGCTCAGCCCTGGGGGCACTCAGCCCTGAGGGCCGCGCGGGCTCAAGCGGATCATCAGCCGCAGGTATTCGAGCCGCGCATGCAGCTGCATCATCTGCACGCGCAACTGCAGCAGCGCCCGCCGCCGCGCCTCGATCTCGGCCACCAGGCGGCTTTGCGTGTCGGGGTTCGGCGTGTCCATGGCGTCGGGTGCGGGATGGGGCAGCGTTGCTGCGCATGTTCCGCAACGGGCGCCGAAGGGTCAACCCCGCGATCCGGTGGCGGCACGCGGCGCTGCGGCGCCGGTGCCGGCGAGGCGGGCGGCAGCCCGCCCGCTGCCGGCCCCGGACTTCGGCTCAAAACCGGAACGCGACGCCGATCAGCGGGCCGCTGAAGCTCAGGTTGTCGACCTTCTGGCTCGACTTGAAGTCGTAGTCGAGGTAGCGCCAGGTGGCGGCGACGGCGCCCCAGTCGAACTGGTAGCCGATGCCGGCGTTGATCTGCCAGGTGAACTTCGACTCGCCCGCGCCCATGTCGAGGTAGTAGGGGACGAACCAGCGCCGATCGTCGCCGAAGTTGAAGCGGCCCTTGACGCCGACGATCGCGTCCCAGTTCTTCAGGTCGGCGTTGGCGGTGCCGCTGCGCCCGGGCAGCGGCAGGTTGCCGATGTTGCCGTTGAAGGTCCAGCCGAGCTGGTTGCTCAGGTCGAGGTAGCGTGCGCCGAACAGGACGTCGGCGCTGTAGTCCGGTGCCGCGGCCAGGCTGTACAGGCCGGCCAGCGTCCAGATCCACGACTTCATGTCGAGCCGCAGGTCGGCGCTGACGTCGCCCGGGATCGGGTGGCCGGGAATCGTGAAGTCGCGCGAACCGGACTTCGACGCGCCGAAGTCGGCATAGACGAGGTCGGTCCACAACCCCCATTGGCCCTTGCGCGCCTCGAAGTTGCCCTGGAAGGTGAACTTCAGCGCATCGAGCACGTCGCCCATGCTGACGTCGAGGTTGGCGCCCCCGGTCTGGACCGGGTACGAAGTGCTGCCGCTGATCCCCGGGAACCAGCCATAGAGCGCGAGCTGGAACTTCCAGGGCTCATCGGCCTGGGCCTGGGCCGACAGCGGCAGCAGCGTGGCGGCGGCGATGGCGGCGATGCCGCGGACGGTGGTGGGGGTCATCATGGGCGTCTCCTCGCGGCGCTCGGCCGCATCACTTGGGGAACATGAATTGCACCTGCGCGCGCAGCTGCCAGTTGGCGCCGTCGTCGGGGTGCACGACGTTGTAGTACGCGCCGAGCTGCGTGTTCACCGGCAGCTTGCCGAGGTGGAAGATCTTACCGATGCCCAGCCCGAGCGGCACCGTCCACTTCTGGCTGCCGGCGGCTTCCCAGTTGGCGGTGATGATCGGCACGCTGTTCACGTACAGACCGCCTGGGAAGTTGTAGTTGACGAAGGGCTGCAGCAGGAAGTTGCTGTAGCGCCCGCCCTGCTTGTTGCTGGACAGCGACCAGATGTTGTTGACCAGCACGCCGTAGACCCACGGGTCGCCCTTGTCCAGGTGCAGCACCACCGCCTGCGGCCCCAGTCCCCAGTTGCCGTTGCCGAGCAAGTCGTTGGTGTTGGTGGGCAGTTGCGCGATCGCGCCCGCTCCCCAGATCAGCCCGCCCGGCCCCGGCTCGGCCGGCGACAGCATCGCCGAGAACTGGATGTCGCCCAGCCCGAAGGTGCTGCCCTGGCCGGGCACGAATTCGGGCTGCCACACCAGCGGCATGATCGTGCGCGTGATCAGGTTCCAGTCCTTGTCGATCGTCACCGGGATCACCGGCTGGATGTTCAGGATGTTCTGCGTGCCCGACAGCGGCCCGGTGTTGAAGTTGGTGTCGTTCTGGAACGGCACGCTGACCATCGCGCCCACCGGGTTCTGCGCGATCCTGGCCAGTTCGTCGGCCGACAGTTCGGCGCGAACGACTCCGCAATGCATGGCAAGGGCCGTTGCAAAGCATGCCGCCCACCCGAGGTGCCCGTATCTGCGCTTCAAATGCATTTCTCCTTTCGACGATTCAGGCGCTGCCGCTGCGCGGCCCTACTTCACAGCCTCGATCTCGCCCGGCCGCCACGCCTTGGTGAAGAAGGGCTCGAGCGGGCCATACAGGCGCAGGATCGTGAACCAGCCCCTGCCGGGCAGGGTCTGGATCCAGTTGCCGCGCGCCACGCCGGGCGGCTGCTGCGGGCCGAAATACACCGTGGTCGAGCCGTCGGCGTTGGCCTGCGCTGCGGGCGACGGATAGCTCTGGCTGCCGGCGCGCGGGTAGTTCTGCGGCGTCGCCAGCATCGAGCGCGTCTGGTTGTCGTACAGCGTCAGCGACCAGAAGTTGGCGTGCGGGATGTCCTTGGGCAGCGTCAGCCGGTAGGTCTTGGCGCCGTCGAAGTTCTGCTTGTCGGCGTCCTGGAACGCGAGCAGGTACTGCGAGCCGACGCCGGGCAGGCGCATCGCCATCGCCGGCGTGATGCCGGTGATGCCGTAGAAGAAGGCGCTGCGCGCGTCGAGCTGGCGATAGCCGGTGGGCGCAAAGGGCTTGACGCCTTCACGGGTGATCAGCGGGATCGGCGTCTCGAACTCGTAGCCGCTTTGGAACAGGAAGTTGGTCCACGCCGAGCCGGGGTAGTAGAACCACGACGGGTCGCGCGGCGCGACCAGCAGCGTGCGCGACGCCGCATTGCCGGCAGCGACCGCGTCGCCGAGGATCTTCTTCATGCGCGCATCGGGCGCGAAGGGCTTGCCCTTGACGATGCCGATCGCGGCGAGCGACCCCATCAGCTCGGGGTCGAGCGCGGTGGCCGGCTCGCGCTGCACCAGGTCGTTCAGGAACTCGTAGAAGCTTGCGTCGTTGGGTGGCACGGTGTTCATCGCCTTGCCGCTGCCTTCGTGGAACACGGTGGCCGGCGGCGGCGCGATGCGCGACAGGCGGGCCTTGCCGTCGAGGAACTGCGCGATGCTCGTGCCCTGGCCGCCGGCGTCGTACGGATAGATCTTGGTGAACCTGCGGATCAGCTCGACGGCGGGCTTCGGGTCGTTGTTCTCGAGGAACATGCGCCCGAGGATCAGCACCTCGTTGGTTCGCGCGCGGGCCACGTAGAAGCCGCCCTCGGGCACCGGGCCGGCGTAGCCCGGCGGCAGGATCAGGTACTTGCCGCCTTCGCCGCGGTCGGGCCCGGGGACGCCGAAGTCGGTGACCCAGCGCCACCAGGCGTCGTCGAGCGTGCCCAGCGCCTTGGGCGGCGTCTCCAGCACCATCGGCCCCTTGCCCAGGTCGAGCGTGCCGACGAAGTACACGGTGTCGGCGTTGGCCGTGAGGAACAGCGACTTCGCGTCCATCAGTTGCGAGAACACGAGGATCTCGTTGGCCTTGACGCCGGCGGCGAGGAAGCCGCGGCGGATCGCCTCGAAGCTCGCGCCCTGCATCGTGTTGACGAAGGCGTTGTAGGCGTGCGTGAAGTCGATCTGGTCGTAGACCTTGGCGGCGGTGGCCGCGCTCGGCATGCCGTCCTTGAAGTCCAGCGTGCCCATGCGCGTCGCTACGGTGTCGGGCGTGGTGATCGACGCAGGGGCGGGCTGGGCCAGCGCTGCCCCGGTGCTTGCGAGCAGCATGCCGGCGGCGAGGGTACGAAGGGAAAGGTGCAGGGGTGGCATAGGTGCTTTCATCTGGAGGGCCGGCAACTTACTGCTTCGCCCGGTACGTGCCGTAGAGCAACTCGCGTTCTTCGGGCGTCAACTGCTCGGGGCCGAGCTTGATGCTCAGCTTGTCGAGCTTGCCGGTGAAGGGGAAGGGTACCTGGTAGTCGCCCGCGTCCACCGACGTGCCGGTGTCGATGCCGACATTGAAGGTCTCGACCCAGCCGATGCCCACCGGCAGGCTGCGCGCCATCTGGCGCGTGTCGACGACCTTGCCATTCACCTTCAACGTACCGATGCCGCCCTTGCCCATGCCCGGGCCGTCGTACTTCCAGTCGAACTCCAACCTGTGCTTGCCCGGGGCGAGCGCCTCCTGGCCCTGCCATTTTTCATGCTCGAGCTGCAGCAGGTTCCAGGTGAACACCGGGCGGCCCTTCAGCAGATAGAAGCCGTATCCGGCGAAGCGGCCGCCGTCGGTAACCAGCATGCCCTCGGCGCCGCCTTGCGGCACCTCGATGTCGGCGGTGATCGTGTACGACTTGTTCAGCAGGTTCGGCGCGCCGGCCACGCCGGGGAACGGCACGTTGCTCAGCTCACCGGTGTAGGTGAAGGTGTCGCGTCCCATCGTGTAGCTCGGCTTGATGCCCAGGAAGCGCGGCAGCACCCGGTCGTCGAGCGGGAAGACGCGGTACTTCGACGCCTCGAGGATGAACAGCTGCTGCATGTCGCGCAGCTTGTCCGGCATCTTGGCCGCCAGGTCCTCGTACTGCGTCCAGTCGCGGTTCAGGTCGTAGAGCTGCCACTTGAAGGCGTTGATCACGTCCGGTGCCGGCGGCTTTAGCGACACGTCCCAGGGCGGGCTCGACGGCGGTGCCGAGGCGATCCAGCCGTCGTGATAGATCGCGCGCGAGCCGAACATTTCGAAATACTGCGTCGTGTGCCGGCCGGGCGCCTTGGCGTCGTCCCAGGTGTAGGCCATGCTGACACCTTCGATCGGCCGTTGCGCGATGCCGTTGACCATCACCGGCTGCGGCAGCCCGGCCGCGT
>JAFEFZ010000278.1 GCA_018240325.1 Pseudomonadota bacterium
TTCGGGAGCACGATCGCCGACAGCCCTTCGCGGTTGATCCCAGCCGCCAGAGGCGCCATCGGGGTATGGCTCCATTCGGCTTCGAGGTTGAATCGGGCGGCGTCCTGGTGATTGCTGATCACGAACAGGATGCCGTTGGTCCACAGTTGTTCGAAATACGCTCGGCTCACGGCCCGCGCGCCGCCGGATGGGTCGCCGACCAGCACCCTGCCGTCGCGCATCCCCTTGACCACGACGAAGTGGTTGTAGCCGTTCTCGTTGATGAGCACGATGGCGGGAATGCCCACGGACTCGAGCTTGTCCAGCGGCGCCTCGAAGCCATCGGCCTGGAAGCCATGGTTCTCCAGGTAGCGCTTCATGTCCAGCATCGAGAAACCTTCCTGGCGGATCTTCGCCTGGTCCCCGCTGTTGAACATTTCCACGAACGCATCCTGCTCGGAAATCTTGTAACCGTAGTGATAGGTCAGCAGGGTCGACAGCGCCGCCGAGCCGCAGCTGAAGTCGTATTGCTGCCGGATCATCGCGCTGTAGCGCGCACTCTTCATGCTCGTGACCGGCACCGAATAAGCACCCCCGATCTGATAGGGAAGGCTCACCAGATCGGGGGCACAAAGGCCGGCCGAGTGAAATGCAGCCGCCAAGACGGCTGAGATCAGGAGCGGCAGCTTCACTTGAAACACCCGTGCTATTTGACTTGCACGTTCACGATGGTCGCGTTCTGGATCAGTACCCCGTTGCCGGAGTTCTGGATCACCATCGGCAGCCCGACGGAATTCGAGAACGCACCGTCGCTGATCACGTTGTGGCCGGTCGTCGCGTCACTCACCCGGTTGTCGGCGACAACCCCGTTGAGAACCATGTCGTTGGTGACCTTGGCGCCGCCGCGGTTGGCGGACAGGGCCTTGCCGTCGACAGGCTTGATCCCGAGGGGATTGGCCCGTTCGGCCGTGCGGCTCAGTGCCTTCTGCACCACCGCCGGCTCGACGATCGGATTGCCGTCCCGGTCTTCGGCCATCGATGCCACGCTGGCCTGCATGCTGGCCAGCGCGACTGCGCCGACGGCCAAGGCGCGGAAGAAGATCGGCATGGTGGACTCCTGGTTGATTGCCTTGAAGATGGGCGCCGGGAGCGGAAGCTTCCGCCCCCGGCACCGTTCTAGGGCAATTACCGGCCCAGGCTCAGGTTCGCCTGAACATTGACGCTCTGCTGCGTGAGCGCAGCGATGCCCGTGTTCTGGCTGATCACCAGGATGCCCGCAGCGCTTTGGGCCGTGCCGGACATGGTGTTCGACAGGTTGAACTGGCCTGCATCGACGGTCACCGTACCGCCGTTGCCGCCCGCTCCACCGACCGCGCCATTGCCCTGGCCACCCACTGCGCCATTGGCCGTGGTGGTCTGCGTGCCGCCGGCACCCTGACCGCCTGCGCCGCCCTGCGCGCCACCTGCAGCCGCGGCGTTGCCGGCCGTGCTGTTGCCGGCTGCGCCCGCGCCACCTTGCGCGCCACCTGCCGCAGCGGCGTTGCCGGCGGTGTTGGTGCCGGCAGAGCCTTGTGCACCCTGCGCACCACCAGCACCACTGCCAGCCGTTGCGCTGCCGGCGTTGGCCGTGCTCGACGCGCCGCCGTTGGTCGCGCCGCCGTTGCTGGCCGAGCCGCCATTACCACCGCTGCCGCCGTTGTTGGCGGCTGCACCGCCCGCTGCGGCCGTGGCCGAGCCCGCGCCGCCCGTGCCCGTGTTCGCACCGCCGTTGGCCGAAGCCGTGCCGGTGTTAGAGCCGCTGCTGTTGCTGGCCGCGCCGCTGGTGCCCGCGCCGCCCGCAGCCGACGCCGTGCCCGTGCCTGCGCCGCCGGTGCTGCCGGACGTGCCGTTGGCAGTGCCGCCGTTGTTGGCGGCCGAACTGGACGAAGTGCCGGCGGTTGCCGTACCACTGCCCGTGCCCGCACCACCCGTGCCGGTTGCATTGCCGGCAGTCGCACCACCGCCGTTGCTGCCGGAGCTGTTGCCGCCGCCGGCGTCACCGCCGCGCCCGCCAGCCTGCTCGGCCGAAGCCGCGCCGCCGCTGCCGCCATTGGTGCCGGTGCTGGCGCTGGAACTGCCGCCCGCGGCGCCCGAACCCGCCAGGCCCTTGGAGCCAGCGCCCATGCCGCCTGCCATCGCGTCGTTGCTGCCCGAGCTTTGCTCGGCCGAGTTGGCCAAGCCGCCCAGAGAGCCGTTGGCGCTCAGCGAGCCGCCACCCTTCGACACATCGAGCGCGCCGGCCTTGCCGCCGTCGGCGTCGGTCTTGGCCAGGTTGCTGCCGGTGCCTTGCAGGTTGCCGGCCGCTGCGCCGCCGTTCTTGCCGAGAGTCGAGCCGCCCGCCGCCAGCGCGTTGCCGCCGTCGCCGCCGATCGCCCCGAAGGCCTTGCCGCCATCACCGGCGTTCGCGCCGATCGCGCTGCCGTTCCTAGCGCTGCCGTTGCTGGTGTCACCGGCACGCGTGTTGCCGACGGAAGCGTAGCCACCGCTGCCGCCCGCGCCGCCGTTGCCGCCCGCACCGCCGGTCGCGTTGCCGTTGCTTCCGCCATTGCCGCCGGCACCGTTGCCGCCCGCGCCGCCCGCGCCGCCGGTCGCGTAGCCGCCGTTGCCACCATCGCCACCGCCGCCGTTGCCGCCGTTGCCGCCGTTGCCGCCGTTGCCACCACCAGCAGAACCGCCGCTGGCCGAGGTGTTGCTGGCGCCGCCGTAGCCGGCGCCGCCCTTGCCGCCGGCAGCGCCGTTGGCGCCGCCCATGTTCATCGCGTTATTGCCGATGCCGTGCACCGAGATCTTGCTGACGGAGCCGTCGAGCTTGCTGACCGCGACCGCCTTGTTGGTGTTGAAGGCGTTGCTGAAGTTGGCCGTGGCCGACGCGCCGTTGTTGGCGGCGGCGTTACCGTAGTCCTGGGCCTTGGCCATGCCCTTGTTGCCGCTGTTGTTGTTGCCGTTGTTCTTGTTCGAGTCGTTGACCGAGTTGTCGGTGTTCTCCGACATGACCTTCTTCGTCGAACTGTCGGCGTTGCCCGACTTGATGTTCTTGGTCGAGCTGTCATTGCGGCCGGTCGAATTGTCCTGGGCAACCGACGAGCCTTCGTTGGCGGCCGGGCCGGACCCCGACTGGGTCGACTCTGCCGTCGCGCTTTGCGAGACTTGCCCGTCCTGCTTCTTGTTGTCGTTGGTGTTGGTCGGATTCGCCCATGCGGTGCCGGCAACGCCGAACGCCAGGGTGATGGCCGTAGCCAGAAGCGTCTTGTTCATACAAGGATCCTTGGAGTGGCTGATTGGATGAAAGGAACAGGGCCGGCATGCACTGGCCGCCCGACCCGCTTAGTGCAGGTTCGATGCCACGGCCGGGTTGCTTCCGGCTTCAACTCATAACTCGTTGATATCAAAAGGAAAACACGGCGGACTTGGCTTGCGGCGGGCCCGTTGGGCGCTCCATCCGGACCGCTTGCCTGCATGAACGCCACACCGATGTGACACCTGCCCGTCAGCCGGATGCCGCAAATGCGGCCGGCAGCGTTGGTTCCGACAGCAGAATTGACGTCAAATCAACAGGTTGGCCGGTCGGACAGGCTCGATTGGGGTCTGGCCCGATGTGTCACACGCAAGTGACATCCGTCGAGATGCCGTCTATGCGCGCGGGGCTTGACACGTCGACCAGCAGTCGCACCGGGGCGAGGCTGCCACGCGGCAGGATCTCGGACGCCTGCCGCCAGTCCCTTCTGGACACCCGCGATGCACCAACTTGCGTCAGATGGCGGTCGGATTTCACGAATTGCCGCGCCGGCAGCGCGCCGGCCTCGGCGGCCAACTGCTGCACCGGCCGCCCGGCCGGCCGCTCATCCCCCATGCGAGGGATGGGGCCCGGGCAGGCGTCGAACTCGCCCGGACTGTCACATATCCGCCGGCAACCGGGGCGACGGCGCCGACAATGCGGCCTGCTTGGACCTGGAACGCATGAAGACCCTGCAGATCCCCGATGCCGCGGATGACATCCGGGTGCAGTCCCTGGTCGGCTGCGCCGGCTGCGAGTTCAGCCCGGCACTCGGCGTGAGCCGCGGGTGCTTCGCATGACGCCGCTGCCCGACGTCGAGCTCGTCGCGGCCGAGGTGCATGCCGCCTGGATGGACAGCAAGCGCGCACTGGGCATCGGCTCGCGCCGGTCCGAGACGGGCGAGGAGCTGATGGTGCCGTACGCGCAGCTGAGCGAAGCTGCGAAGGAACTCGACCGCGCCACGGTGCGCGCCGTCTACGCCGCGATCGAGCGCCTGCGCGGCTGAGCCGCGGCAGCACCGGCGCAGCGCCAGGGCGACGCGGCGCCGGCGCTGCCTCAGGCGGCAAGCGATTTCAAGTGCGCGATCAGCGCCGCCGCGGCCCGGCCTTCGGCCGTGTCGGCCACGTACGGCGCCAGCAGGAACTGCGCCTGCTCGTACACCGACGACCACATCCACTTCGCCGGCGCGCGCAGCGCGAGGTCGGCCGTCGCCCGGACGATCTCGTCGCGTGCCGCAGCGAGCTGGCGGTCGGCCAGCGCCTCGAGCATGCGCAACTCGGGCAGGCCGACGGCCGACCAGAAGTCCGGCGCGGCCTGGGCCTTGGCCTGCAGCGAGCGCCGGGCCTCGGCGATGCGCTGCGCGTCGGGCTTGTACGGCTGCCCCGTCAGGCCGGCCAGCCGCAGCTCGACGGCGAGCGCGTTCATGATCGGATAGAACAGATCGTCGGCGCCGGTCGCGCGCACGATGGCTTCGGCCTGCGCGTAGTGCGCGGCCGACTCGCGCAACGCGGCGGCCTGCGCATCGGCGCCGTCGGCGACGAGCGCCAGGCGCTTGCAGGCCGAGCCCAGCAGGTTCGCGCGCTCGGCCGTGGGCTGCAGCGTGTAGAGCTGGCGCAGCCGCTCGATGGCCTGGCCGATGTCGGCGCGGGCCGCGGCCGTGGCCGCCTGCGCGTCGGCCTGGGCAGAGCGGGCCTGCGCGTCGTCGGCCTCGGCCTTGGTGCCGCCCGCCTTCTGCTGCGCCTTCGCGGCCTTCTCGAGCGCCGAGCGGGCGCGCTCGGCGCCGCGCCGCGCCAGCAGGTTGCCGTACTGCTCGACCGCCCTCATCGACGCGCTGCCGTCGGCGGCCTGGGCCGCGCGCCGGTACCAGTCGACGGCGGCGTCCAGGTCGCGGCACTCGGCATAGGCCAGCCCGAAGGCTTCGGCCACCGCGCCGATGCCGCCCCACTGCGCCTGATAGCGCGCCTGCAGCGCACGCAGCTTGTCCAGGCGCCGGCGCAGCGCCTGCTTCGAGCGGTCGTCGGCATGGCGCGCGTCGAGCGCCTCGTTCTCGAGCACGAGCGCCAGTGCCGGCGCCGAGGCCGGCGTCGGCACGTCGGCCGCTGCCGGGCCCTTGCAGTCGTCGGGCGGCAACCAGCGCCAGTCGGGGTCGCCGTAGCACTGGTACGCGGCCCAGGTGTTGCCGGCCGGCCGCGCCTCGTAGGCCGCCAGCCGCGCCTGCCCGACCGCATCGACGAAACGGTCGCCGGCCAGCAGCCGCTGGTAGAAGCGCCGCGCGAACAGCATCGCCGGATCGTCTTCGACCGCCCAGCCCGCGGCGACGACGCAGCGCACGCCGATCTTGATCAGCTCGGCGGCGACGCCGGCGGCGAACGCCGGGCGTTGCGCGCCGAGCGCGTTGCGCGGCAGCTTCGAATCGGGCCGGACCTGGCCGATGAAGCAGCAGTTGACGAACACCAGCTCCGGCACCCAGCGCATCGCGCGGATCTCGTTCGGCCCGAGCACGGCGCCGTCGGACAGCACGACGCCGCCGCCGTCGTCGCGGATCTCGCCGTGGCCGCTGACATGCACGATGCGCAGCGGCCCAGCCAGCAGTGCGTTCACCGCCGCCAGCGCGTCCGGCCCGAGCAGCGGCTTCACGCCGAGCGCGGCGCCGACTTCCGCCGCCTCGCGCCGCGCGCCCGGCAGCTCGGCGAAGCGGGCCGGGTCGACCTTCGGCTCGCCGATCACCAGCATGCCGCCTTCGCGCCCGGCGCCGGCCGGCAGCGCGCGGTAGTCGTCGGTGCGCAGCTTGCGCAACACCTGCGTGCGCACGGCCCACGGCAGGCGGTCGCGGCCGCTCGCGCGTGCGTCCACCGGCGTGTCGAGCAGCTCCCACGGGTAGGCTGCGGTGTTGGCGTCGAGCTGCAGCACCACCGAGGTCGAGCCCGCGAGGAAGGGCTCGATCTCCACCGGCACCAGCAACTGGAACAGGCTGCGGCCGATCTGCGGGTCGAGGTTGTTGGCGTCGGCGCCGATCCTGACCAGCGCGTCCACGAGCCCGGCCTGGGTCTGCTGGCCGCGAACCTCGTTGCGCGCGCGCTGGGTGTCGAGGATGTATTCGATCACCGGCCCGCCGCCGGCATCGCGCGATTGCACCGCCGTGATGAAGTCGTAGCCGACACCGCGGTAGCTCGAATCCGACGGCCGGCGCATCGCGCCGATCCCGGGGGTGATCGCCGGGGCGAGCGCGAACTCGGCCGGCCGCGATTCGACGAGCACCGCCAGCGCCCGGTGCGCTTCGCTCGCGCGGTCGAGGAACAGCTCGACGAACTGCAGCCGCGCCGCGACCGGCCAGCCGGATCCGCGCAGCCGGCGGTTGGCGTCGGCCGCGCCCTGCGCGATCGCGCGCGCCGCGCCGCCCACGTCGATGCCGATGCCGCCGCTGCCGATCAGCGTGGCGGCGATGTCGAAGGCCGCGGCGCCGCCGCCGCGCTGCTCGCTTTCGCGCTGCGCATAGGCCAGCACGCCCTGGCGCACCGTGTTCGACAGCTCGGCTGCACGCAGCCGGCCTTCCTCGCCCAGGCCCACGACGATCACCGCCCGCGGCCGCGGCAAGGCCAGCGGGTTGTCCGGGTCGATGCGCAGGTTCAGGAACACCTGGTGCGTGCCCGGGTCGGCCGGGTACAGCCCGGCACGCAGCGACTCGGCCATCGTGCCGCCGATCAGCGCGTCGACCACGCGCTCGCTGCCGGCGAGCGCGCCCGCGACGTAGTGGCCCAGCATCAGCGGCGCGGCGACGAACTTCAGGCTGCCGTTGAGCACCTCGAGCGACAGCCGCCCGGCCGGCGCACCCGCACCCACGGCGCCGCCGTCGCGCGCGTACAGGTCCGAAGGCAGCGACGGCGGCTGGCCCGGCAGCCGGCCGCGCGACGGACGGTTGGGCACCAGCGCCACGGCTTCGGCCGGCGCGGCTGCGCCGCCGCGCGTGGCCGCCGCCGGATCGAGCGCGGGCAGCCTGCCCGTTTCGCCGTCGTTCAGCAGCTCGACATAGGCGGCGAAGGCGTCGGCCACGTCGGGCAGCTTGCCGTGCGCGGCGTCGCAGCGCCAGGTGCGCACGCCGGGCAGCAGCGCACTTTGCAGCGGCACGCGGCCGTCGCCGTCGGCGGCGTCCAGGTATTCGAGGCCGTCATCGGTCATCCGGTAGCCGGCCGGCGTGAACTTGTCGTGGCCGACGACGAGCAGCATCCTGTGCGCATCGGCACCCAGTGCCGCGGCCTGTGCGTCGAGCCGGCGGCGCAGCGCCACCGCCTGGTCGAGCACGCCCTGCGGCGGCGCGCTCCAGCGGTACACCGCGATCTGGCGATCGTCCCAGTGCCAGAAGCTGCGCTCCTTCAGCCGGCGGATGTCCTCGTCGGCCAGCGCCTGCCACTTGGCGCTGCTGTCCAGGCCGAGCGCCGGGTCGGTGAGCGCGGCCTGCAGCTGGATGAAGCCGGGCATGGCCGCCATCACCGCGCGCGTGCCGGCGTCGTCGAACAGCCCGCCGAAGGCGACCAGCGTGTTGCCGAAGGTGTCGTCGCCCGACAGCACCTGCATCGGCGCCCACGAGCCGGCGTTGGGCGTGCCCAGCATCAGCAGCCGCGCGCCGGATCGGTCCATCATGCGCCGCCACACGTCGTCGGCGACCAGCTGCATCGTGCGCGCGACCAGCCCGCCCATCGAATGCGCGAGCAGCCGCACCGGCTGCCCGGTCGCATCGCGGCGCTGCAACGCGCCATCGACCACGCCCGCGAGCCGGCGCGCCTCGTCCTCGATCGGGCGGCGCCAGTCGAACGCGAACTCGATCACCTCGTGCGTCTGCGCCAGGTACTCGATCAGGTCGTCGTAGGTCAGGCCGATCGGGCCGTCGGGCGTCACGTGGCTCGCCGTCGCCGGGTCCCAGGCCAGGCGCTTGAGGCCGCCGATCAGCCGCAGGCCGAGCCAGATGCGCTTGCCGTCGAGCGCCAGGTTGGAGCCCAGGATGCCCGGCAGCAGCACCACCGCCGGCCGCGCCTCGGCCGGCGCGCCGGCGGCGTCGGGCCCGCGCGAGCGCGCGATCGCGACCGCGGCGCGCGTGCCGCTCGCGTCCCGCCCGGCCCACGACAGCGGGCCGATCGTGCGGAAGTCGGGCGGCTGCGGCTCGGTCAGGCCGCTGACGATGGCCTGCACGCTGCGGTCGTTGGCGAAGTAGTTGAAGTGCGACACCTTGGCGCCGCGGTCGAGCACGAAGGTCGCGTCGGTGGCACCGCGCTGCGCGCCGCCGTACATCGAGCGGGTCTGCACGACCAGGTCGTTGTCGGTCCAGTAGAAGGCGTCGGCCAGCAGCGTCTTGACCCACGAGGTGATCGAGTCGCCCTCGATGTCGCCGGCGAGCACGCGCAGCTGCCCCGCGATCGGCTCGCCGCCGGCGTTGAGCCACTGCACCACGGGGCTGGCGGGCGTCATCGCCTCCAGACCCGGCAGCTCGGTGGGCTCGGTGCGGCGCTGCGCGACCGCGTTCAGGAAGTCGACCAGCTCGGGCACCACCGGCAGCCCGGCGAGTTCCAGCCCCCACTTGAGCACCGACAGGTAGGCGTCGAGCCGGCGGCTCGCCAGCAGCGTGCCGCGCGCCGGGCAGGCCACGCGCAGCACGCGCTCGACCCGGATGCCGTTCGTCGCCGCGGCCGTGGCCAGCGCCTGCAGATCCTGCCGGTGCTGCTCGTAGCCTTCGCCGTCGAACAGCGCCAGCTCGTCGGCGCTGGGCATGCCGTTGCACGCGCGCGCCAGCACTTCGGCGACGACGCCGCCGCGCGAGTGGGTCAGCAGGTGCAGCCGCGCGCCGGCGGGCAGCGCATCGACCAGCGTCAGCGCGTTGGCGATCGGGCTGGCCGTCAGCGTCGGGTGGTCGAGCGCGTACACCCGGCCGCCGTAGTGCGCGAACAGGCTCGCCACCGCGTCGGCATGCTGGCTCCACAGCTTGCCGAAGGTGCTCACCGTGTCGACGAACGTGCCGTGCACCAGCACCAGCAGCGGCGCGCCGTCGGGCGCGGCAGGCACCGCGGCGAGCTTGCGCCCGCTGCCCGCGAGCGGCTCGAGCTTGTCGGGCGACAGCGCGTACACGCCGGCGTCGACGCGGGCGTCGAGCGCCTTGGTCACCACCGCGGCGACCATCTTCGCGCCCTGGTCGACGAACAAGCCCTTGACGATGTCGAAGCCGCTGAGCACCACCTCGCCGAGCCAGCCGCGGGTGGCGCCGCGCGTCGCCTCGGCCTCGAGCCCGGGCCAGCCGAGCTGCGCCGGCACCTCGACCGCGGCGCCGTCGTCGGCGGCGCTGCGCTTGGCGCCCGCGACCTGCGCGCGCATCAGGTCGCGCGCCGAATCGGGGCGCAGCACCAGCGTCGGCCCGTTGGCGATGCTGAGCACGACGATGTCCTCGTCGAGCCTGGCGGTCAGGCGCACCTGGTCGCCGGCGCCGCGGCGCGCGCCGACGCGCACCGAGCCGACGAGCTGCCCGCGCAGGCCCTGGGCCGCGGCCGACGACGCTTGCGCCTGGCCCGGAACGATGAACTCGATTTCCTGCGACATCGCCTTCTCCGCGGTTCGTTTGCCTTCAATCGCCGCACGCCGGCACGCGGCGCGCCCCGCACAAGTCCCGGGCCAGCCAGATCTCGAAAGTGTCGGTCGCCGGCCGCGCCGCGCGCAAGACCGACAGCTTCGGCGGCTCGCCCGTCAGCTCGGCCAGCACCTGGGCGAGCCAGCGGCCCCAGCCGGGCGCGCTGCCGCCCTGCGTGCGCACCTCGGTGCGCGCGGGCGCGCGCGTGCCGACCACTTCAGCGTCGGGCACGGTGTAGCCCGCGGCGCGCAGGCGCGCGGCCAGCGTGCGCGCGAGCGGGCGCTGCGCGTCGCTCGCGATCTGCAGGTAGACCACCGGCGGATGCTCGCCGCCGGCCTGATCGACGCGCTGCCGCAACTGCCGGGCCGCTGCGCGCTGGTTGTCGCCAAGCGCCGCCGCGGCATCCGCCAGCTGGCGCACCGCAGGCGCCTGCGCGCGCAGCGTCGCCGGGCTCGCCGCCAGCAGCAGCTGCAGCGTGTTGGCCACCCCGGCCGCGGTGGCCGCGCTCGCCGGCGCGTCGCGCAGCGCGGCGAGCGAGCGGTCGATCGCCGACGGCAGCGCGTCGGCGGCCATCGCCGGGTCGAGCGCCAGCGCGGTCGCGGCTTCGAGCCGCGCCTGCGCTGCCGGTGCGAACAGCGCCTCGACCTGCGCCTCGACCTGGCGCTGCCGCTCGGGCGACGGCGGCACGCGCGGCAGGCGGGCCGGCGCAGCCTGGCCGGGCGCCGCGGCAGCCGATCGTGGGCTTGATGCCGTCGCCGGCTTCTGCTGCGCGGCGGCCTGCGGGCTCACCGGGCCCGCTGCCGGCGCCTCGACGGCCGGCGGCCTGGGCGACACCACCGACGGCGTTGCCGCCGTCGCCGGCGGGGCTGCCGGGGCGGGGCGCGGCAGCGCGGCCGGCGCAGCTGAGGCGGACACCGCCGCGGCCGCATCGGCCGGCGCAGGCGCAGTGGGCGCAGTGGTCGCAGTGGTCGCAGTGGTCGCAGTGGTCGCAGTGGTCGCAGTAGTCGCAGTGGTCGCAGTGGTCGCAGTGGGCGCAGTGGGCGCTGCCGGCGCCGCAGCAGGGCCCGCCGCGCGCGCCACCGGCACCATCGCATCGACGTCGCCCAGCGCCGCGAGCTGGGCCTTTGCGTCGTCGCGCTGCGCGTCGTCCAGGTCCGCCGCGAAGCGCAGCGCCAGCTGGAACTGGGTGCGCGCGTCGCGCGGCAGCACCAGCAGCGCGTACACGTGGCCGAGGTAGTAGTGCGCACGGCCGAGCTGCGGATCTTCGCGCAGCGCGACCAGGTAGGCGTTGCGCGCGACCTGCAGGTTGCGGTCGTGCGCGAAGTGCGCCTGCAACCCGATCTGCAGCTGCTCGGCCGCCTGCTGCCGGCGCCGCGCCTTCCAGCCGAACCAGCCGCCGGCGGCCAGCACCGGCACGAGCGCGCCGGCCAGCAGCA
>JAFEFZ010000279.1 GCA_018240325.1 Pseudomonadota bacterium
TCGTCGGGCAGCGCGAGCATGTAGCTGCGGTCGCAGGCCAGCGCCAGCTCGAGGAAGGTGCCGGCGAAGCACGATCCCGGCTCGATCAGCGCGAACAGGCTGCGGCTGCTCACGTCCAGCCGGCTGAAGGCGCGGCGCAGCCAGCCGATCGTCTCGCGCACGAACCAATGGTCCTGATGCGCCAGCAGCACGGCGTCCATCTGCTGCACGGCCGCGGCATCGCCTTCGGTCTTGATCAGCCAGGTGCCGATCTCCAGTTCGTTGGTGCGCATCGACAGGATCGCGTCGTCCAGTTCGCGCGCCAGCGCCAGCGGATACCAGGCGGCGCCGGCGGCCTCGATCGCGGCGGCGCTGCTTTCCACCGCGCGGCCCGGCGCCTTCACGGTGAAGGTCGCCGTGCGCCGCGCGCGGTCGATGCGCACCTCGACGTTCGGGTACAGCAGCGCGTCGGCCTCGACCGTGCGCTGCAGCGGGGTCAGCGCCACGCCCTGGGCCTGCGCCGGGCGGCTGCTGAGCTTGGCGAGCTCCAGCGCCCGCTCCTGCACCCGGGCCGCGAACTGCGCCGGCTTGACGATGTCGTCCACCAGCCGCCAGTCCTTCGCGCGCTGGCCGCGCACGCCTTCGGTGGTGGTGCAGAAGATGTCGGCCAGGTCGTGGCGCACGTGGCGCTTGTCGGTCACGCGCGTCAGGCCGCCGGTGCCGGGCAGCACGCCCAGCAGCGGCACCTCGGGCAGGCTGACCGAGCTGGAGCGGTCGTCGACCAGGATGATCTCGTCGCAGGCCAGCGCCAGCTCGTAGCCGCCGCCGGCGCACGAGCCGTTGACGGCAGCCAGGAACTTCAGCCCCGAGTGCTTCGACGAATCCTCCAGGCCATTGCGCGTCTCGTTGGTGAACTTGCAGAAGTTGACCTTCCACGCATGGCTCGACAGGCCGAGCATGAAGATGTTGGCGCCCGAGCAGAACACCTTGTCCTTGCCGCTGGTCACGACCACGGTGCGCACCTCGGGGTGCTCGAAGCGGATGCGGTTGACGGCGTCGGCGAGCTCGATGTCCACGCCCAGGTCGTAGCTGTTGAGCTTGAGCTTGTAGCCGGGGCGCAGGCCCGCGTTCTCGTCGATGTCGGCCACCAGTGTGGCGACCGGGCCTTCGACCTTCAGCCGCCAGTGGCGGTAGCGGCTGGGGTCGGTCTGGTAGTCCACCTTCGGCGCGGCGGCGGGCTGGGTGCTCTGGCTCATGCAAGCTCCTGGATACGAACTGGAATGCGTCGTGCGCGATCGCGTTCACGCATCATAATGCTTGTTTTGATGGCTGTCAAACTGCATCATGTTGCTTCTACTGAGGGTTTACCCGGGCAATTGGAGCGCTGCGCGCACCAGCGAGCGCAGTGCGGTGAAAGTCTCGGCCAGCGGTTGCGCGCTGGTGTCCAGCCGGAACTCGGCCTTCGAGTAGAACGCAGCGCGGCCCGCCAGGATCGTCTTGAGGTCATCCATCGCTTCGCGGTTGCCGGCCATCGGCCGCAGATCGCCCTGCGCGCGCACGCGCTGCATGTGGTCTTCGGGGTCGGCCTGCAGCCACACCGTCGTGCAGTGCGACAGCAGCAGGTTGAAACTGGCCGGGTCCGACACCAGGCCGCCCGGGGTGGCGATCACCGCCTCGGGGTAGATCTGGATCGATTCCTCGATCGCCCGGCGCTCGTAGCGGCGGTACGCGTTCTGGCCGTACAGCGCCTGGATCTCGCTGGCCGAGCAGCCGGCGAACTTCTCGATCTCGCGGCTCAACTCGACGAACGGGTAGTCCAGATCCTCGGCGAGCAGGCGCCCGAGCGTGGACTTGCCGGCGCCGCGCAGCCCGATCAGCGCGATGCGTGCCGGCCGGCCGGCGCGGCCGCCGGGGCCGGTGCGCGCGGCGGCCGCGTCGAGCACCGGCACGATCGCCTCGCGCACCCGGCGCAGCGTGGCCTCGTCGCGGCGGCCGAGCAGCTCGCGGATCATCAGCCACTCGGGCGAGCGCGTGGTCTCGTCGCCGAGCAGCTCGGCCAGCGGCGCCTTCAGCGCCTGCGCCACCTGCAGCAGCACCAGCACCGACGCGTTGCCCACGCCGTACTCGAGGTTGGCCAGGTGCCGCTCCGACACCTCGGCCGCCTGCGACAAGGCCTTGCGCGTCATGCCGCGGCGCGAACGCAGCGCGCGCACGCGCTCGCCCAGGCCGACCAGGAACGGGTGCTTGCCGCCGTCTGCGTCGGCGGGCCCGCCGGCGTCGCCGCCCGGCCGGACGAGGGCCTGCGGCGCGGCGTCTTCCACCCCCACGGGCAGGCCGTTAGGGGTAAGTACGGGGCTATGCATTATGGTGCTTGACACAAGATCAGCTCGCCGCCTAAAGTTCGATGCGCACAATACTGCATGATTTGGCGGATGGCAAGCGCCGAAGCTCGCAGCGGCCGCCGCCAGCCGCACGGAGACCACCATGAGTACCCCGCCCGCCGCATCCGCGCCACCGCCGCCGCCCGAGCGCTTCAATTTCGCGCTGCACCTGCTCGAGCGCAACGCGGCGCACCCCGCCAAGGCCGCGTTCATCGACGAGCTCGGCACGCTCGGCTACGGCAGTCTGGACGAGCGCGTGCGCCGCGCCGCAGCCGGGCTGCGCGCGCTGGGCCTGCGCCGCGAAGAGCGCGTGCTGCTGCTGATGCACGACGGCAACGACTGGCCGGTCGCCTTCCTCGGCGCGATCTACGCCGGGCTGGTGCCGGTGGCGGTGAACACGCTGCTCACCGCCGACGACTACGCGTACATGCTCGAGCACTCGCGCGCGCAGGCGGCGCTGGTGTCGGGCGCGCTGCTGCCGGCGCTGAGCGGCGCGATGGTCAAGAGCGACCACGAGGTCGCGAAGGTCATCGTGTCGCGGCCGCAGGCGCCGCTGCGCGGCGCGCCGTCCGCCGACACGCCGCCGCTGCCGGCCGAGATCGAGTTCGAGGCCTTCCTCGCGGCGCAGCCGCCGGCCGAGCGGCCGGCGGCCACCCACGCCGACGACCCGGCGTTCTGGCTGTATTCGTCCGGCTCCACCGGCAGGCCCAAGGGCACGGTGCATTCGCACGCCAACCCGTACTGGACGAGCGAGCTGTACGGCGTGCGCCTGCTGGGGCTGCGCGCCGACGACTTGTGCTTCAGCGCGGCCAAGCTGTTCTTCGCCTACGGTCTGGGCAACGCGCTGACCTTCCCGATGAGCGTGGGCGCGACGACGCTGCTGATGGCCGAGCGGCCCACGCCCGAGGCGATCTTCAAGCGCTGGCGCGGCGGCGTCGGCGGCGCCAGGCCGACGATCTTCTACGGGGCGCCCACCGGTTTCGCCGGCATGCTCGCCCACCCCGACCTGCCGGCGCGCGCGCAGGTCGCGCTGCGGCTGGCGTCGTCGGCCGGCGAAGCGCTGCCGGCCGACATCGGCGAGCGCTTCAAGCGCCACTTCGGCGTGGACATCGTCGACGGCATCGGCTCGACCGAGATGCTGCACGTGTTCATCAGCAACCGGCCCGACCGGGTGCGCTACGGCAGCACCGGCTGGCCGGTACCGGGCTACACGGTCGAGCTGCGCGGGGAGGACGGCAAGCCGGTGCCCGACGGCGAGCCCGGCGACCTGTACATCCAGGGCCCGAGCGCGGCGCTGATGTACTGGGGCAACCGCGCCAAGAGCCGCGACACCTTCCAGGGCGGCTGGACCAAGAGCGGCGACAAGTACATCCGCAACGCCGACGACGGCAGCTACACCTACGGCGGGCGCAGCGACGACATGCTCAAGGTCAGCGGCATCTACGTCAGCCCCTTCGAGGTCGAGGCCACGCTGGTGCAGCACCCGGCGGTGCTCGAAGCGGCGGTGATCGGCGTGGCCGACGCCGACGGCCTGACCAAGACCAAGGCCTTCGTCGTGCTCAAGCCCGGCAGCCGCGCCGGCGACGAGGAGCTCAAGGCATTCGTCAAGGACAAGCTCGCGCCCTACAAGTACCCGCGGCTGATCGAGTTCGTCGACGAGCTGCCCAAGACGGCCACCGGCAAGATCCAGCGCTTCCGGCTGCGCGAGCGCGAGCAGCAGCAGCGCTGATGGACAGCACCCCACAGGCCGGCAGATCCGACGCCGGCAGATCCGACGCCGGCACCTCCGCGGCCGGCACCGGCCGGCCCGCCGCAGCGGCCGTCGAGTTCGTCGAGATCGACTGGCGCGGCCGGCGCGTGCACGTCGAGCACGAGTGGCTGAACCGCGAGCGCACCGGCGCGCCGCTGCTGGTGTTCCTGCACGAGGGGCTGGGCTCGCTGTCGATGTGGAAGGACTTCCCGCAGCGGCTGTGCGACGCGCTCGGCTGGCGCGGGCTCGTCTGGTCGCGCCCCGGCTACGGCCGCTCCACGCCGCGCGCGCCCGACGAGCGCTGGGACGTGGACTTCATGCACCGCCAGGCGCACGAGGTGCTGCCGGCGCTGCTGGCCGCGCTGCGCATCGACCCGGCGCGCGAGCGGCTCTGGCTCTTCGGCCACAGCGACGGCGCGTCGATCGCGCTGCTGTACGCGGCCCGCTTCCCGCGTGCGCCGGCCGGGCTGGTGGTGCTCGCGCCGCACATCCTGGTCGAGCCGATCAGCATCGCCAGCATCGAGCAGGCCGCGCGCGCCTACCGCGAAGGCGGCCTGCGCGAGCGGCTCGGGCCTTACCACGCCGACCCGGACTCGGCCTTCTGGGGCTGGAACCGGATCTGGCTGCACCCGCCGTTCCGCGACTGGTCGATCGAGGACGAGATCGCGCCGATCCGCTGCCCGCTGCTGGCGGTGCAGGGGCTGGACGACGAATACGGCACGCTCGAGCAGGTGCACGGCATCGCGCGGCGCCTGCCGCAGGCGCGAGTGCTCGAACTCCCCGATTGCGGCCATTCGCCACACAGGGATCATCCGGACCTGCTCGTGGCCGCCGTGCGCGCCTTCGTGCTCGAACACGACAGCGCAGACCCGGCGCCCGCGCCCCCACCCGACCCGCAGACAAGTCAGAGTAGGAATGCCAGTCACCCAGCACCCCCTCTACAGATCCGTACGTGCGGGACTACCGCATACGGCTCCTGCCTCGGGTCGTGACGATCAGACGCTGGTTCGGGTAGGGGTGGCAGATGCGAGGGGATGGCAGCCAGTGATCAACGATCTTGTGCATGCGCTTCCAGCTCAGGTGCTTGGCCTGGCTGCGACGGCACAGCGTGCGATGCCACAGTCGGCCGACCTGGAAGCGGAAGGTCTGCACACGCGCCCCGTTGCAGGGCACGGCGAAGTAACGGGCGTGCCCCGCCACCACCGAGCGCAGGTACTGACCCTGCTCGGCAATCGGCTGGTGCATGCGTCGTCGAAGCTCCGTCTTGACCGCCAGCAGCTTGGCGCGCATGCGCTTGGCGCTGGTCAGCCTCAACACCATGAACCAGCCCTTCCTGGTCTTGCCGCAGCAATGCGTGAAGCCCAGGAAGTCGAAGGTGTCCGGTTTGCCTTGTCCCCTGCGGCCTCGGTTGTCCCGGGCAAAGCGCCCGAACTCGATCAGCCGCGTCTTCTCGGGGTGCAGCTTCAGCCCGAACTGGCCCAGTCGTTCAGCCACCGCGCGCCAGAAGCGCTCGGCGTCGTCGCGGAACTGGAACCCGGCAATCCAATCATCGGCATACCTCACCGCGATCATGTCGCCTCGGGCATGGCGCCCCCGCCACTGCTTGACCCACAGGTCGAACGCGTAGTGCAGGTAGATGTTGGCCAGGAGCGGCGAGATGCTGCCGCCCTGCACCGTCCCCAGCTCACTTTGCGTCAGCCTGCCGTCTGCCAGCACGCCCGCGTGCAGCCACTTCTTGATCAGCCGCACCACGCGCGTGTCGGCCACGCGGTGCTCGATGAACTTCACCAGCCAGTCGTGTTCGATCGTGTCGAAGAACTTGGCGATGTCGGCATCGAGTATCCAGTTCACTTTTCTGTTGCTCACCCCCACGCTCACGGCGTCCAGCGCGTTGTGCGCGCTCTTGCCGGGCCGGAACCCGTAGCTGAACCCGCAGAAGTCCTGTTCGTAGATGGCGTTCAGGACTTCGACCGATGCGCGCTGGACGATCTTGTCTTCCAGCGCGGGCACGCCCAAGGGGCGCTTACTCCCGTCGGCCTTGTCGATGAACACCCTCTTCACAGGCTGGGGCCGGTAGCCCCCGCGAGCCAGCCGGTCGGACAGGTCCAGAAGGTTCGCTTCCAGGCTCTCCCCGTACGACTGCCAGGTCTGGCCGTCCACCCCGGCGGCCGCATCGCGTTTGAGCGCGAGGTAGGCCGCCCGCAGGCGTTCGACCGCGTAGATGTGATGCAGCAATCCAGCGAACTTCGCATCGCGACGGCCTCTTGCCGTCTGTCGTATGCCATCGAGCGCAGTTCCCATGTCATAGGTCCGGCTCGATCGCCGGGACATGCGCGCCGCGAGGGCATTGCCCTTGGCCTGCCGCCTTCCCTCCACCGCCTCCGCCGCCGCAGGGGTTGCACCCGCGGCCTTGTTCGGCAGCTTCTTCGGTACTACGCAGCAGTCCGACTTCCCGCGCCCGTGGCTCATCGTCGTGCGCCCTTGGGCTTCACGATGCGCTCTGCACTCGATGCTTCCCAGCGCAAGGCAGAAGGTCGCGGGACCTCCCGGTTCCCGAACAAGGTGCTTGCGCGCGTGCGCAGGGTCTCTGACCGCGCGGGGTCCATGCCCGCCTCGCCAATGCGGCAGGCACGGTGTGGCCTTCGGCTTATCTCCACAGCCTCGGCACCCCGGACAACCCGAGCCTTGCAGCCCGGGGCATGGATTACGCGGCTCAATACCCGGCCCGCGCGTCCCCCTGTCAACGCTTCGCCCACACCCTCACGGATGTGCACGCATGACTCGGGGCCGCCGTAGCTGGCTAAGCCTTCAACGTATGAAACTTCCATTCACAACACCTTGCCGGTTTTGACCGGCGCACGGAGAGCCCGATGATCACCCGAAGCTTCACCCTGGCCGCCGGCGCGGCCGCGATCCTGGCGCTGCTGGCGCCGCCGGCCGGCGCGCAGGCCGGCGCCAAGCTCAAGGTCGGGCTGATGCTGCCCTACACCGGCACCTACGCCGCGCTCGGCACCGCGATCGAGAACGGCTTTCGCCTGTACCTGGGCGAGCAGGGCGGCAAGCTCGGCGGGCGCGAGATCGAGTTCGTCAAGGTCGACGACGAGAGCGACCCGGCCAAGGCCACCGACAACGTCAACAAGCTGATCAAGCGCGACAACGTCGACGTCGTCGTCGGCACCGTGCACTCCGGTGTCGCGATGGCGATGGCCAAGGTGGCCAAGGACACCGGCACGCTGCTGATCGTGCCCAATGCGGGCGCCGACGCCGTCACCGGGCCGATGTGCGCGCTCAACATCTTCCGCAGCTCGTTCTCGAACTGGCAGCCGGGCTACGCGATGGGCGAGGTCGTCGCCAAGCGCGGCCACAAGAACGTGGTCACGATCACCTGGAAGTACGCCGCGGGCGACGAGTCGGTGGGCGGCTTCAAGGAGGCCTTCACCAAGGCCGGCGGCAAGATCGCCAAGGAGCTGACGCTGCCGTTCCCGAACGTCGAGTTCCAGGCGCTGCTGACCGAGATCGCCGCCGCCAAGCCCGACGCGGTCTACACCTTCTTCGCCGGCGGCGGCGCGGTCAAGTTCGTCAAGGACTACGCCGCCGCGGGCCTGAAGGGCAAGATCCCGCTGTACGGCGCCGGCTTCCTGACCGACGGCACGCTCGAAGCCCAGGGCGCCGACGCGCAGGGGCTGCTGACCACGCTGCACTACGCCGACGGGCTGAACACGCCGCGCGACAACGCCTTCCGCCTGGCCTATGCCAAGAGCTACAAGCTGCAGCCCGACGTGTACGCGATGCAGGGCTACGACGCCGCGCAGATGCTCGGCATCGGCCTGGCCGCGACCAAGGGCGACGCGGGCAAGAAGGCCGAGTTCGCGGCCGCGCTGCGCAAGGCCAGGATCGACAGCCCGCGCGGCCCGTTCACGCTGTCGGCCAGCCACAACCCGGTGCAGGACATCTACCTGCGCGAAGTCTCGGGCGTCGAGAACAAGAAGATCGACGTCGCCAGCAAGGCGCTGGCCGACCCCGGGCGCGGATGCCGGATGTGAGCCGCCGGCCGCGCGCGGCCGCGCCGTGCATCGCCGATGACGACCCGTCGCCGCCATGGACTTCGCCACCTTCCTCGTCCAGTGCCTGAACGCGCTGCAGTACGGGCTGCTGCTGTTCCTGGTGGCCAGCGGGCTGACGCTGATCTTCGGGATCATGGGCGTGATCAACCTCGCCCACGGCAGCTTCTACATGATCGGCGCGTACATGGCCTTCGCGCTCGCGCCGATCGTCGCCGGCACCTTCGGCGGCGGCTTCTTCGCGACGCTGCTGGCGGGCACCGTGCTCGCGGTCGTCCTGGGCTACGGACTCGAGTGGGCGTTCTACAGCTACCTGTACGAGCGCGAGCACCTGCAGCAGGTGCTGATGACCTACGGGCTGATCCTGGTGTTCGAGGAGCTGCGCAGCCTGCTGGTCGGCGACGAGGTGCACGGCGTGCAGGCGCCGCCGATCCTGGCCGGCTCGATCCCGCTGGGCGAGCTGATGACCTACCCGGTCTACCGGCTGTTCATCTCCGGCGTGTGCATCCTGCTGGCGCTGGGCATGTGGTGGGTGTTCGCGCGCACCCGGCTGGGCATGATGATCCGCGCCGGCAGCACCAACCGCGAGATGGTGCAAAGCCTGGGCATCGACATCCAGTTCCTGTACCGCCTGGTCTTCGCGGCCGGGTTCGCGCTCGCCGTCTTCGCCGGCATGCTCGCCGCGCCGGTATCCAGCGTCTATCCCGGCATGGGCAGCCAGGTGCTGATCATCTGTTTCGTCGTCGTCGTGATCGGCGGCATCGGCTCGATCCGCGGCGCGCTGGTCGCGGCGCTGCTGATCGGCGTGGTCGACACCTTCGGCAAGGTGCTGCTGCCGCAGGCCGCCGGCGTGCTCGTGTACGTGCTGATGGCGCTGATCCTGCTGTGGAAGCCGGCCGGGCTGTTCCGCGCCGGATGAGGCCCCGGCCTTGAACGGACGCACGCTCTTCGTGCTGGGCTGCTTCGGCGCGCTCGCGGCCTACCCGCTGTTCGCCGGCAGCTTCGGCCTGGACCTGGTGACGAAGATCATGATCTCCGCGATCTTCGCGCTCAGCCTCGAGCTGCTGGTCGGCGGCGCCGGGCTGGTCAGCTTCGGCCACGCCGCCTTCTTCGGCATCGGCGCCTACGCGGCGGTGCTGCTGAGCCCGCGCGACGAGCCCGCTGCGCTGCTGTGGCTCGCGCCGGCCGGCGTGCTCGCGGCGGCGCTGTACGCGCTCGCGGTGGGCGCCCTGAGCCTGCGCACCCGGGGCGTGTACTTCATCATGGTCACGCTCGCCTTCGCGCAGATGGCCTACTACGTGGTGCACGACACGCCGCTGGGCGGCGGCACCGACGGCATCTACCTGACGCTGCTGCCCACGCTGGGCGGCTCGCTCGACCTGGCCAAGGCGCCGGTGATGTACGGCCTGACGCTGGCCGCGCTGGCGCTGGTGTTCGGCGGGCTCGCGCTGCTGTCGCGCTCGCGCTTCGGGCGCGCGCTCGCCGGCATCCGCGTGAACGAGCAGCGCATGCGCGCCACCGGCTTCGCCACCTACCCGTACAAGCTCGCCGCCTTCACGATCAGCGGCGGCATCGCCGGGCTGGCCGGATTCCTGTTCGCGGTCAAGGACGGCTTCGTCAACCCCGAGCTGCTGAGCTGGCACCTGTCGGGCGCGGTGCTGATCATGATCATCCTCGGCGGCATCGGCCACCTGCGCGGCGCGCTGATCGGCGCCTTCGCGTTCGCGCTGCTGCAGGAGTTCTTCAAGAGCGACGCGATCTTCGGCGCCTTCGCCAAGCACTGGCTGCTGGGCCTGGGGCTGGCGATCATCGCCTGCGTGGCGCTGATGCCGCGCGGGCTGGTCGGGCTGCCGGCGCAGTGGCGCGATCGCCTGAGCGGCCGCGCGCCGCGGCGCGCCGCCGCCGGCACCGGAGCGCCGCGATGAGCCCGCCGGGCCGCCCCACGGGCGAATACCGCCGGGAGCAGCCTGAAGGTACTGCCGTGAACGGCGCCGCCGTCCTGCTGCACGGGCGCGCGCTCAGCCGCCGCTGGGGCGGGCTGCTCGCGGTCAGCGAGGTGTCGCTGGCGCTGGCGCGCGGCGAGGTGCACGCGGTGATCGGCACCAACGGCGCCGGCAAGTCCACGCTGATCAACCTGCTGTCGGGCGAGATCGCGCCGTCGTCCGGCACGGTCGAGCTGCTCGGCCGCGACGTGACCGGCTGGAGCCAGCCGCGGCGTGCGCTGGCGGGGCTGGGCCGCAGCTACCAGCGCAACACGATCTACCCGAGCTTCAGCGTGCTCGAGAACTGCCGCCTGGCGGCGCAGGCGCGCACGCCGCGGCCCTGGGCCTTCTGGGAAGACGCGCAGCGCTGCGCCGCCAGCCTGCAGGCCGCGCGCGACGCGGCGGCGCGCGCCGGCCTGGACGACCAGCTCGACCGGCCGGCCGGGCTGCTCAGCCACGGCGGCAAGCGCCAGCTCGAGATCGCGATGTGCCTGGCAACCGCGCCGCAGGTGCTGCTGCTCGACGAGCCGCTGGCCGGCATGGGCGCCGAGGAGACCGAGCGCATGCTCGCGCTGCTGCGCGAGCTCAGGCCGCGCCACGCGATCCTGCTGGTCGAGCACGACATGGACGCCGTGTTCCGCGTGGCCGACCGCATCACCGTGATGGTCAACGGCGCGGTCATCGCCAGCGGCACGCCCGACGCGGTGCGCGCCGACCCCGAGGTGCAGGCCGCCTATCTGGGCGAACAGTAGGCCGCACGAAGCCACCGCGATGGACGACCCGATCCTCGACGCGCGCGACGTCCACGCCTGGTACGGCTCGAGCCACGTGCTGCACGGCGTGTCGCTGCAGATCGGGCGCGGCGAAACCGTCGGGCTGCTCGGCCGCAACGGCATGGGCAAGAGCACCTTGATCCGCACGCTGCTCGGCCATGTCACGCAGCGCGACGGCAGCATCGTGTTCTTCGGGCAGGACTGCAGCCGCGCCAAGCCGCACGAGGTGGCGCGCCGCGGCGTCGCCTACGTGCCCGAGGGCCGCGGCGTGTTCCCCAACCTGAGCGTGCGCGAGAACCTGCTGATGGCCGCGCGCCCCGCGGCGGGCAGCCGCGGCTGGAGCTACGAGCGCGTGCTGCAGACCTTCACCCGGCTGGCCGAGCGCACCGAGCACCTCGGCGCTCAGCTGTCGGGCGGCGAGCAGCAGATGGTGTCGATCGGCCGCGCGCTGATGACGCAGCCCGAGCTGATCATCCTCGACGAGGCCACCGAGGGCCTGGCGCCGCTGATCGTCGAGGAGATCTGGCGGGTGATCGGCCAGATCCGCCGCGACGGCATCGCCACGCTGATCGTCGACCGCGACTTCCGCAAGGTACTCGCCCACAGCGACCGCGCGCTGGTGCTGCAAAAGGGGCAGGTGGTGATGGCCGGCAGCGCCGATGCGCTGCAGGCCGGCGCCGACCTGGCGGCCTACCTGGGGGTCTGAGCCGGCGGCGATGCCGCTGCCTGCGCAGCGGCCGAAGCCCGCCCCGCAGGCGAATGCATCCAGGGCGCGAACACGGTCCGGATGCCCCGCGGCGGTCTGGCAACCTTCGGTGAGGCACCGCAGCGGCCCGCGAAGCCGGCGCGCCCCGCGCACCTCAGGGTTACCATCTGTGGGCGCCCGCCGCGGCCGCGACTACCATTGATGGGCAAAGATCCGCCCCCACAGGAGACACACGGATGAGCGACCACCAGACCACCGCCGAGCTGCTGTCGGCGCTGCGCAGTTTCGAGCACGGCAAGATCGTCACGGCCCGCGAGGCGGTGCAGTTGGTGCGCGACGGCGACACGCTGTGCACCAGCGGCTTCGTCGGCATCGGCTTCGCCGAGAACCTGGCCGTGGCGCTGGAGCAGCGCTATCTCGAAAGCGCCAAGGAAGACCCCGACGGCATCGGCCACCCGCGCGGCCTGACGCTGGTGTACGCCGCCGGCCAGGGCGACGGCAAGGAGCGCGGGCTGAACCACCTCGGCCACGCGGGCATGCTCAAGCGCGTGGTCGGCGGCCACTGGGGGCTGTGCCCGAAGCTGCAGGCGCTGGCGGTGTCCGACCAGGTCGAGGCCTACAACCTGCCGCAGGGCGTGATCTCGCACCTGATGCGCGACATCGCGGCCGGCAAGCCGGGGCAGGTGTCGCGCGTGGGCCTGGGCACCTTCGTCGACCCGCGCCACGGCGGCGGCAAGATCAACGCGCGCACCACCGAAGACCTGGTCGAGCTGACGACGATCGGCGGCGAGGAATACCTGTTCTACAAGACCTTCCCGATCGACGTCGCGTTCATCCGCGCGACCAGCGCCGACCCCGACGGCAACCTGACGATGGAGCGCGAGGCGCTGACGCTCGAGGCGCTGTCGCAGGCGATGGCGGCGCACAACTCGGGCGGCATCGTGATCGCCCAGGTCGAGCGCATCGTCGAGCGCGGCTCGATGGCGCCGCGGCAGGTGGTCGTCCCCGGCGTGCTGGTGGACTGCGTGGTCGTGGCCGAGAAGCCCGAATACCACATGCAGACCTTCGCCGAGCAGTTCAGCGCCGCCTTCGCCGGCGAGATCCGGGTGCCGATGGACAGCCTGGCGCCGATGGCGATGGGCGACCGCAAGATCATCGCGCGCCGCGCGGCGCTCGAGATCAAGCCCAACGCGGTGGCCAACCTCGGCATCGGCATGCCCGAAGGCGTGGCCGAAGTCGCGGCCGAGGAGCGCATCACCGACCTGATGACGCTGACGGCCGAACCCGGCGTGGTCGGCGGCGTGCCCGCCGGCGGCATGAGCTTCGGCGCGGCGACCAATGCACAGGCGATCATCGACCAGCCCTACCAGTTCGATTTCTACGACGGCGGCGGGCTGGACATCACGATCCTCGGCCTGGCCCAGGCCGATGCCGAGGGCAACCTGAACGTTTCGCGCTTCGGGCCGCGGCTGGCCGGTGCCGGCGGCTTCATCAACATCAGCCAGAACGCCAAGACCGTGGTGTTCTGCGGCACCTTCACCGCCGGCGGGCTGAAGGTCGCGGTGCAGGACGGGCAGCTGCGCATCCTGCAAGAAGGCCGCGCGCGCAAGTTCGTGCGCGAGGTCGAGCACCGCACCTTCAGCGGCCGCTATGCGTGGCAACGCAGGCAGCCGGTGCTCTACGTCACCGAGCGCTGCGTGTTCCGGCTGGCCGAGCGGGGCCTGGAGTTGATCGAGGTCGCGCCCGGCATCGACATCCAGCGCGACATCCTCGCGCAGATGGACTTCGAGCCGCTGATGCCGTCGCCGCCGCGCCCGATGGACCCGCGGCTGTTCGCCGACGGCCCAATGGGGCTGCGCGACCAGCTGCTCGACATCCCGCTCGAGCGGCGGCTGACCTACGACCCCGACCACAACGCGCTGTACATCAACTTCGAGCGGCTGAACGTGCGCACGATCCAGCAGGTCGAGGACATCCGCCGCCACGTGGCCGACAAACTCGACCACATCGGCCGCAAGGTGTTCGCGATCGTCAACTACGACGGCTTCCAGATCGCGACCGATCTCGTCGACGACTACGCGGCGATGGTCAAGGGGCTGGCCGACGCGTTCTACTGGAACGCGGCGCGCTACAGCACCTCGGGCTTCCTGCGGCTGAAGCTGGGCGAGGCGCTGCAAAAGCGCGGCGTCGCGCCGCATGTCTTCGAATCGTCCGAGGAGGCGCTGAAGCACATGCAGGCGATCGAGGGCGGACTGAAGGCCTGACCTCAGGCGCCGGCACCGGCGGCACGCAGCAGGCCCACGGCCGGCGTGCCGCGGCCGGCCGTCGGCCGGCTTGGCCTGCACGGCCCTCCCCCAAACCGGAGATCGGGGGATTCGGCAACGGCGCTGCCTTCGTCGAGCGCGCGCCCACGAGCGGGCTACGGGCCCGGTCCGGCGCTGCGCCCGACGGCTTGGAGCAGCCGGCGCATCGCGAACCGCGCCGACAACAACACGATGATCAGCCCGCTGACCGCGAAGAAGCCGCCCAGGCGCACGCGGTCGCCGAAGATCCGGTGGGTGATCTCCAGCACCGCGAACTTGCTGCCGATCATCACCGCCCACAGCGACAGTGCGGCAGCTGCCTTGCCCATCGGGGTGCCGGCGCTGCGCAATCGCGCCGCGATCCGCTTCTTGGCCGCGACCACGGCTTCGAGCACGGCCTTGAGCAGGATCGCGGTCAGCAGCGACAGCGTGAAGGTTTCGCTCACCACGGCCGGCAGGTACTCGACGAACAGGTTGAGCACGACCACGTACACGAACACGTCGATGACCGCAGCCGCAGCCGCCGGGCTCGGGGTCAGGGCATCGCGGTCGTCGAGGCTGTTCATCCGGATCCTGCCGGCCGGCTTCGAGCGGGCCCGGCTCATCGCCCGGCGCTGCGTCGGCCGTGCCGCCGGCGCGGATGCTACGGCAGCGCTGCGGCGGGACGGCCGCTGCGGCGGCGCGCAGCGAACGCCGGCACGCCGCCGGGCATGGGAAAATCGCGCGCATGCTCAAGCTGCTGCCCGCCGCCTTCCTCAGCCTGCTGGTTGCCGTCGCGCTGCCGGCGCAGGCGCAGCGCAACTTCACCGAGAAGGCGCTGCGCGGCGAACTGGTGGTCGGCCAGCCGCCCGACGCGCTGCTCAACGGCAAGCCGGCGCGGCTGGCGCCGGGCGCGCGCATCCGCGACCAAAGCAACATCCTGCAGCTGTCGGCGTCGCTGTCGGGCCGCAAGCTGGTGGTGTTCTACACGCTCGAGCCGGGTACCGGCCAGTTGCAGGACGTGTGGGTGCTGACGCCCGACGAGATCGCGCGCAAGCCCTGGCCCACCACCGAGAAAGAGGCGCAGGCCTGGCAGTTCAACTTCTACACCCAGACCTGGACCAAGCCCTGATTCCGGGACGGGAAGCGCCGTGACGAAGAAGGTCTACATCCGCAGCTACGGCTGCCAGATGAACGAGTACGACGCCGCCAAGATGGCCGACCTGCTGCACGCGGCGCAGGGCTACGAGCCCACCGCCGACGTCGAGCAGGCCGACCTGGTGCTGTTCAACACCTGCTCGATCCGCGAGAAGGCGGCGCACAAGGTGTTCAGCGACCTCGGCCGCGTGAAGGCGCTGAAGGACAAGGGCGTGCTGATCGGCGTGGGCGGCTGCGTCGCCAGCCAGGAGGGCGCCGCAATCGTCGAGCGCGCGCCCTACGTGGACCTGGTCTTCGGCCCGCAGACGCTGCACCGGCTGCCGCAGCTGATCGAGCGCCGCCTGGCCGAGCAGCAGCCGCAGGTCGACATCAGCTTCCCCGAGATCGAGAAGTTCGACCACCTGCCGCCTGCGCGCGTGACCGGGCCGACGGCCTTCGTGTCGATCATGGAAGGCTGCTCCAAGTACTGCTCGTACTGCGTGGTGCCCTATACGCGCGGCGACGAGGTCAGCCGGCCGCTGGACGACGTGCTCGCCGAGATCGCCGACCTGGGCGCGCGCGGCGTGCGCGAGGTCACGCTGCTCGGCCAGAACGTGAACGCCTGGCGCGGCACGATCGGCGCGGACGGCGGGCCGGCCGACTTCGCGCTGCTGATCGAATGCGTGGCGGCGCTGCCCGGCATCGAGCGCATCCGCTACACCACCAGCCACCCGAACGAATTCACGCCGCGGCTGATCGAGGTCTATGCGCGCGTGCCGCAGCTGGCCAGCCACCTGCACCTGCCGGTGCAGCACGGCAGCGACCGCATCCTCGGCGCGATGAAGCGCGGCTACACCGTGCTGCAGTACAAGAGCATCGTGCGCCGGCTGCGCGCGCTGCGGCCGCAGCTGAGCCTGTCCACCGACTTCATCGTCGGCTTCCCCGGCGAGACCGACGCCGACCATGCGCTGACGCTGAAGCTGATCGACGAGATCGGCTTCGACGCCAGCTTCAGCTTCGTCTTCAGCCCGCGCCCGGGCACGCCGGCGGCCAACCTGCACGACGACACGCCGCAGGCGCTCAAGCTGCAGCGGCTGCAGCAGGTGCAGGCGCGCATCGAGGCGAACGCGCAGCGCATCGCCGCGTCGCGCGTGGGCACGGTGCAGCGCATCCTGGTCGAAGGCCCGTCGCGCCGTCCGGGCGCACAGGGCCCGGAACTGATGGGCCGCACCGCGTGCAACCGGATCGTCAACTTCGCCGGCCCGGCCGAGCTGATCGGCCGGATGATCGACCTGCGCATCACCGAAGCGCTGCCGCATTCGCTGCGCGGCGCCGCATGGCCCGCTGCCGCAGCCGCCGCGCAGCGGACGGGCGAATCAGGCTGCGCGAGCGCTGCCGATTCGCGGGCAACGCCTTAGCCGTGCCGCAGCAGCGGCTCGATGGCGCGGCCCGGCCGCCCCGACGCCGAAGCTCGCGGGATCGGCGCACTGCGTGCCGCTGCCGGCCGCGTGGCCGCGCACAGCAGCGGGGGTCCGGCCCCGCTGCGCACGCTGGCGTAGAGTTGCCGGACGGGCTAGCGGCCGCGAATGTTGCCGGCCACGCCGCCGCCGACGCCGCCGATGATCGCGCCGGTCGCGGCATTGCCGCCCGAGATTGCCGCGATGCCGGCACCGGTGCCGGCGCCGATCGCGGCGCCGCTCAACGTGCCCTGCTGCTGGGGCGTCATGTCGGTGCAGCCCACCAGGCCGGCGATCGCCGCGACGGCTACCCAAGATCCGATTCGCTTCATCGTTCGTTCTCCTTGTTCACTTCTTCAGGCCGGGGACGGCCATCTCGAACCAGATGGTTTCGAGGACCGGGCGCTGCAGCCTGCCGGGATTGGCCCCGTACCAGCGGTTCAGGCCCTCGCGCACGCTGTCCAGCGTCTGCCCCTGCAAGCCCTTGGCCAGGCGCGGCAGGAAGCTCTGGGCATCGCTCGGCGGGTTGTTGCCGCCATAGGCCACCTCCACCTGCATCAGGTTGACCATGCCGATCAGGTAGGCCTTCTTCACGTCCTCGGACGACTTGGTCCACTGCTCGCCGGTGACCATCGGCGTCTCGGCGGCGACGGCATGGCCGGCCCACGCGAGCGCGACCGTGGTGCAGGTCGCCAGCATCAGCCGGCGGAATTCAAACGCGCTTGCCATCGATTCCTCCTTGTTAGTGGGATGGGGCACCGGGAGTGTATGCGCGACGATCCTGACGCCTGCGCGCTGACCTTGGTGCCGAGCGCGGAACCGATCATCCCCGCGCGGACTCGGGCAAGGGCTCCTGCGGCCGGCGCTTCGACTGCCCGCGGCTGCAGGCGGCCATGCGATCTTCGAGGCTCGGCGTCGGCAACCCGGCAAGGGTCGATCAGGTCTCGTCGCCGTTGCGCCTTCTTGAGTCGCAATGCGGCACGAAGGGTACGCTGAACGTCAGATGCCTGGGATGTGCCCACGAGCAATCGCGTGCTGCCATGTACACAGTCGAGCACACCGCGTTTTCCTCATGTCCACCACCATGACCATCCGCCTCGAAGACGAGGTCAAGGATCGCCTCGATCGCCTGGCCGACTCGACCAACCGCAGCAAGTCCTACCTCGCGGCCGAGGCGATCCGCGAGTTCGTCGAAACCAACGAGTGGCAGATCGCCGAGATCCGTGCGGCGCTCAAGGAGGCCGACGCCGGCGACTTCGCCAGCGACGAGGACGTTGCCGCGCTGGCCAACAAGTGGAAGGTGAATGCGCGTTAGGTGGTTGCGCAATGCGCTGCGCAACCTCGACGACGAAGCGAGCCACATCGCAGCCGACAGCCCAGACGCCGCGCAGCTCGTGGTCCAGCGCGCGCTCGAAGCCGTTGCCATGTTGCCGGAGCAGCCCGGCATGGGCCGCCCGGGCCGGGTCCCGGGAACGCGCGAGCTCGTGGTGCTCAAGACGCGCTACGTCGTGCCGTACAGGGTCCGTGGCCAGACCCTCGAGATCCTGCGGGTGTTCCACACTGCGCATTTCAGCGATCCCGGACACCCGTTTCAGCGTGATCGCGGACAGCGTTTCAAGCTGATCCCGGACACGGCGGGCGCGTGCGAGTGCCTGGCGTGATGGTAGTTCAGGTGTCCGGCATCAGCGTGAAGCCGACCGTGCTGTCCACGCCGGCGACGCTCGTCGCCGGGGTGGGCAACACGGCGCCGAAGGCGATGTTTTCGGTTCGAAGGTACACACCGCAGGCTTGTCCACGGCGGCGGGCGGGCGTCGCTGAGCGACGAACGCACGACCGCCGCGGTGGGCAAGCCGTGTTCACGGCTGCGCCGGGTCGGGGGCTCATGCTGCGCGAAGCGATCATCGATCCGGCTCCTGGGCCTTGCGCAGCGAGGGCCCTTTGAGCTCGATGCGGTGCGAGCCGTGCACGATGCGGTCCAGGATCGCATCGGCGACGGTGGGCTCGTCGAGCCAGGCATGCCACTTGTTGACCGCCAGCTGGCTGGTGATCAACGTCGCCTTCGTGCCGACCCGGTCGTCCAGCAGCTCGAGCAGGTCGGTGCGCTCGCCGGGCTCGATGGGGGCGCCCGCGAAGTCATCGAGCACGAGCACGTCGATGCGCGCGAGCTGGGCCAGGCGCCGGCTGAACGAGCCTTCGCCGTGTGCCACGCGCAGCTCCTGCAGCAGCCGGTGGGTGCGCGCGTACAGCACGCTGAAGCCGCAGCGCGCCGCCTGTCGCGCCAGCGCACAGGCGAGCCAGGTTTTGCCCGTGCCGGTGGCACCGCTCAGCAGGATCGGCCGGGCCTGACGCACCCAGTCACAGCCGGCCAGGGCCGTGATCAGATGGCGATCGAGGTTGCGCGAGTCGCGCCAGACGATGTCCTCGATCGCAGCGCTGCCGACCTTGAGCTTGGCCGCCTTGAGAAGCCGCTCGAGCCGCCGGTCGTCGCGCCAGTCGATCTCGCGCTGCACGAGCAGGCTCAGTCGATCGTCGAAGCGCAGCTCGGCCGCGGCGCTGCTGGTGGCCTGGTCGGCCAACGCGGCCAGCATGCCGTCCAGGCGCAGGGTCTTCAACTGGTCCAGGGTGTGGGCAGCGATCATGGGGTTCTCCTTCGGGGTGGGGGGCAGCGGATGGGGCAGCGGATCGGGTAGTGGGTCGGGGGTGTCAGTGGTAGTAGTCGGGGCCGCGCAGGTTCTCGTGCAGCGGCAGCGAGGCTTGCGTCGGCGCGGTGTGCAGCGGCTGGCGGTCCATGCCGCTCTTGAGGATCGCGTCGACCGTCTTGAACCTGGGCGAGCGGATCGACATCGCCCGCGCGCACGCCGCCTCCAGCCGCTCGGCGCCGTAGGTACGGGCCAGCCGCCGCAGCCCCAGGCAGGCGCGGTAGCCCTGCTCGGGGTGTGGGCGGTGCTGCATCTGCCAGCGCACGAGCGCGGCGCAGGCCGCGCCGACCCCCTCGCCCCAGGCGACGAGCTTGGCCGGCGTCCACTCGCGGTGCGCGCGGTGCGACGCCGGCATGTGCTCGGGCGTGGTGGTGAAGCCGCCGCGCACGGCGCTGTACGGATGCACGGCCACGCGCTGCTGGCCGGCGTAGGCTTCGACGGTGCCGCCGCCGATGCGCAGTTCCACCTCGGTGCGCACCAGCCGGTGCGGCACGCTGTAGTAGTGGGCGTCGAGCTCGACGTGGTAGTCGATGTTCACCCGGGCGCGCTTGAAGCGCACGATCGGCATGCGCGTGGGCGGCAGGGCGCCGAGCGCAGGCCGGTCCAGCCGCTCGAAGGCCTCGCGCCGGCTGCCGGGCAGCTTCTTGAAGGGGCGCGAGTTCAGCTGCACGAGCAGCTCGCCGATCGCCGCGTTGAGCTCGCCCAGGCTGAAGAAGCGCCGGTTCCTCAGCCGCGCGAGGATCCAGCGCTCGACCAGCAGCACCGCGGCCTCGGCCTTGGGCTTGTCGCGCGGATGAGCGGGCCTGGCCGGCAGACAGGCCGTGCCGTAGTGGTCGCAGAACTCCTGCAGCAGCCGGCCCACGCCGGGCTCGTAGCGGTCGGGCTGGGCGATCAAGGCTCGCGGCTGGTCGGGCACGATCAGCCGCGGCACGCCGCCGATGAACTCCAGCGCGCCGATGAGCGAGCCGACCCAGTCCGGCGCGGTCTGCGTCGCGGTGGCGCAGGCGTAGGTGTAGCTCGATGCGCCCAGCGCAGCGACGAAGATCTGCGCGGGACGGATCTCGCCGGTGCCGGCATCGACGATGGGCACCGTCTGGCCGGCATAGTCGATGAACAGCTTCTCGCCGCCGACGTGGAGCTGGCGCATCGAGCGCTTCAGCGTCATCGCCCACTCGCGGTACTTGATGCAGAAGCTCGTGTACTTGTACGCCAGCGGATTCGCTCGGGCGTATTCCTCCCACAGCAGCTGCAGCGTCACGCCCGCTCGCTTGAGCTCCTGGTGGATGTGCGCGTAGTCGGGCTCGAGGTGGCGCGCCGCACGCGGCGCCGCGGGGCGGTACAGCCGTGCCTCGAGCTGCTCGTCGCTCAGCGTGTGGGCGACCGCCCAGTCCACGCCGGCGGCGCGCGCGTTGCGCACGATGTCGCCGATGGTGGTCTTGCCGATGCCCAGCACGCGCGAGACCTCGCGCAGGCTCAGTCCGGACTCGAGGTGTAGGCGAAGGGTTTGTCGCAGTTGTCGCATGGTGATCCTGGGTGTGGGCATCGCGGGGCAAAAAATCGCCCAGCTTGCCTCACGCTCAGGTCACTCGCGCGCGCCGCCGCTGTCCGCGATCACGCTGAAACCCTGTCCGGGATCAGCCTGAAACGCTGTCCGCGATCGTCTGAAACGCTGTCCGGCATCGGCTGAAATCGGTGTCCGGGATGGGCTGAAATACGCACACACCTCCCGAAGGCTTCCTGAGCGCTGGTGAGCAGGGTTTTGGTCGGCAGAAACGCCGTCTGGTGTTGCTGATATTTCGATACACAGACCCGACCCGCGCTTCAATGAACGCTCCGCAGGGGCCGCGGCAGGTGCCGCGGTCGCGTCCAGCCATCCCACCTTGCCGGCAGGGAGCGCGCCTGCAACGAGGGTGTCCACCTGATCGACTTGGTGGACACCTATGCAGAGCAACAGACCCCGTCGGGTTCACAGCCCGCAGCTCAAGGAGGCGGTCGTCGCCGAATGCCGCCAGCCGGGCGCGTCGGTGTCGGGCGTGGCGCTGGCGCACGGGCTGAACGCCAATCGGGTGCGCAAGCGGCTGATCGGTCGAGGGCTCGGCAGGGGCGCTGCGGCCGCCGGCGGTGGGCCCTTGCGTGAGCCTGCGGCTGTGGCGATGGCCGGGCCGCCGATGCGCTTCGTGCCCGTGCCGCTTGGCCGGTGCCGAGCGCGGTACGGCCGCCGAGCCGCTGCCCGATGCCCAGACCCAGATCCACATCGAGCTCAGGCGCGGGGCCGTGCGGCTGACGGTGCGCTGGCCGTCGTCGCAGGCCGGCGCCTGCGCGGCCCGTGCGCGAGCGGATCGACGCGCGCAGCGGCAATGCCCCGGCACCTCAGCCGCGATCCCCGTTGATCCGCGCTCCATAGGCCCCGGGCGCGCTGCCCGTCCAGCCCGGGCCTGGGCGTGGTGATGCTGCAGATGAAGCTGCGCCTGGGCACCGAAGACCTGGCCTGCGTGGCCGGCCGCGGTCAGCCGCCGGCGTCGCGGTCGCTTTGCGGCCTGAGTGCCAGCGTCTCGGCGGCCCCGGAGTTGCCGTGCCCTTCCAGGTCGGCGAGCAAGGCGTCGTCGCTGAGGTCGAGCGCGTGCGAGCTCTCCCAATCCGCATGGACGACCTCGCGCATCCGCTTGATCGCATGCGGGTTGTCGAAGCAGATCGCCAGCTCGCGCCGGGTGTCGAAGCTGCCGGGCGCGAGGTTGATCGAGCCGACGATGGCGCGCTCGTGGTCGGCGAGCATCATCTTCGCGTGCAGCTTGAGGTGGCGCAACTTGTGCACCTTGGCGCCGACGTCCTCCAGGATGCGCAGCCCCTCGATGCCCTCGACGAGCTTCTTGGCCTTGAGCGAATGCGCCGGCCGGGCGAGCACGTGGATCGCCACGCCGCGGTGCGCGGCACGCGTCAGCCGCTCGATGATCACCTCGTCCTGGTAGCGCTCGTTCTGCAGGAACAGCGTGTGCTTCGCGCTGTCGATGAACTCGGCAATCCGGTTGCGGCCGTTCAGGTTGCACCAGATCAGCTGGGTCTGCGTCCCCGGGTCGAAATCGCGGCGCTGCCAGTCCGCCTCGAAGCAGTCGATGATCTCGTCCACCTCGGGCCTGTGGCGGGTGACCACTGCGTAGTCGCGGGTGTGGGTGAAGTTCTCGGTCTCCCAGTTCAGCGACATGACGTAGGCGGTCGCATCGTCGACGACCATCGACTTCTCGTGCGTCAGGTCGAACTTGGGGTTGCTGTCCTTGACTTCGACGCCTCCGCCCTCGAGCGTCTTGCGCGACTGCGCGTTCTCGTCCTCGCCGCTGCGCCGCGCCGGGTTGAGCATGACGCGCACCGTGACGCCGCGCCGCTTTGCCTCGATCACGGCGGCGAGCAGCGCCGGGTCGGTGAAGATGAACATCTTGACGCGGATCGATTGCTGTGCCGCGGCAATCGCGTCGAGCAGCGGCTGCGCCGTGTCGTCGGGCAGCACGATGAGGGATCGGGACATGGCTTCCTCGCGAAGTGGGCGGACGTGCCGGATTTGTTCACAGGCTCAGGCCGGCGTCGCGCCGACCTGGGTGCGGTACAGGTCGGCATAGGTGCCGCCGAGCGCGACCAGTTCGTCGTGCGTGCCGCGCTCGGCGACGACGCCATCCTTCAACACGAGGATGACGTCGGCATCGCGGATCGTCGACAGGCGGTGTGCGATCGTCAGCACGGTGCGGCCCTTCATCAGCGTCACGAGCGCGTCCATCACGAGCTTCTCGGATTCGGTGTCGAGCGCCGCGGTCGGCTCGTCCAGGATCAGGATCGGCGCGTTGCGCAGGATCGCGCGGGCGATGCCGATGCGCTGGCGCTGGCCGCCCGATAGCGTCGAGCCGCGCTCGCCGACCAGCGTGTTGTAGCCGTCGGGCATGCGCTCGATGAACTCGTGCGCGTTGGCGAGCCGCGCCGCCTCGGTGACTTCGGCCTCGGTCGCGCCGGGGCGGCCGTAGCCGATGTTGTCGAGGATCGTGCCGTGAAACAGCATCGTCTCCTGCAGCACGAAGCCGACGTTGCCGCGCAGCGCCGCGAGTTCGAAGTCGCGCACGTCGGTGCCGTCGATCAGCACGCGCCCGCCGGCCGGATCGTAGAAGCGCGGCACCATGCTGACGATCGTCGACTTGCCGCCCCCGGTCGGGCCGACGATGCCGACCTTCTGCCCGGCCGCGATCGTCGTGTGCACGTCGCGCAGCACCGGCGCCTTGGGGTCGTAGGCGAAGGCCAGGTGCTCGAACGTGATCTCGCCGCGCAGCCGGCCGGGGTCACGCGCGTTGGCGCGCTGCGGCAGGATGTCGTCGGTGTCGAGGATCGCCTGGATGCGCTCGACCGAGATGAGGGTCTGCGCGATCGTGCTGCTCATCTTGGCCAGGTCCTGCACCGGCTTGAAGAACTTGGACAGGTAGGTCAGGAACACCGTCAGGCCGCCGATCGTCATCGCCCCGGCGATCACGAGGTTCGCGCCGCGCCACAGCACGTACGCGGTGCACGCCGCCGCGGTGAGCGCGACCGCCGGGCCGAGCATCGACTTGGCCACGCGCGCGCGCAGCGCCGCCTGCACCGATGCCCGGCTCGCGTCGGCCAGCCGCTGCTGCTCGAGATCTTCGCGGCCGTAGGCCTTGGTGGTGCGGATTTCCTCGAGGCCCTGCTCGACGACCGAGACGATGTCGCTCTGGCGCTTGCGCACGTCGCGCGTCGCGTTCTTGACCGCACGGTTGAAGCGCGACACGTACAGCAGCAGGAACGGCGTCACGGCAACCGCGATCAGCGCGAAGTCCCAGTTCAGCCAGAACATCAGCCCGAGCATGCCGACGATGGTCAGCATGTCGACCACGATCGAGAGCACGCCGGACGACGCGAAGCCCTGGATCACCTTGATGTCGGCGGTCAGCGTCGACAGGATCGATCCCGACTGGTGCGTGTCGTAGTAGCCCAGCGACAGCCGGTGCAGGTGCTCGTAGACGCGCATCCGGAAGTCGTGCGCGACCCACTGGCTGATGCTGGTCGTGTAGTAGTTGTCGACGTAGGTTGCCGCCGAGTTGATCAACTGGATCACGAGCACCGCGATCGCCGCCGCCGCGGCGACCTCGAGCTTGCCGCCGTCGATAGCGATCCACTTCAGGGACTCGATCCAGGCCGGCGCCTTGTGCGTGCCGAGCACCGAGTCGAGCACCACCTTCAGCGGCCACGGCCCGGCGAGCGACATCAATGTCTCGACGAGCATCATCGCCATCACCAGCGCGACCCAGCCGCGGTATGGCCGCAGCGCGGCCAGCAGCAGCCGCGCCCGGCTGCCTCGAGCGGCGCCCGGCGGCGGCGCATCGGTGCCGGCGCGCGCCGCGCTTGCAGATCCGGCGACAATGTGCTGCGGCATGGGATGCGCGTGCGTGGTGGCGGATTATCGCTGCTGATTCGGCGGCTGGCGGGGTTGCCCGGCGGGCGCGGTTCGATGCACCGGGGCCGCCGCGAAGCGGCCGGTTCGCACTGATCGCGCACCGCGCGGCGCCGTGTCGGCGGATGGGAGCGGCAGTTTGACGAAGGCGTTCGCAACAGGGCTGCTGATGCTGACCATGAGAGCCTCCCCAGGGTCGGGCTGCGCCCGGCCCGCCCGCCGCGGGGGTCAAGAAGGCCTGGCGCGGCCCGGCGTTTGCTCGAGAGTCGTGCATTCGGGCGTTGGTTTCTTGCCGGCCGCAGTGCTGGCGCTCGTGCTGGGCACGGCGGCGGCGCCGGCAGGCGCTGCCGATCCGACCAAAGGCCCGCGTGCCGAAGTGCAGATCAGCGTGTGCTCGCCGCAGCAGGACGTCGTACGCGCCCTGGGCCTGCGCGCCGATGCGTCGGCCCCCGACGCGGTCTGGTTCTTCGACACGCCCGACCGGCTGCTGCGCGCGCGCGGCTTGCGCGTGCGCTTGCGCAGGGCGCCCGACGGCGGCGATCTGACGGTCAAACTCAGCGGGCAGGATTGCGCACGGATGCTGGCGGCGCAGGCGGTGCCGCCGTCCGCGAAGTGCGAGATCGACGTGCGCGCCGGCAGCCGCGACGGCACGCTGTCGCTCGTTCGTGCGTTGACGGCAGCCGAAGTCGCCGCGCTCATTTCCGACACGCCCGCGTCGGGGCCGGGGCTGGCCGCGGCACTCGAGGCAGCGCTCGACGAACGCCAGCGCGCGACGCTGCGCGTGGCGAACGGGCAGACCTGGCCGGCGCCGGATTCGATGCGCCGGATCGGGCCGGCGTCAGCGAGCGGCTATCGCGCCCCCGGCAGAAAATACTCGGTCGAGTTCTGGCAGTTGCCGGACGGCACGGTCACCGGCGAAGCATCGCAGCGGGTCGCCGAGCCGCGGACCGAAGCCGCGCTTGCGGAATTGCAGCGCGAACTCGAGCGGGCCGGCATCGCGATCTGCGAGGAACAGCTGTCGCAGAGCGCCAGACTGCTGCGCAGCCGCCCGTGACGGCGCCAACACCACCTGCAGGGCGGCCACTGCGGCGGCTTGCCCTCTGGCGTCAAGCGACGATCAACCCGCCACTGCCTCGCTTCAATGCCGAAGCGCCGCCTCACCGCCGAATGGGTGCGATTCCTGACCGTCGTTCACGCCCATCAGGATCCTGCTGCGATCCGGCTGAGATCTCAGGTCATTCAGCGCATCGGCGCAGGGAACAACGGCCAGCCCGTGGCAGTGCCCAACGTGAACGCCTGAACGGCAGACGATCCCTGCGTTCAGGCGTCCCCCGCGTCAGAACGGCAGGCCGACGTAGTTTTCGGCCAGCGACGCCATCGCGTGCTGCGACGAGAGCAGGTAGTCGACCTCGGTCTGCTGCAGGCGCTGCTCGTAGGACGTGTGATCCGGGAAGGTATGCAGCAGATTGGTCATCCACCACGAGAAGCGCTGCCCCTTCCACACGCGCGCCAGCGCCTTGTCGGAATAGGCATCGAGGCCGCGCGAGTCTCCCTCGTGGTAATGCGCCAGCAAGGCGTGGTAGAGGTAGTACACGTCGGACGCTGCACTGTTGAGGCCGCGCGCGCCCGTGGGCGGCACGATGTGCGCCGCATCCCCCGCCAGGAACATGCGCCCGTAGCGCATCGGCTCGGCCACGAAGGAGCGCAGCGGGGCGATGCTTTTCTCGATGGAGGCACCGGTCTGGAGCTTGGACGCCACGTCGGCCGGCAGGCGGCTTGCGAGTTCGCCCCAGAAGCGATCGTCCGACCAGTCTTCCACCTTGTCGGACAGCGGAACCTGAACGTAGTAGCGGCTGAGCACCTGCGAACGCATCGAGCACAGCGCAAAGCCGCGCTCGTGCCGTGCATAGATCAGCTCGGGCGAGACAGGCTTGGTATACGACAGCAGGCCCAGCCAGCCGAACGGGTAGACGCGCTCGTGAGTGCGAATGCGGTCGGCGGGAATGCTGGCGCGGCTCACGCCGTGGTAGCCGTCGCAGCCGATGATGTAGTCGCAATCGATGCGCAGTTGTTCGCCATCCTTGCGGCAGGTGACGTAGGGCGCATCGGTCTGCATGCCGTGCGGCTGCACGTCCAGGGCTTCGTGGATCACCATGCCCTTGGCCTTGTCACGCCCCTCGTACAGGTCGCGCGTGACCTCGGTCTGGCCATAGACGACGACCGAGTTGCCGCCCGTGAGCGTGTGCAGGTCGATGCGCTTGCGCTCGCCGTTGGTGGCGATGTAGAAGCCCTCGTGGATCTCGCCCTCGCGGTCCATGCGTTCGCCCACGCCGGCTTCGCGCATCAGCGCGGCAAAGCCATGCTCCAGCACGCCGGCGCGGATGCGGCCCAGCACGTAGTCGCGCGTGTGCTTTTCCAGCACCACGTTGGCAATGCCCTTGCGGTCGAGCAGTTGGGACAGCAGCAGGCCAGACGGGCCGCCGCCGATGATGGCGACTTGCGTTTTCATGAGAGAGGTCTCCTTTCAGTGTTGATGCAAAGCAAGATCCGAATTGTGAAAGCGAAGTGGAGTGCGCTGTCGGACAAAACACACTCGGCTCTGGTACTTTAGGCGTACATTTGGTTGACATGCCCTCCTTCTTTTCCGCACCACGCCGCCGGCTGCGCCGCCTGCCCGTCTTTGCCCTGTACGGCGAGGGCCGCGCGGGTACGCTGCGCATGCTGCACATCGAATCCATAGACTCGCGCAGCCGCTTGTACAACTGGGAGATCGACGTCCACGTGCACCACGGCCTGCACCAGCTGCTGTGGCTGCGCCTTGGCAGCGTCGATGCGTTGTTGGACGAAACTCGCATAGAGGCCAGCGGCCCCGTGGCCCTGGCGATACCTCCGGGCGTGGCGCACGCCTTTCGCTTTGCACGCCACCCGCAGGGCTACGTCTTCACCTTCGATGCTGCCCTGCTGGCCGAGCGCGACGATGCCCAGACCGGCGCCGCGCTGGGCACGCTGTTTGCCGCACCCGCCGCCCTGCCCCTGCCCGCGGGCGATGCGGCGACCGAGCGGCTGCATGCCCTGTGGCAGGCGCTACACGCCGAGGCGCAGGCGCCCGCTGCCCAGGCGGCAGGCCCCGTAGCCTTGTGGCTGGGGCGCAGCGTGGTGTGGCAACTGGCGCAACGGCGCGCGCACGCCGATGAGCGCCCGCGCACGCAGAGCCGGCACGCGCTGTATACGCGCTGGCTGGTGCTGGTGGAGCAGCACTACACCGAGCATTGGCCCATCACGCGCTACGCGGATGAACTGGGCCTGTCGGCCGAGCGACTCAATCGCCTCGTGCGCGCCGAGACCGGCATGTCGGCCCAGCAACTCGTGCACGAGCGCCTGGTGCGCGAAGCCTGCCGCCTGCTGATGTATGTGCAGGCTCCAGTGTCGCAGCTGGCGTTCGACCTGGGGTTCAACGACCCAGCCTATTTCAGCCGGTTCTTCAGGCGCCACACGGGGCTGGCGCCGGCCGCCTATCGCCAGAAGCTCTGAGCTTGCAAGCATGGGTCACGCCTGCGTGTCGGCGGTACACGCCTGCAGGCTCAACCGCTGCAGCAGATCGGCCGTGCGGCGGATCAACGGTGTGGCCTGTTTCTTCGCCGACTGCACCAGGCACAGCGTGCTGACGATGCGGGGCGCCTCGATCGGCACGGCCACCAAGGACGCGCGCGCGCCTTCGTCGATATCCCCACGCGAGGCGCTGCCAGTCAACGCGGCGCAGCCATAACCGCCTTGCACCAGATCCAGAATCGCAGGCACGCTGGAGACTTCCCACACCACATTGAGCTTGATTTGCGAGAGTGCCGCCTGCGTCTCCATCAGCTTGCGGAAGATCTGTCCGCGCTGCGGCATGATGAGCGGGTAGTCCACGAGTCGCTCGAACGACACCGAGCTGCGCCCGGCCAGGCTGTCGGCGGGGCCTATCAGGCACAGGTTCTCCTGCAGCACCGGCGTGATTTCGATCTGCGGATGGGGTGCCGGTGAATAGACCAGCGCCAGATCCACGCGGCCCGACACCAGCCATTCGGCAATGTTGACCGAGAAGCCCTCCAGCAACACCAGTCGCGCACGCGGCATGCCGGAGCGAAACCCGTCGATCAACGGGCGCGTGAGCCGCCGCGCCATGCTGGGCGGCAGGGCCACGGTGATGCTGCCCACGGGTTCATCGCGCTGCGCGCCCAGGTCTTCCTTGGCCAACGCCACGCGCTGCATGATGGCGTGGCCGTGCTCCAGCAAGCGCCGCCCGGCATCGGTGGGAACGACGCCGCGGCCCGTGCGTATCAGCAACGCCACGCGCAGCTCGGTCTCCAGCGCCCGTACCTGACGGCTCAGCGCGGGCTGGGCCATGTCCAGCAGCACCGCCGCCTTGCTGAAGCTGCCGGATTCGACCACGCGGACGAAGGTGTCGATCTGCTGAAGATTCATCGCATACCTCACAACGCAAGCCATGCCATTGGCGGCTCTTCGTGACTTTCAAGAAGAGGTCGGGCCGCGCCGAGTTGCCTTGGCCCTCGCGGGGGCGCGGCGCAGCCCGGCCCTGGGGCGCTCTCAACGAGATCGCGCACTGACGGGCATGAGATCGGCGCAGCGCTCGCCGGGCAAGGACTCGAGCCGGTCGCACTCGGAGCCCGTCAGAGGTGAAGCTCCTTGAGCACGCTGCCGCTCGTGCTCGGCTCGTCGCACTTGGTCCGCAGCGTCATCGACGCATGAACATTGGCGCTGAGGTCTACGTCAACTGCAACTCCAGATCGTGCAGCACCTGGTAGCAGGGCAGTACTTGGGCCACGCTGGCGTTGGGCTCGCGGCCTTCGCGGATGGCGGCGAAGAATTCGCGGTCCTGCAGCTCGATGCCGTTCGTGCTCACCGCGACCTGGCTCACGTCAATCTTCTCTTCCTTGCCGGTGTACAGGTCGTCATAGCGCGCGATGTAGGTGGCACTGTCGCCGATGTAGCGAAAGAAGGTACCCAGCGGGCCATCGTTGTTGAACGACAGGCTCAGCGTGCAGATGGCGCCGTTGGCGGCTTTCAGCTGGATGCTCATGTCCATGGCGATGCCCAGATCCTTGTGGATCGGGCCCTGGATGGCGTTGGCTTTGACGATGGGGCTGCCCGCCTGGTAGGCAAACAGGTCCACCGTGTGCGCCGCGTGGTGCCACAGCAGGTGATCCGTCCAGCTGCGCGGCTGGCCCAGGGCGTTCATGTTGCTGCGCCGGAAAAAGTAGGTCTGCACATCCATCTGCTGGATGTTGAACGTGCCGGCCTGGACCTTCTGGTGCACGAACTGGTGGCTCGGGTTGAAGCGGCGCGTGTGGCCGCACATGGCCACCAGGCCGGTCTGCTTTTGCAGGGCAACGACTTTCTCGCCCTCGGCCAGCACGTCGCACAGCGGAATCTCGACCTGCACATGTTTGCCCGCCTCCAGGCAGGCGATGCTCTGGCTCGCGTGCATCTGCGTGGGCGTGCACAGGATGACGGCGTCCACCTCGTCGATGGCCAGGCTGTCGGCCAGTTCGGTGCTCACGTGCGGGATGCCGTATCGATCGGCCACCTCCCGAGTCTTGCCCAGGTCACGGCTGACGAGCGAGACGACCTCGACGTCATCGATGTTCTTGATGCCGTCCAGGTGCTTGATGCCGAACGCTCCGGCGCCGGCGAGGGCGACTTTGATGGTCATGGTGATCAGTCCTTGCCTATTGGTTTTCCAGAATCAGATGCCCCACCGCGGTGTTGCTGGCGGGCACATGGAAGAAGCGGTGCGCCACTTTCGGGGCTTTGCCGCCGGCGACGTCGGCCATGGCGCCACGGGCGATGAGCCACATCACGAGCTCGATGCCCTCGCTGCCCGCCTCGCGCACATAGTCGATGTGCGGCATGGTGGACAGTTCGGCCGGGTCGGCGATCAGCCGGTCGAGGAACTTGTTGTCCCACTCGGCGTTGATCAGGCCGGCGCGCGGGCCCTGCAGCTGGTGGCTCATGCCGCCCGTGCCCCAGATCTGCACCTTCAGCGGCCGGTCGTAGCTCTCGATGGCGCGGCGGATCGCCTGGCCCAGCTCGAAGCAGCGCTTGCCCGAGGGCACGGGATACTGCACCACGTTGACGTGGAAGGGAATGACCTTGCAGGGCCACTGTTCGGGCTGGCCGAACATCAGGCTCAGCGGCACCGTCAGGCCGTGGTCCACCTTCAGCTCGTTGACCAGCGTCAGGTCGAAATCCTGCTGGATCACCGACTGCGCGATGTGCGCGGCCAGGTCGGGATCGCCGTGCACCGTGGGCACCGGGCGCTTGCCGTAGCCCTCGTCGGCGGGCTCGAACTCGGCCGCCGTGCCGATGGCAAAGGTCGGGATGACGCCCAGGTCGAAGTTGGTGGCATGGTCGTTGTAGACCAGGAAGATCACGTCCGGCCGGTTGTCCTTCACCCATTGCTTGGAGAACTCGTAGCCCTGGAACATCGGCTTCCAGTAGGGCTCCTGCGTCTTGCCCATGTCCACCGCCGCGCCGATGGCCGGCACATGCGAGGTGAACACCGCTGCGGTGATGCGTGCCTGGCCCTGCGGTTGAGCCTCCTGGGCATGCTCGACGGCATCGGCCAGCGCCAGCTGGGCCTGGGCATCCTGCCATTCCTGCCACGCCGGCGATTGCGACATGGGCCCCTGGGCGTCGCCGCCCTCGCCGATCACGCGGTTGCCCTCGGGCGTGCGGCCGCCGGCGACCATCATGGCGCGGTACTGCTCCTCGGTCATGCCGGTCATGCTGCCCGCCATCTGCTGAAAGCTCAGCCCGTCGCAGGCGCCCAGCTTGGACAGGAAGTAGATGTTGCCGCCGGTGCGCATCATCCAGTTCAGGTCGCGCGCGCGCACTGCGGCGCGCTGCTCGTCGGTCATCGGCCATTCGGCCAGATAGGCGTCTTCGTCGGCCTTGAAGCGGGTGCGGTTCTCGGCCTTCATCAGGCTCATGCAGAACTGGTTGAGCCAATAGCCCTTGCGGCTCTGGTCGGCGTCGAAGATCGTCGTGCCGGGAATGTCCAGATAGGGTTTGTCGAGTGCCATGGTGCTTGTCTCCTTGATGAATGACAGAGGATCAGGCCTTTGAGGCTTCCTCAGGCCAGTACAGGCGCATGGGGTTGTCCACCAGCAGTTTGCGCTGCAGCTCGGGCGTAGGCGCGATATGGGGAATGAAGTCCACCAGCAGGCCATCGTCGGGCATGTGGTCCTTCAAATTCGGGTGCGGCCAGTCGGTGCCCCAGAGCACGCGATCCGGGAACTCCTGCACCACGCGGCGCGCGAACGGCACCACGTCCTGGTACGCGTTCTGCTCGCCATCCAGCGCCTTGGGGCCGGTGACGGACAGGCGTTCGGGGCAGCTCACCTTGCTCCACACGTTCGGGTGCTCGCGCATGAACTTCAGGAACAGCGCGAATTCGTCGCTGTCCACGCCCTTGGCCACGTCGGGGCGGCCCATGTGGTCCACGACCACGGTGGTGGGCAGGCTGGTGAAGAAGCCCCACAACTCGGGCAGGTCCACGGCCTCGAAATAGATCACCACATGCCAGCCGAGCTTGGCGATGCGGCCGGCGATTTCCATCAGCTCGTCCTTGGGCGTGAAGTCCACCAGGCGCTTGACGAAGTTGAAGCGCACGCCGCGCACGCCGGCGGCGTGCAGCTGCTGCAGCTCTTCATCGGTCACGCTGCGCTTGACGGTGGCCACGCCGCGCGCCTTGCGGCCGCTGGCCAGGCAGGCATCGACCATGGCGCGGTTGTCGGCGCCGTGGCAGGTGGCCTGCACGATGACGTTGCGCGCAAAGCCGAGGTGGTCGCGCAGCGCAAACAGCTGCTGCTTGCCGGCATCGCACGGCGTGTACTTGCGCTCGGGCGCGAACGGGAATTCGTTGCCCGGGCCAAAGACGTGGCAGTGCGCATCGACTGCGCCTGCGGGCAACTGGAAGCGCGGTTTGCTCGGGCCCTGGTACCAATCGAGCCAGCCGGGGGTTTTTTCGAGATTGCTCATGGCGGCCCTTCAGTCGATGTAGCGCAGGCCGGCCTTGGCCAGGGGCTCGCGCATTTGGTACATGTCCAGACCCAGCACGCCGCTGGCCAGCTTCTCGCGCTTCTCGCCCTCGAAGCTCTCGCGCTTTTGCGCGGCGGCCAGGGTTTCCACGGCTCGGGCGGCGGGCACGCAGACCACGCCGTCGTCGTCGGCCACGATGACGTCGCCGGGGGTGACCCACATTCCGGCGCAGACGACGGGGATGTTCACCGAGCCCAGGGTGGCCTTGATGGTGCCCTTGCTGCTGATGGCCTTGCTCCAGACGGGAAAGTCCATGTCCTGCAGCGTCCTCACGTCACGCACGCCGGCGTCGATGACGAGCGCCCGGGCGCCGCGCGCCTGGAAACTGGTCGCCAGCAGGTCACCAAAGTAGCCGTCGGTGCATTCGCTGGTGACGGCGGCGACCACGATGTCGCCGGGCTGAATCTGCTCGGCCACGACGTGCATCATCCAGTTGTCCCCGGGTTGCAGCAGCACAGTCACTGCCGTGCCGGAGACCTGTTTGCCCGGGAAGATGGGGCGCATATAGGGCTTGAGCAGGCCGACGCGGCCCATGGCCTCGTGCACGGTGGCCGATCCCAGGGCGGCCAGACCGTCGGCGGCGGCGCGGTCGGCGCGCCGGATGTTGCGGTAGACGACTCCGAGTTCGTACATGTCGTTCTCCTGGTGAAGTTACAGGCCCTTGGCCTCGAGCGCCGCATCCAGGCGCGTGAACACGCGGCGCGCATTGCCTTCATAGACCATGTGCTTTTCCTCGGCCGTGAGGTTTTGCGTGGCCTCGATGTAGCGCTTGGTGTCGTCGTAGTAGTGGCCGGTCTGGGGGTCGATACCGCGCACGGCGCCGATCATTTCGCTGGCGAACAGGATGTTCTTGGTGGGAATCACCTCGGTCAGCAGATTGATGCCGGGCTGGTGGTACACGCAGGTGTCGAAGTAGATGTTGTTCAGCAGGTGCTCGTCGAGCAGGGGCTTCTTCAGTTCCTGCGCCAGGCCCCGGTAGCGGCCCCAGTGGTAGGGCGCCGCGCCGCCGCCGTGGGGGATCAGGAACTTCAGCGTCGGGAAGTCCTTGAACAAATCGCCCTGGATGAGCTGCATCACCGCCGTGGTGTCGGCATTGATGTAATGCGCGCCCGTGGTGTGGAAGCACGCGTTGCAGCTGGTGGAGACGTGGATCATCGCGGGGATGTCGTACTCGACCATCTTTTCGTAGATGGGGTACCAGCTGCGGTCGGTCAGCGGCGGGCTGGTCCAGTGGCCGCCCGAAGGGTCGGGGTTGAGGTTGATGCCCACGTTGCCGAACTGCTCGACGCACTTGACCAGCTCGGGGATGCAGGTGGCGGGGTCCACTCCGGGCGACTGCGGCAGCATCGCGACCGGAATGAAGTAGTCAGGAAAGAGCTGGGAGACGCGATGGCACAGCTCGTTGCAGATGGCCGCCCAGGTGCTTGACGTCTGAAAGTCGCCGATGTGGTGCGCCATGAACGACGCGCGCGGGCTGAACAGCGTGAGATCCAAGCCGCGCTCCTTCATCAGGCGCAGCTGGTTGCTCTCGATGGTTTCGCGGATGTCGTCGTCGCTGATTTTCAGTTCTGACACCTTGGGCTGCCGGCTCGGATCTTCGAGTGCCGCGATCTGGCGGTTGCGCCACTCGCCGAGCGCGGCAGGCGCGGTGGTGTAGTGGCCGTGAACGTCGATGATCATGAAAATCTCCTGTTCGAAAAATCGGAAGAATCCGGCGGGCCCATTCAGCGAGCCCACCTCTTTCCGGGACGGTGTCACTCAAGCCGCAGGCTTGGGCGTTGTCGCTTTTTTCATGACCAGCCTGGGCGCCGTCGCTTGCTTTGCAACCAGAGCCGCAGCAGCGATCAGGCCGGGAATCGCGACCACGGTGAAGATCTGGCTGAAGCTCAGACTGCGCGAAGCCAGCTCGGCCACCAGAAACGAACCTGCAATGCCGCCAAAACGGCCCACACCCAGCATCCAGGCGACACCCGTGGCACGGCCGCTGGTGGGATAGAAGGCGGCTGCAAGCGCGGGCATGGAAGACTGTGCGGTATTCATGAGCGTACCGGCAACAAAAACGGAAGCCACCAGCCAGCCCAGGTTGGCACTCGCCTGGCCGATCCACCAGATAGACGCTGCGGTCAGCACATAGCCCACGGCGATGATGCGGTCGGCATTGAAGCGATCCATGAGCCAGCCGAAGAACACGGCGCCCACGCCCCCCAGCGGAAACAGCGCCGCCACCAGTGTCGCCACCTTGGGATCGAGCCCGGTCTCCTTGAAAAGAACCGGCATCCAGTTGATCAGCGCGTAGAAGATGACCAGCCCCATGAAATACGCGATCCACAGCATGATCGTGCCGACGCCGTACTGCTTGGACAGTACAACGCCGATGCCGCTCCTGCCTTGCACGTCGACCTTGTTCTCGGTCATCACGAACTGCTGCACATGTTGCACGGCAGCGCCGGCAATGCGCGTCAGCGGCTTGCGGATGCGATCGGCTGAATAGCCCTTGGCCACCATGTAGCGCACGGATTCGGGCAGCAGCCATACCAACAGCACCACCAGCACCAGCGGGGCAATGCCGCCCAGGTGCAGCACGCTGCGCCAGCCCAGGTGCGGAATCATCCATGCAGCCAGAAAGCCGCCGAAGGCCGCGCCCAATGGGAAACCGCAGAACATCGCGTTCGTGATGGTGGAGCGGCGGCTGTCGGGACAGTACTCGCTCATCATCGTCACGGCATTGGGCATGGCGGCACCCAGCCCCAAACCGGTCACGAAGCGCCACGCGGTCAGGCTGTGCAAGTCATGGGCGTAGCCCGAGATCAGGCAGGCGATGGCAAACACCAACACGGAAGTCACCAGCACGGCCTTGCGACCGAACCTGTCGGCCAGGGGGCCCGAGCTCATGGCGCCACCGGCCAGCCCGAACAGCGCAGCACTCAGCACCGGCCCCAGATCAGCCTTGGCCACACCCCACTCGGCGATCAGCGACGGAGCGATATAGCCGATGGCTGCCGTGTCGAAGCCGTCGAGCAGGACGATAAGAAAACACAGGGTGAAAATCACCCATTGGTAGCCCGAGAACGGGTGCTCGTTGAGCACGGTCTGCACGTTGGTGGGTGCATTGCTGCCTGTCATGGTTTGTCTCCTGTCAAGAATTCCTGGTCAACGAATGCCGTCGCCTCAAATGGGCGCCATGCCCTGGCGCCGCTTGGCGTCGGCCGCCTCGGGTGAGGCCATGAAGGCGAGTACGCGGCGCGCGGCGCCGGCGTTCGGGGTGCCCTGCACCACAGCAGCGCCAAACACCGTGTCGATGGCAATGGCCGGCGGCAAGGGGCCGACGATGCGGATGCCCGGCACATGGATGAGTTCGGCCAGCTGCTGGAAGCCCAGCGCCACCTGGCCCCGCGCGACCAGCGCCCCCACAGGCACGCTGGGCTGCGCCTGCACGGTGCGCGCCGCGATCTGCTCGGCAATGCCCCAGCGCGCGAACAGCGCCTGCAGCGCCACGCCGCTGGGCCCCGTCGAGTAACCAATGCTGGGCGCCGCCAGCACCGCGGTGCGCACGGCCTCTTCCGAGGAGATGTCCGGCAGCGCAGCAGCCGCGGGTACGGCCACCGCCGTGGCCGAGCGCATCAGCGGCAGCACGCTGCCTGCCGCCACGCGGCCTGCAGCCTGCAGCTTGGCCAGGGCGTCGGACGCCAGAAACACCAGGTCGAAAGACTCTTGCCCCGCCTGCACGCGCCGCGCCGCATCCACGCCACCTACCGACTCGATGGAAACCGGCTCGCCGCCGCGGGCCTGCCAATCAGCCGCCAGTTCGGCCAGGGCCTGGCGCGTGGCCATGGACGAAATGCCGTGGAGAAGGGGTTGCATGGCTTGTCTCGTGCCTGTTGATATCGATCTGGGCACGATTGTGGGCAGGCGCCTACCGCCGAGGTAGCCCAGGCAGGGCGCTAGCAGCTATGCCGCATCGGCATGAATGGCGCGCACCGCTCTGCGGCCCAGGAAAATCTCGAGCACCACCCGATTTGCCGGCAGTGCACGCGACGCCGCCCGCTTCATCGCCCCTCAGGGCCGAGGTCGGTCGGCGTTGCAGCGCGTCGCCCTGCCGCTGCAGCTTCCGGCCGCCCCATCAGCGCGAACCCAGGCCCATCAGCCGGGCCGAGCCGCGAAGGCTCCTGCCGAAGCTGCCTCCTCCTCGTCCGGTCCGCATGGGTTCGCTTCGAACACCGGCACGCGCGGCGATGTGGTGCGCAGGTTGCGATGGGACTGCGGGATGCGCGTCGGCGAACTGGGCGTCAATGTGTTCGGGGTGCCTGCGGCGACCGTGCAGCGGCGCAAGAGGTCGCGGCTTCTGGTCTGCAGCGGCGTGGCGCAGTCCGTCGTCGACCCCGTGCACAGCGAGCACGACGAGTTCGTGTTCGTCTATCGTCGGCCGAAGCAGGACGGCGCAGCCAGGCGCGATCCGCATCCGGCCGAGACGATGAACAACACGGCTTGGCAGCGGGTGCGGCGCGAAGCCGGCCGGGGTGGCCTACACGTCCACGACCTGCTGCACACCGCCGGCATGCGCTTGCGGGATCAGGGAAGACACCGGCCTTTGGAACGAGAGCCCAGCGACGTTGAAGCTCGCAGCACAGGCGGCGCGGCGCGGGCCCCGCAGGCGTCCCGCAGGAGCCCGCAAGAGTCCCGCAGCAAACGGCAGCGGCCCAGACGCTCGCGCGTCTGGGCCGCTGATTCAGAAGGAAAAACTGGCGCGGCTGGCAGGAATCGAACCCACGACCCCTTGGTTCGTAGCCAAGTACTCTATCCAGCTGAGCTACAGCCGCGAAGCGCGAAATTATATCAGTCGATGCGCGCCGCGGCCCAGGCGCAGGCGTTGGCGCGCTCGGTGTCGCCTTCCTGTTCGGCCAGTTGCGCCAGTGCGCGCCAGGAGCGCCGCCGCGGCAGCGCGGGCAGCGTCTGGGCCTGAGCCGCCTGCTCCAGCGGCCGCCGCGCCTTGCCCCACAACTGACGCTCGACCAGCGCCGCACCCACCGCCGCCGCCACCGCCGGGTCGTTCGGCAGCGCAGCGGCCGCGGCGTCGAGCGGGGCCAGCCAGTCCGAGCCGATGCCTTCACGGCACTCCAGCAGCGCGAGCGCGACCGCGCGGCGCTCGTCGGGCGCCAGTTGCGCGATCTGGTCCCAGTACGGGCGCAGCCACTCGCGGCCTTCGGCCGGCACGCCGAAGCCGGCGGCCCGGATCGCCGCACGCGCGGCGACGGCCGCATCGCGGCGATCGGCCGCATCGAGCTGCTGCCAGGTGCGGCGCAGCGTGTCGGCGTCGCGCGCCGCCTCCAGTGCCTCCAGCGCCAGCGTGCGCAGCAGGCTCTTGGCCGCCTCCGGCGAGAAGGCCTGGTGCTTGGCCAGCAGCCGCGCCGTCTGCAGCGCCGCCAGCGGTTGCTGCGTCAGGCGCTGCGCCAGCAGCCGCAGCCGCAGCGCCTGGGTACGCCGGGCGACGCCGCCGGGCAGTTCGCCGAGTTGTGCGATCGCGCCGGCGGCGTCGCGATCGTCGATCGCCCATTCGGCCGCCAGCAGCCGCACGCCTTCGTCGATCGGCCGCGCCGCCGAGCCGCGCCGCAGCAGGCCGGCCATCTGCTGCATCAGCTCGTCGCGCCTGGGCCGGTCCTGCAGGCGGTGCAGGCTGGCCGCCGCGAGCAGGTGCGCGAGCAGCCGGAATTCGGCGTCGGCCCGCAGCGCCTCGGTCTCGTCCTGGATCTCCAGCGCGCGCTGCGCCGCGCGGTGCGCGCGGCTGTAGCGCGCGGCAAAGTACTCGGCGAAACCCTCGCGCAGCCGCGCCTGCGCCGCGCGCTCGTTGCGCAGCTGGCGCCATTCGTGCGCGCGCTGCGGCAGGCTGAGCAGGCGCGCGATCGAGCGCGCCGCCAGCATCAGCAGCGCGCAGGCCAGCAGCACCAGCACGACGAACAGGTTCAGCGACAGGTCGGTACGCCAGTGGCCGAAATACAGGCTCACGAGGCCGTCGTTGCGGCCCAGCGTCATCGCCGCGACCACTGCCGCCACGAACAGCAGCACGAGCCAGATGACGCTGCGCATCGCCGTGCCCCGCCTTGCGCCGGCTCGCGCTAGCGGCCGCCGGTCACGGCCGCGATCGCCGCCAGCGTCGCGTCCGGGCGCGGCACGTCGAGCTGCCGGGCTTCGCCGCTGATCTGGCGCAGCGCATCGCCCGCTGCGATGACCCGCTTGGAGTTGCGGTCGAAGTAGCGGTCGAGCGCGGCCTGTGCGTCGTGCAGGTCGGCCTGCGCGGTGTCGAACTGCCGGCTCATCAGCGCCAGCCGCGCATTCAGCAGGCGCAGCTTCAGGTTCTCGCGCAGGAACCAGGCCTGCTCGGGCGCGATCAGCATCGCCTCGGGATGCTCGATCGGCGTCACCCGGATCAGGCTGCGCGCCTCGCTCCAGATGCGCCCGGCAACGGCATCCCAGCCCGCCGCGACCGACTGCCGCAGCCCCGCCCAGGTGCTGGCGGGCGCCGAAGCAGCGGCGGCCGGCGCAGCCGGCTCCGGCGCCGGCTGTGCGGGCGGCGATGCCCCCCTGCGCCGCTCGGCGGCAGCCAGCAGCGGCAATTCGTCGACCGTGCGCACCACTTCGTCGATGCGCATCACCAGCGCCGCCAGGTCCACGCGGCCGGCGGCGCGCACGCGCTCGATGTCCTGCGCCAGCGCGCGGCGCACGCCTTGCAGCCGCGGCTGGTCCTGCCGCGCCAGGCGCTCGTCGGCGTGGCGCAGCGTGTGCAGCAGCGGCTCCACGCTGCCGGTGATCGCCGCCTGCTGCACCGCGACCCGGATCGCCGCGTCGACGTCGGCCAGCAGGTTCTCGTCCTGCGACCGCGACATCGTCTGGATCAGCGCCTCGAGCTGCGTGCGCTGCACGCTGACTTCGGCGACGCGCGCTTCCAGCAGCGCCACCTTGGCGGCCGATTCGCGCGCCGCTTCCTGCGCCTGCTTGGCCAGCAGCTGCGCTTCGGCAGACTGCTCGGCGCTGTCCTGCTGGCGCTTGACGAGCTGCTGCTCGAGCCCCTTGACGCGCTGCTGCGTGTTCCACGCGTAGACCACTGCGCCCGCCGACAGCACCGCCAGCAGCAGCGCACCGGCCACGATCCAGCGTGTCGGCAGCAGGTGCGCATCCAAGGCGCCGTGCCTGGGCTGGAGGGCGGGCGCGGGGCTGGAATCGGTCACGACGGCGCCGATTGTAGTGAGCGCACCTGCGCGATCAGTTCGGGCAACAGCACCGGCGCATCAAGCACGCGGCCGAATCCCAGGCGGCGCGCGGCGGCGGCGATGCGCGGGTGCGTGGCCAGCGCGGTCGCGGCCGACCAGTCGGCAGCGGGCGCCAGCACGCCCAGGTTGGCGGCCGCCTCGGCGCTGCTGAACAGCCAGGCGCAGCCGCGCGGCTCGGCACACGCCTGCGCCAGCAGCGCCCGCCCGGCCGCGTCGAGCTGCGGCAGCCGGCGCGCATAGGCGGCGACGAAGCGCACCGTCGCCCCGGCGGCGCGCATCTGCGCGGCGAGCCAGTCGCGCCCTTGTTCGCCGCGCACCACCAGCACCCGCCGGCCAGCCCAGTCGCGCAGCCGCAACTGCTGCCACAGGGCCTCGGTCTCGAAGGGCGGCACGGCCGGCGCGTCGATCGCTGCGGCCGGCACCCCCGCCGCGTGCAGCGCCGCCGTCGTGCCCGGGCCGGTGGCACCGGCGCGTACGGCCGCGGGCCAGTGCACGCCTGCCGGCTGCGCGGCGAAGAAGCGCTCGACCGCATTGGCGCTGACGAACATCACCAGCGCCTGGCCGCGGATCGCGTGCCACGCGGCGGCCACCGGCGCCGGGTCGGCCGGCGGCGCGATCTCGATCAGCGGCAGCGCGACTGCGTCGATGCCGGCCGCGCGCAGCCGCTCGACCTGCGGCAGCGCCTGCGCGCGCGGGCGGGTGACGATGCAGCGCATGTGCGGCGCGCCCCGCGGCTCAGGCGTTGCGAAGCGCTTGCGCAGCGAGCAGGTAGCCGTCACGGTCGGCAGCACGCAGCGCGGCGGCCACGCCTTCGCCCAGCGCCTGCGCGGCCGCGTCGTCGGCCACCGCCGCCTGCCGGCGCGCGCGCAGCACCGGGCGGCCCGGCTCGAGCGGATGGCCGAGCATCGCATCGACCTGCAGCCGCGCGCCCTGCCACACCGCGTGCGCGGCCAGCGGCATGCTGCAGCTGCCGCCGAGCGCGCGCGACACGGCGCGTTCGGCCGTCGTGGCCAGCCAGGTCGGCCGGTGCGACAGCGGCGCCAGCTGCGCGCCGAGCGCCGCCGCATCGGCGCGCCATTCGAGCCCGAGCGCCCCCTGCCCGGCCGCGGGCGTCATCTCGCCGGGGTCGAAGCACATCCGGATCCGCCCGCCCAGCCCGAGGCGCACCAGGCCGGCAGCGGCCAGCACGATCGCGTCGTAGGTGCCTGCATCGAGCTTGCGCAGCCGCGTGTCGAGGTTGCCGCGCAACGACTCGATGCGCAGGTCGGGCCGCAGGCTCAGCAGCTGCGCCGCGCGGCGCAGGCTCGAGGTGCCGACGCAAGCACCCCGGGGCAGCGCGTCGAGCCGCTCGAAGCGCGGGCTGACGAAGGCGTCGCGCGCGTCCTCGCGCTCGAGCACCGCGCCGAGCACGAAGCCCGCGGGCAGCTCCATCGGCACGTCCTTCAGCGAATGCACCGCGAGCTGCGCGCGGCCGTCTTCGAGCGCCGCTTCCAGCTCCTTGACGAACAGGCCCTTGCCGCCGACCTTGGACAGCGCGCGGTCCAGGATCTGGTCGCCGCGCGTCGTCATGCCCAGCAGTTCGGCCGCGAGCCCCAGGCGCGTCTGCAGCAGGCCGCGCACATGTTCGGCCTGCCACAGCGCCAGGCGGCTTTCGCGCGTGGCGATGACGACGGCGGCATTGCCGGCAGTGCGGGCGGGAGCTTCGGCTCTTTCGGACATGGCGCGTCGATTATCGCCAGCCCCCGGGCCGCACCCGGTTGTTACGATGCCGCCGGCAAGGAGGCGCGACGCGATGAACGACACCCCGACCCGCAGCCGGCCCGCGCCGCCGCGGCGCGCCGCGCAGGACGCCGCCGCCAAGAACCGGCCGCTGGTCGAGGACATCCGGCTGCTCGGCCGCATCCTGGGCGAGGTCATCCGCGAGCAGGAGGGCCGCGCCGCCTACGAGCTGATCGAGCGCGTGCGCCGGCTGTCGGTGGCCTACCGGCTCAAGCGCGACACCGGCGCCGGGCGCCAGCTCGACCGGCTGCTGAAGAACCTGTCGGCCGACCAGACGGTCAGCGTGATCCGCGCGTTCAGCTACTTCTCGCACCTGGCCAACCTCGCCGAGGACCGCCACCACGTGCGCCGCCGGCTGCACCACGAGCGCCTGGGCCACCGCCAGGAAGGCTCGCTCGCGTTCTGCCTGGACAAGCTGCACAAGGCCGGCCACCGCGCCGCCGACATCGCCGTGGTGCTGCAGCACGCGTACATCTCGCCGGTGCTGACCGCGCACCCCACCGAGGTGCAGCGCCAGAGCATCCTCGACGCCGAGCGCGCGATCGCCGGCTTCATCGCCGAACGCGACGCGCTGCACGCGCAAGCCGAGCTGCAGGCCAACGAGGAGGCGATCCGCGCCCGCATCACCCAGCTGTGGCAGACGCGCATGCTGCGCACCGCGAAGCTGAGCGTCGCCGACGAGATCGAGAACGCGCTCAGCTATTACCCGGGCACCTTCCTGCCGCAGATCCCGAAGCTGTACCGCGAGCTGGAACAGGCGCTCGGCGGCGAGCCGCTGCCGGCCTTCCTGCGCATGGGCCACTGGATCGGCGGCGACCGCGACGGCAACCCCAACGTCGGCGCCGACACGCTGCGGCGCGCGCTCGCGCGCCAGGCCGAAGTCGCGATGCGGCACTACCTGGGCGAGGTGCACCGCCTGGGCGCCGAGCTGTCGATGTCGGCGATGCTCGCGCCGCCGAGCGCCGAGCTGCTGGCGCTGGCCGCGGCGTCGGCCGACACCAGCGAGCACCGCAGCGACGAGCCCTACCGGCGCGCGCTGATCGGCGTCTATGCGCGGCTGGCGGCGACGCTGCGCGCGCTCAGCGGCGCCGAAGCGCTGCCGCAGCCGGTGGCACCGCAGCCGCCGTACCCCGATGCGGCCGCCTTCGCCGCCGACCTGGGCGTGATCGAGGCGTCGCTGCGCGCGCAGCACGCGGCCGCGCTGGTCGCGCCCCGGCTCGCGCCGCTGCAGCGCGCGGTGCAGGTCTTCGGCCTGCACCTGGCCACCGTCGACCTGCGCCAGAGCTCCGACCAGCACGAGGCGGTGGTCGCCGAGCTGCTGCGCGTGGCGCGCGTCGAGCCCGACTACGGCGCGCTCGACGAATTCGAGCGCCGCACGCGCCTGCTCGAGCTGCTGAACGACGCGCGGCCGCTGCGCGTGCGCGGCGCCGGCTACACGCCGCTGCTGCGGCGCGAGCTGGCGGTGTTCGAGACCGCCGCCGAGATGCGCCGGCGCTACGGCGCGCAGGCGCTGCGCCACTACGTGATCAGCCACACCGAGGACGTGAGCGACCTGCTCGAGGTGCTGCTGCTGCAAAAGGAATGCGGCCTGCTGCAGGGCACGCTCGACGACGCGGCGCGCGCCGAGCTGATCGTGGTGCCGCTGTTCGAGACCATCGACGACCTGCGCCACGCGCCGCGCATCATGCGCGAGTTCTACGCGCTGCCCGGCGTGCTGCCGCTGCTGCTGCGCGGCGGCGCCGAGCAGGACGTGATGCTCGGCTACAGCGACAGCAACAAGGACGGCGGCGTGTTCACCAGCAACTGGGAGCTGTACCGCGCCGAGACCGCGCTGGTCGAGCTGTTCGAGCCACTGAAACAGGCGCACGGCCTGCGGCTGCGGCTGTTCCACGGGCGCGGCGGCACGGTGGGCCGCGGCGGCGGGCCCAGCTACCAGGCGATCCTGGCGCAGCCGCCGGGCACGGTGAACGGCCAGATCCGGCTGACCGAGCAGGGCGAAGTCATCGGCTCGAAGTACGCGAACCCCGAGATCGGCCGGCGCAACCTCGAGACCCTGGTCGCCGCCACGCTCGAGGCCACGCTGCTGCGGCCGACGAAGGCTGCGCCCAAGGCCTTCCTGGAGGCGGCCGACGCGATCAGCCGCGCCAGCTGCGCCGCCTACCGCCGGCTGGTGTACGAGACGCCGGGCTTCACCGACTACTTCTTCGCGGCCACGCCGATCCGCGAGATCGCCGAGCTGAACATCGGCTCGCGCCCGGCGTCGCGCGGCGCGTCGCGCTCGATCGAGGATCTGCGCGCGATCCCCTGGGGCTTCAGCTGGGGCCAGTGCCGGATGGCGCTGCCCGGCTGGTGCGGCTTCGGCGGCGGCATCGAGGCCTTCCTCGGCACCGGCGCGGGCCGCGACGAGCGCCTGGCGCTGCTGCAGCGCATGCACCGGCAGTGGCCGTTCCTGCGCACGCTGCTGTCCAACCTGGACATGGTGCTGGCCAAGAGCGACCTGGCGATCGCCGAGCGCTATGCCGAGCTGGTGGAAGACCGGCGCGCGGGCCGGCGCATCTTCGGCCTGATCCGCGCCGAGTGGCAGCGCGCCAACGACGCACTCGCGCTGATCACCGGCGAGCCGGCGCGGCTCGCGTCGAACCCGTCGCTGGCGCGCTCGATCGAGCACCGCTTCCCGTACCTGGACCCGCTGAACCACCTGCAGGTCGAGCTGATGCGCCGCCACCGCCGCCTCGGCGCCGATGCGGCGGCCGAAGACCCGAGCGCGCAGCGCGTGCGCCGCGGCATCCACCTGTCGATCAACGGCATCGCCGCCGGGTTGCGCAACACCGGCTGACGTGCGGGCCGTCGGCCGCGCGCGCAGCCGAGCGCATCGCGCGGCGCATCAGCGAGATCACTGGCGGGCCGCCCGCCGCGCGCGCGGGCTTCAGCCGCGCAGCGCGTCGCGCACCGCCGGCAGCTGGCGGCGCGACACCGCGAGCCACTCGTCCACCGGCGCCACGCGCACCGCCCAGCCGTCGCCGCCTTCGACCGCGCGGCGCTCGAGCGCGCGCACCGCCGCCTTGGCCACCAGCGCGTTGCGGTGGATGCGCACGAAGCCGTCGCCCAGCCGCTGCTCGAGTTCGGCCAGCGGATCGTCGAGCACGTACGCATGGGTCGCGGTGCGCAGCGTCACGTACTTCAGCTCGGCCTTCAGGTACAGCACCTCGCCGCGCGGCACGCGCAGCACGCGGCCGCGGTCGCTGACCACGATCACCGGCGCGCCGGGCGGCGCCGCCTCGGCCGGCCGCAGCCGCTGCGCGAGCCGGCGCAGCGCGGTGCGCAGCCGCTCGCGCGCGACCGGCTTGCTCAGGTAGTCCAGCGCCTCGAGTTCGAAGGCGCGCAGCGCGTGCTCGGCATGCGCGGTCACGAAGATCACCGCCGGCGGCTTCGGCAGGCCGCGCAGCGCGGCGGCCAGCTTCAGGCCGTCGCGGCCCGGCAGGCCGATGTCCAGCAGCACGCCGTCGAAGGCGCGCGTGCGCAGCAGCGCCAGCGCGACGTCGGCATCGCCCGCCTCGCCGGCTGCCGCCGCGGCCGGCTCGTCGATCTCGCGCAGCAGCGCGGCCAGCCGCAGGCGCGCCAGCGGTTCGTCGTCGACGATCAGCAGCTGCAGCGGCGCGTGCGGCATGGCGTCACAGCGGCACGATCACGCGCACGCGAAACAACCCGTCCTCGCGCCAGGCGTCGCACTGGCCGGCGACGTCGTGCAGCAGCCGCAGCCGCTCGCGCACGTTGTGCAGCGCGATGCCGTGGCCGGGACGCGAAGGTTCCTCGGGCACGGTGTTGCTGACCAGCACCACCGCCTGGCCGCGGCGCGCCGCCGCCTGCACCCAGATGTGGCCGCCGCCGACCGCCGGCTCGATGCCGTGGCGCACCGCGTTCTCGACCAGCGGCTGCAGCACCAGCGGCGGCACGCGCGCGGCGCCGACGTGCTCGTCGATGTCCCAGTGCAGCTGCAGCCGCGCGCCGCAGCGCAGCTGCTCGATCGCCAGGTAGCGCTGGGCCAGCTCGATCTCTTCGTCCAGCGCCACCGAAGCGCCCGGCTCGGCCAGCGCCACGCGGAACAGTTGCGCCAGGTCTTCCAGCACGCCTTCGGCGCGCGCCGGGTCCACGCGCACCAGCGCCGCGGCGGTGTTGAGCGTGTTGAACAGGAAGTGCGGCCGGATGCGCGACTGCAGCTCGGCCAGCCGCACGCCCGCATCGACCGGCTGCCACAGCCGCGCCCGCTGGTCGAGCCAGGCCCACACCAGCCCGGCCAGCGCGGCACCGGCGGCGGCGACACCGGCCAGCCGCACGCCGTTGGCCGCCCCGCCCAGCCCGGCCCATTGCAAGGCGCCGAAGGCCAGCAGCGCGACGGCCGCGCCCAGGCCCATCAGCCAGGCCGCGCGCGCGCCGTCGCCCAGCCGCGCCAGCGGCGCGCGCGCCGCGCACGCCGCCACCAGCCAGACGATGCTGCCGGCGATGCCGGCGTACATCGCCGCCGCCAGCCGCGCCGGCCAGTCGCCCGCGCCGCCGGCCGTGGCGAGCACGCCGATCGCCAGCGCCGCCTGCACCAGCAGCACCACGCGCAGCGCCAGCAGCGGCGCGCACAGCTCGAGCGCGGCACGCGGGCGCATGCCGGCGGCCGGCTGCGCGCCGGGCGTCGGGTCCGGACGGCCGGGGGCGACGCCGCTGTCGTCCAGTTCGGCCGGCCGGGTCTGCGCCGGCCACAGGCTGGCGGGCGCGGCCGGCGCGGCGCCGCCGGGTTGCGCGTCGGGGGTTTCGGAACCGGGATTGCGCCGCATGCGCCGCCGATAATACGGACTACCCCTTTGCGACCCTTGCCGCCTCGCAACGCGGCGCACCCAGCCGATGGCCACCAATCCCCTCGACAACAAGGCCCAGGCCTGGTCGGCGCTGTTCAGCGAGCCGATGAGCGAACTGGTTCAGCGCTACACCGCCAGCGTCGGCTTCGACCGGCGGCTGTGGCGCGCCGACATCGACGGCAGCCTCGCGCACGCCGAGATGCTGGCCGCGCAGCAGATCATCGGCGCGCAGGACCTGGCCGACATCCGCCGCGGCCTCGCCCAGATCGCGCAGGAGATCGAATCGGGCGCCTTCGACTGGAAGCTCGAGCTCGAGGACGTGCACCTGAACATCGAGGCGCGGCTCACCGCATTGGTCGGCGACGCGGGCAAGCGGCTGCACACCGGCCGCAGCCGCAACGACCAGGTGGCCACCGACGTGCGCCTGTGGCTGCGCACCGAGATCGACGGCCTGCAGCAGCTGCTGGCCGGGCTGCAGCGCGCGCTGGTCGAGCTGGCGGCGCAGCACACCGAGACGGTGATGCCCGGCTTCACCCATCTGCAGGTGGCGCAGCCGGTGAGCTTCGCGCACCACCTGCTGGCCTACGTGGAGATGTTCGCGCGCGACGCCGAGCGGCTGGCCGACCTGCGCCGCCGCACCAACCGGCTGCCGCTGGGCGCAGCGGCGCTGGCCGGTACGGGCTGGCCGCTCGACCGCGAGCGCGTCGCGCGCATGCTGGGTTTCGACGACATCTGCCGCAACAGCCTGGATGCCGTCAGCGACCGCGACTTCGCGCTCGAGTTCGCGGCCTTCGCGTCGATCTGCATGGTGCACGTGTCGCGCCTTGCCGAGGAGCTGGTGCTGTGGATGAGCCAGGCCTTCGGCTTCATCGACCTGGCCGACCGCTACTGCACCGGCTCCTCGATCATGCCGCAGAAGCGCAACCCCGACGTGGCCGAGCTGGCGCGCGGCAAGACCGGGCGCGTGGTCGGGCACCTGACGGCGCTGCTGGTGCTGATGAAAGGCCAGCCGCTGGCCTACAACAAGGACAACCAGGAGGACAAGGAGCCGCTGTTCGACAGCGTCGACACGCTGCGCGACACGCTGCGCATCCTGGCCGAGATGGTGGGCGGCATCGTCGTCAAGCCCGACGCGATGGAGCGCGCGGCGCGCCGCGGCTACGCCACCGCCACCGATCTGGCCGACTACCTGTCCAAGAGGGGCCTGCCCTTTCGCGACGCGCACGAAGTCGTCGCGCACGCGGTCAAGCTCGCGCTGCGCCAGGGCGTGGACCTGGCCGAGTTGCCGCCGGACGCACTGCAGGCGCTGCACCCGCTGATCGGCGCCGACGCGGCCGAAGCGTTGACGCTGCACGGCTCGATGAACGCGCGCCAGGTGGCCGGCGGCACGGCGCCGGCGCAGGTGCGTGCGCAGATCGAATACCACCGCTCGCGGCTGGGGCCGGCTGCAGCGCCCGGCGCCGCGGCCGCCGGACCGCATCGCGGATGAGCCGGCCGGGCCGCCCGCCGCCTCGAACGCCGCGGCGCGCCGCGCGCCGGCGCGCCCGATGAACGCCGACCTGCTGAAGGTGCTGCTGCTGCTGGCCGCGGCGATCGTGATGTTCGCCGTCAACCGGCCGCGCGCCGACGCGGTGGCGCTGCTGGCGATGACGGCGCTGCCCTTCACCGGCGTGGTCGACGTCGGCGAGGCGATCGCCGGTTTCGCCGATCCGAACATCGTGCTGATCGCCGCGATGTTCGTGATCGGCGAGGCGCTCGCGCGCACCGGCGTCGCGCAGCGCGTCGGCGACTGGCTGGCCACGCACGGCGGCGACCGCCCGTGGCGCCAGCTCGGCTTGCTGATGGCGGCGGTGGGCCTGCTCGGCGCGGTGATGAGCTCCACCGGCGTGGTCGCGATGTTCATTCCGGTCGTGTTGCGCATCTGCGAGCGCAGCCGGGTCGCGCCCGGCCGGCTGATGATGCCGATGGCCTATGCGGCGCTGATCAGCGGCATGATGACGCTGGTGGCGACCTCGTCGAACCTGGTGATCAACCAGGAGTTGATCCGGCGCGGCTCCGAGGGCTTCGCCTTCTTCGCCTTCACGCCCTTCGGCGTGCCGATCCTGCTGCTGAGCATGCTCTACCTGCACGCCGCGCGGCGCTGGCTGCGCGCCGACGCGCTCGACGAAGGCGTGCTGCCCAGCCGGCCGAAGCTGAAGAAGTGGGTCGGCCGCTACCGGCTGGCCGAGCGCGAGTTCCGCGTGCGCGTGCTGCCGGGCTCGCCGCTGCTGCACCGCCCGATCGAGGACCTCGATTTCGGCGAGCGGTTCGGCATGCGGCTGGTGCTCGTCGAGCGCGGCAGCGGCCGCAACCGCCAGCCGCTGCCGCGCTCGCCGCGGCTGCGGCTGCAGGCCGGCGACGTGCTGCTGCTCGACCTGGACCACCCGGTCGCCGATGCGGCGGCGTTGTGCGCGCAATACCGGCTCGACCCGCTGCCGCTGACCGGCCGCTATTTCGTCGACCGCTCGCGCGACGTCGGCATGGTCGAGGTCGTGCTGCCCGACGACTCGCGCTTTGCCGGCAAGACGGTCGCCGAGGCCGAAGGCCTGGGCCAGGCCGCGCTCGCGGTGGTGGGCGTGCGCCGCGGCAAGACCGTGCGCGAGCCCGTCGATCTGCGCGAGCGCCGGCTCAAGCTGGGCGACACGCTGCTGATGGCCGGCCCATGGCCGGCGATCCGCCGGCTGCAGCAGGACAGCCGCGACGTGCTGGTGCTGAACCTGCCGCACGAGCTCGGCGACCTGCCGCCCGCAGCCGACAAGGCACCCCTGGCGATCCTGACGCTGGGCGTCGTGGTCGCGCTGATGGCCACCGGCATCGTGCCCAACGTGCAGGCGGCGCTGATCGGCTGCCTGATGATGGGGCTGTTCGGCTGCATCGGCCTGGATCAGGGCTACCGCTCGATCCAGCTGAAGAGCCTGCTGATGATCGTCGGCATGATGCCCTTCGCGCTCGCGCTCGAGCGTGCCGGCGGCGTCGACATCGCGGCGCGCGCGCTGGTTGCGCTCAGCGGCGACTCCGGCAACCGCACCATCCTGGCGCTGCTGTTCGGCGTGACCATCGTCCTGGGCCTGTTCATCGTCAACACGGCCAACGCGGTGCTGATGATCCCGGTTGCGCTGGCAGTGGCCGACGAGCTGCACGCGTCGCCCTACCCCTTCGCGATGACGGTCGCGCTGGCAGCGTCGGCCGCCTTCATGACGCCGATCTCGCCGATCAACACGCTGGTGGCGTCGGCCGGCAACTACGGCTTCGCCGACTTCATCCGCATCGGCCTGCCGCTGACGCTGATCGTGCTGGCCGTCACCGTGCTGATGGTGCCTTGGATCCTTCCGCTGTAGCGGTGCCGGCGGCGATCCAGTCCTCCAGCAGCTTGTAGGCGATGGCCAGCAGCACCGGGCCGATGAACAGGCCGATCAGGCCGAAGGCCAGCAGGCCGCCGATCACGCCGGCGAGGATCAGCAGCAGCGGCAGGTCGGCGCCCTTGCGGATCAGCCACGGCCGCAGCACGTTATCCATCGTGACCGGGATCAGCGACCACAGCAGCAGGAAGGTCCCCCAGGCGTGGTCGCCCTTCGAGTACATCCACGCCACCGCCGGCACCAGCACCAGCAGCGGCCCGAGCTGCGCGATGCACAGCAGCAGCATCAGCGCGGTCAGCAGCCCGGCGAAGGGCACGCCGGCGATGGCCAGCCCGATGCCGCCGAGGCTGGCCTGGGCAACGGCCGTGACGCCCACGCCCAGCGCCACCGCGCGGATCGCCTGCCCGCCCAGCGTGACCGCGCCGTCGCCCTGCGGCCCGGCCAGCCGCACCGCGAAGCGCCGCAGCTCGCGCGCCGCGCCCTCGCCGCCGGCCCACATCACCGCGGTGATCGCCGCGGTCAGCAGGAACTGCACGAACGCGAAGCCGAAGCTGCCGGCCTGCGCGACGAACCACTTGGCGATGTCGTCGGCGTAGGGGGCCAGGCGCGTCACCAGGCCGCTTGCCCCCGACGCCAGCGCATCGTTCCACATCGCGGCGATTTCGTCGCCGGCCAGCGGGATGTCGGCAACCCAGGCCGGCGGCGGCGGCAGGCCGCGCCGCGTCAGCGCCGTCGTCTGGGCGATGATGTCGTCGGCATAGGTGACGATCGTGCCGACCGCCAGCGTCAGCGGCGCGACCAGCAGCAGCAGCAGCAGCAGCGTCATCACCGCGACCGCCAGCGAGCGCCGGCCCCACAGCCGCTGCTCGAACCAGCGCATCACCGGCCAGGTGGTGACCGCGATCATCGCCGCCCAGATCGTCGCCGCGATGAACGGCCGCAGCACCCAGAACGCGGCAAAGATCAGCCCGCCGATGAACAGCACGCCGAGCGTGACCCGGGTGAGATCGTTGCGGGGCGAGGTGTCCATCGATGGCCGGGCCGTGGCGGCTGATGCGGGGCCGGCATTGTGCCCGAGCAACTCTGCACGGCACCAGCGCCGGGCGCGCCGTGCACGCGCCGCACGCGCCGGGCCGGTCGCTACACTTGCGCACCGCCGACCGCTTGCATGGCCGCCACCGCGCCGGGCGCATTGCCCTCCCCTGTCCAGGACGCGACCGCTTCAAGCGCAGCGGCCGATGGCGCGCGCCCGGCCGGCGCCGATGGCGAAGGCGCCGAATCCTGGGCCGAGCGGCAGCTCGCGCAGGCGGCCGAGCTGGTGGACATGGTGGCCTGGCGCCACGATCTGCGCCGCGGATGCGTGCACGTGAGCGCTGGGGCATCGGCGATCTTGGGCCTGCCCTCCGACGACGCCTGCATCCCGATCGACGCGTTTCGCGCACGCATCCACCCCGACGACCGGGCGGCATCGCGCGCCAGCTTCGAGCAGGCGCTGGCCGGCAGCGCGCAGGTCGAGATGGAGCTGCGCTTTCGCGACGCCGCCGGCCGCTGGCGGCCGTTCCTGACGCGGCGGCGGCTGCTGCGCGACGCCGCCGGCGCGCCGCTGGCGATGATCGGCGTGGGCATCGACCTGAGCGCGCGCATCGAATCGATGCGCCGGCAGAACCAGCTGATGCGCGAATTCGAGCTGACCGCGCGCGCCGCCGGCATCGGCTACTGGAGCGCGGTCGGCAGCAGCCAGGTGCCGCGCTGGAGTGAGCAGATGTACCGGCTGCACGGCCTGCCGCCCCACGGGCCGGCGCTGTCGATCGGGGCCTGGCTCGAGCGCTTCGTGCACGCGGCCGACCGCTGCGAGGTGCTCGAGCGCATCCGCGCCTGGTTGCGCGCCGGCGACCCCTTCCTCGAGATGGAATTCCGGATCGTGCGCACCGACGGCGCGGTGCGCCGCGTGCTCAGCCACTCGCGCGGCGAGCGCGGCGCCGACGGGCGTGCCGACATCTACGGCGTGCTGCAGGACGTGACCGAGCAGCGCGCCGCGCAGGCGGCGCTGCGCGAAGCCGGCGAGCGCGCCGCGCTGGCCGCCCGCGGTGCCGGCATCGGCACCTGGGAGCAGGATCTCGCGACCGGCCGCGTGCATTGGGACGAGCAGATGTGGCGGCTGCGCGGGCTGCAGCCGCAGCCCGAGCCGCCGCCGCTGGCCGAGCGGCTGGCGATCGTGCACCCCGACGACCGCGCGCCGATGCTGGCCGAAGCCGCACGGGCAGCCGACGAAGGCCGCCCCTCGACCGCCGAGTTCCGGGTGCAGTGGCCCGACGGCAGCTGGCACTGGCTGGCGGCGCGTGCCGCGCTGGTGCACGACGACACCGGCCGCGCGCTGCGCCGCTTCGGCGTGAACTGGGACGTCACCGAGGCGCGCAGCGCGCAGCGCGCGCGCGAGCAAGGCGAAGCCGCGTTGCGCGCCAGCGAGGCGAAGTCGCGCTTCCTGTCGCGCATGAGCCACGAGCTGCGCACGCCGCTGAACGCGGTGCTCGGCTTCACCCGGCTGCTGCTGGACGGCGGCGAACGCATCGGCGCCGACACGCGCCGGCGCCACCTGGAGCAGGTGGAGATCGCCGGGCAGCATCTGCTGACGCTGATCGACGACGTGCTCGACCTGTCCAGCGTCGAGGCCGGCGTGCGCATCGCGGTGCAGCCGGCGGCGCTGGCGCCGCTGGTCGAGCAGACGCTGCCGCTGGTGGCCGTGCTCGCGCAGCGGCATGACGTCCGGGTCAGCAGCGGCACGCTCGACTACCGGGTGCAGGCCGATCCGCTGCGCCTGCGCCAGGTGCTGCTGAACCTGCTGAGCAACGCCGTCAAGTACAACCGGCCCGGCGGGCAGGTGCGGATCGACGCACAGGCGTGCGGCGCCCAGGTGGTGATCGCCGTCAGCGACACCGGCCGCGGCATGGACCCGGCCGAGTTGCAGCAGGCTTTCGAGCCCTTCAACCGGCTGGGCCGCGAGACCGAGGGCATCGAAGGCACCGGCATCGGGTTGTCGATCGTGCGCTCGCTGGTCGAACGCATGGGCGGCACGTTGCAGGCCAGCAGCAGCCCCGGCAGCGGCAGCCGCTTCGAGCTGTGGCTGGCGGCCGCCGATGCGCCCGGGCAGCTGCCGTGTGCCCGGCCGCCGGCCGGCGCGCAGGCCCGGCCCTGGGTGCCGCCCGAGCCGGTATCCCGCCGGCTGCGGCGCAGCCGCGCCGGGCCGCCGCGGCTGCTCTACATCGAGGACAACCCGGTCAACGTGGTGCTGGTGCAGGAACTGGCCGCGCGCCGCAGCGGCCTGGACTTCGCCAGCGCGCCCGACGGCGAGGCCGGGCTGCGCCAGGCGATGCTGGCCCCGCCCGACCTGATCCTGCTGGACATGCAGTTGCCCGACGGCGACGGCCACGCGGTGCTGCGCCGGCTGCGCGCCGAGCCGCTGACCACGTCGATCCCGTGCATCGCGCTGTCGGCCAACGCCTTGCCCGAAGACATCGAGCGCGCGCTGCGCGCCGGTTTCGACGACTACTGGACCAAGCCGCTCGACTTCGATCGATTCGACCGGCTGCTCGACCTGCTGCTGAACGCCACGCCGGGCGTCTAGGCGGACACCGGCGCGGGCACCAACTCCGGCACCAACTCCGGCACCAGCCCGCGCTTGCGCAGCAGCGGCTCGACCACCGGCGCGCGGCCGCGGAAGGCGGCATAGGCGGCACCCGGCTCGACGCTGTTGCCGGCGGCATAGATGTGGCGGCGCAGCTTCGCGGCCAGCGCCGGGTCGAAGGGATCGCCGGCTTCGCGGAAAGCCTCGAAGCCGTCGGCGTCGAGCACTTCGGCCCACAGGTACACGTAGTAGCCGGCGGCGTAGCCCGAGCTCGAGAACAGGTGCTGGAAGTGCACCAGCCGGTGGTTCAGCCCCACGCCCGGCGGCAACTCGAGCTGCTGCAGCGTGTGCGCCTCCCAGGCCACCGGGTCGGCCGGCACTTCGGCAGCGGGCAGCGAGTGCACCAGCAGGTCCAGCAGCGCACTGGCCGCATAGCGCACCGTCTCGTAGCCCTGGTTGAAATGCTGGGCCGCGCGCATGCGCGCGATCAGTTCGTCGGGAATCGGCTCGTCGGTCTGCCAGTGGCGCGCGTGCGCCTTCAGCACCGCCGGCTCGGTCAGCCAATGCTCGAACAGCTGCGACGGCAGCTCGACGAAGTCGCGCAGCACCTCGGTGCCCGCCAGGCGCTCGAAGCGCACGTCGGACAGCATGCCGTGCAGCCCGTGGCCGAACTCGTGGAACAGCGTGCGCGCGTCGTCCAGCGACAGCAGCGCCGGCGCGCCGGGCGCGCCCTTGGCGAAGTTGTTGTTGTTCAGCACCACCGGCAGCGCCGGCCGGCCGTCGGGCTCGTTGCGGCTTTGCTGGCGCAGCGAGCTCATCCACGCGCCGCTGCGCTTGTTGGGCCGCGCGTAGTTGTCCTGCAAGAAGACTGCGACCGTCGCGCCGGCGGCATCCTGCACCTCGTAGGCGCGCACGTCGGGGTGATAGACCGGCAGGTCGGTGCGCGGCACGAAGCGCAGGCCGAACAACCGGCCGGCGCAGTCGAAGGCCGCCTGCACCACGCGCTCCAGCGCGAAGTAGGGCTTGATCTCGGCGTCGTCGAGCGCATAGCGGCGCTGGCGCACCTGCTCGGCCAGGAAGCGCCAGTCCCAGGGCTCGATCGGTGCCTGCGCATCGGCGTCGCCCGTCTCGGCCCGCACCGCCAGCAGCTCGCCGCGCTCGCGCGCCAGCGCCGCCAGCGCACGCGGCCAGACTTCGTCGAGCAGCGCGTGCACCGCGGCGCGGCCGCCGGCCATCGTGTCGACGAGCGCGTAGTCGGCGTAGTTGGCACAGCCGTGCAGCGCCGCCTGCTCGGCACGCAGCGCGAGGATCTCGCGCACGATCGGCCGGTTGTCGTGCGCGCCCGCGTGTTCGCCGCGGCCGGCCCACGCGCGCCACGCCTGCTCGCGCAGGTCGCGCCGCGTGCTGAAGCTCAGGAAGGGCACGATCAGCGAGCGCGCCAGCGTGATCACGCCGCCTTGCGCGGCGCCGCGCTCGGCCGCCGCCTGCCGTGCGGCGGCACGCACGAATTCGGGCAGGCCGGCGAAGTCGGCCGGCGTCGTCAGCGGCAGCCGGAACGCCGCCTCGTCGTGCAGCACGTTCTGCGCGAACGCGGTGTGCAGCTCGGCCAGGCGCTGCATCAGCTGCGCATAGCGCGCGCGCGCGTCGGGCTCGAGCCGGGCGCCGGCGCGCACGAAGTCCAGGTGCACGCGCTCGAGCAGGCGCAACGCTTCGCCGTCCAGCCCGAGACCGGCGCGGCGCGCATGCAGCGCGTCGATCCGCGCGAACAGCGGCTGGTGCATGTAGACGGCGCTGTAGTGCGCGGCCATCGGCGCGGCCAGCTCGCGCTGCACCGCCTGCAGCGCGGGCGAGGTCGCCGACGCGCTCAGGTTGTGGAACACCGCCTCGACGCGCGCCAGCAAGCGCCCGCAGCGGTCGAAGGCGGCGACGGTGTTGTCGAAATCGGGCGCGCGCGCATCGGCCGCGATCGCGTCGAGCTCGGCGCGGTGCACACGCATCGCTTCGTGCAGCGCCGGCGCGAAATGCGCGGGGGTGATCGCCTCGAAGGGCGGCAGGCCGAAGGGTGCGCGCCAGGGGGCGAGCAGCGGGTTGTCGAGCAGGGTGGTGCGCGGGTCCATGGATCGTGGCCTGGAGTGCGGCCGGCATGATGCCACCCGCAGCGCGGCCGCCGGGCTGCGGCGCCGCCAACCGCCTGCCGCCGGTGCGCAATGCGGTGCAGCGCTGCGGGCCCCGCCGATGGCCGCCGCGCGCGGCGGCCGCTGGGCGGCAGGCACCAGCGCCCGCCGGATAATCCCGCCGATGGATGCCACCCACAGCCTGACCCGGATCCTCGCGCAGCGCCGCGCCGACGGCGATGCGCTGCACTTCGACATCAGCGACGACTGGCTGCAGGGCCGCACCTGCTACGGCGGTCTGATCGCCACGCTGGCGGCGCAGGCGATGCGCGAGATCGCCGGCAGCGGCTGGCCGCCCGAGGTGAGCCTGCGCGCGCTGCAGACCAGCTTCGTCGGCCCGGTGAGCCCGGGCGCCGTGCAGGTGCAGGTGCTGCGCCTGCGCCAGGGCCGCCACGTCGCGCAGGTGCAGGCGCTGGTGCAGCAGGGCGGGCAGGTGGCGGCCGCGCTGCTGGGCACCTTCGGCGCCGAGCGGCCGTCGAGCCTGCCGCCGCGCCGCCCCGAGCGGCCGCCGGCGCGGCGCGAGCCGCACGAGCTGCCGGCGCCGCCGCGCGGGTGGCCGGGCGTGCCGGTGTTCCTGCAGCACTTCGACATGCGCTGGGCCGACGGCGCGCCGCCCTTCAGCGGCGGCAGCGGCTGGACCAGCAGCATCCACCTGCGCATCCAGCCGGGCGAGGCCGCCGCGCTTGCGGCCGAGCTGCAGACCGTGCTGCTGGCCGACCTGCCGCCCACGCCGGCGGTCGGCCAGCTGCGCGCGCCCACCGCGAACAGCTCGGTGTCGTGGGCGCTGGAGCTGCGCCCGCCGGCCACGCCGCCGGGCGAAGGCTGGTGGCGCGCCGACTGCGAATCGCTGCTGGCCGAAGGCGGCTACGTCAACCACGCGGCGCGGCTGTGGGCGCCCGACGGCACGCTGGCCGCCTACGGCTATCAGGTCGTCGCGGTGTTCGGCTGAGAGCCGGCGCGGCCCCTGACCGTCCGATGACCAGCACCCGCCGCCAGGCGCTGCACTGGCTGCGCTGCACCGACCCCGACGCCAAGGCGCGCGGCGTGCGCGCGCTCGACCCCGCCGCACCCGTCGATGCGCACGAGGCCATCGCCGAGCCGCCGGGCATCCCCGGCCGGCCGGCGCTGCCGCGGCTGGTCGCGCACACGCAACTGCGCCCGCGCTCGGCATACACGCCGCAGGGGCGTGCCGCGCTGCTGCACGCGCTCGCGCACATCGAGCTGAACGCGATCGACCTGGCGCTGGACATCGTCTGGCGCTTCGCCGGCATGCCCGAAGCCTTCTACCGGCAGTGGCTGGGCGTCGCGCGCGAGGAGGCGCTGCACTTCGAGCTGCTGCGCGACCACCTGGGCACGCTCGGCCGGCGCTACGGCGACTTCGACGCGCACGACGGCCTGTGGCAGATGGCCGAGCGCACGCGCGCCGACCTGCTCGCGCGGCTGGCGCTGGTGCCGCGCACGCTCGAGGCGCGCGGCCTCGATGCGTCGCCAGCCGTCAAGGCCAAGCTGCTGGCCGCGGGCGACCTGCGCGGCGGCGAGATCCTGGACCTGATCCTGCGCGACGAGATCGGCCATGTCGCCGTCGGCAACCACTGGTACCGCCGGCTGTGCGCGCAGCGCGGCCTCGATCCGCTGGCCGCCTACGCGGCGCTGGCGGCGCAGCACCAGGCGCCGCGCCCGCGCGGCCCCTTCAACCTGGACGCACGCCGCGCCGCCGGCTTCGACGAGGCCGAACTGACGCAGCTGGCGCGGCCCTGATCCCGGCGCGGCTCAGCGCTGCCGGCGGCACAGGCCCTGCCTGGCTGCCGGCGCCCTGCCCTCGCCCTGCCGGTGCGCTGGCGGCACCCTGCCCATCCACTGCCGCTGCGCTGCCGGTGCGCTGCCGGCGGAATGCCGGTGCGCAATCACAATGCGCACATCCGCAACCGCACCGATGCCCATGAACCTGATCGACCTCGTCGCGCTGCTGGCGCTGCTGCAACTCCTGGTGTTCGGCGCCCTCGTCGGCCAGGCCCGTGTGCGCCATCGCGTCAAGGCGCCGGCGGTGGTCGGCCACGAGATGTTCGAGCGCGCCTATCGCGTGCAGATGAACACGATCGAGCAGATCGTCGTGTTCGTGCCGGCGCTGTACATCGCCGCGCGCTACTGGCCGGCCGCCTGGGTCGCGGCGCTGGGCGCGGTCTACCTGGTCGGGCGGCAGCTGTACCGCCAGGCCTACGTCGCCGCGCCCGACAAGCGCGGGCTCGGCTTCATGCTCGGCCTGGCGCCGACCGTGCTGCTGCTGCTGGGCGGACTGGTCGGCGCGCTGCGCGCCGCGTTCTGAGGTGCCGCCGCCCGCCCGCGCCGGCACGGTGTCGGCCGGCGCCGCCCGCGAGCGCCGCGCGATCCGCGGGGTCGCCGGCTTCGAAGCCGCCAAGGGCCTGCTCGTGCTGCTGACCGGCAGCGGCGTGCTGCTGCTCGCGCATCACGACCTGCACGCGCTCGCCGCGCGCCTGGTCGCGCACCTGCACCTGAACCCGGCGGCGCACATGCCGCTGGTCTTCGTCGAGGCCGCCGGCCGGCTCGGCGACCTGCGGCTGGCGTGGCTCGCGGCCGGCGCCGCCGCCTACAGCGCCGCGCGGCTGCTCGAGGCCTGGGGGCTGTGGCACCAGCGCGCGTGGGCCGAATGGCTGGCCGCCGGCAGCGGCGCGATCTACGTGCCCTTCGAGATCGCCGGCCTGTGGCACCGGCCGGGCGCGCTCGGCGCCGCGCTGCTGCTGCTCAACCTGGCGGTGGTCGCACTGATGCTGATGGCGCTGCAGCGCCGCCGCCGGGGCTGAGAGCTTTCGCGCCTGGCGCAGCGTCAGCCGCGCGGGTGGTGCTGCGCGTGCAGCGCGCGCAGCCGCTCGCGCGCCACGTGGGTGTAGATCGTCGTGGTCGAGATGTCGGCATGGCCGAGCAGCATCTGCACCGCGCGCAGGTCGGCACCGTGGTTCAGCAGGTGGGTGGCGAAGGCGTGGCGCAGCGTGTGCGGGCTCAGCGGCGCGTCGATGCCGGCGCGCAGCGCATGCGCCTTGATCAGCTTCCAGAACATCTGCCGCGTCATCGGCGCGCCGCGCGCGGTGACGAACAGCGCGTCGCTGGTGCGCGCGCCCAGGATCCGCGCGCGCGCGTCGCGCAGGTAGCGGCGGATCCAGTCGTGCGCCTGCGCGCCGAAGGGCACGATGCGCTCCTTCGATCCCTTGCCGGTCACGCGCAGCGCGCCTTCGTCGAGGTTGACGTACACCGTCTTCAGCCCGACCAGTTCGCTCACGCGCAGGCCGCTGGCGTACATCAGCTCGAGCATCGTGCGGTCGCGCAGGCCCAGCGGCACGGCCGTGTCGGGCGCGGCCAGCAGCGCCTCGACCTGCGCCTCGCTCAGGGTCCGCGGCACGCGCAGCGGCATGCGCGCCGGCGCGAGCTTCAGCGTCGGGTCGGCGCCGATCAACTGCTCGCGCAGCGCCCAGCGCGCGAAGCGCTTGAACACCGACAGCCGCCGGTTGGCGGTGGCGGCGCGCGTGGCCGCGTGGCGCGCGGCGGTGTAGGCGAGCAGGTCGATCTCGCGCAGCTCGAGCAGCCCGCGGGCCTGGGTCGCCCGCAGCCATTGCGCCAGCAGCGCGAGGTCGCGCCGGTAGGCCGCCAGCGTGTGCGCGGCCAGACCGTCCTCGATCCACAGCGCGTCGACGAAGCGCGTGATCAGGTCGGCGTCCGGGTGTTCGGCGTCGGGGTGCTCGGCCATCGGCGTGCCGCCGCGCGGGCGGCTTCGGTGCGGCCGGCGGCAGGCGGCGCTGCCGGCGGCCGGCGGCGCTACTCGAGCACCAGCTTCTGCTTGGCCACCACGTCCTTGTAGACGTTGAACTCGGCGGCGATCTGCGCGGCGAATTCCGCCGGCGTGTTGGCCACGATCAGCGAACCGGTGTCCTCGATGCGCTTGCGCACCGCCGGATCCTCGAGCGCCTTGCGCACTGCGGCGTTGACGCGATCGACGATCTCCTTGGGCAGCCCCTTCGGGCCGACGATGCCGTAGTAGGCCATGCGGTTGACCGGCTCCAGGCCCACCTCCTTGAAGGTCGGCACGTTGGGCAGCACCGCGAGCCGCTGCGGCGCGGCCACCACGATCGGGATCAGCCGGCCGTCCTTGATGAAGGGCAGCGCCGACGGCATGTTGTCGAAGATGATCGGCACCTGGCCGGCCACGGTATCGTTCAGCGCCGGGCCGGCGCCGCGGTACGGGATGTGGGTGATGTAGGTGCCCGACAGGTTCTTGAACAGCTCGGTCTGCAGGTGGCCGATGCCGCCGGTGCCCGAACTGGCGTAGCTGAACTTGCCCGGGTTCTTCTTCAGCAGCGCGATGAAGCTCGGGTAGTCCTTGGCCGGGAAGCTCGGGTGCACCGCGAGCACGTTGGGCGTGGCGGCGACGTTGATGATCGGCGTGAAGTCGGTCAGCGGGTTGTACGGGATCTTCGGGTTGATCGCCGGGTTGGCGGCGGTGGTCGACACCGTGGCCACGCCCAGCGCATAGCCGTCGGGCGGCTGCTTGGCGAGATCCTGCGCGCCGATCACGCCGCCGCCGCCGGCCTTGTTCTCGACCAGCACCTGCTGGCCCAGCTCCTTGCCCAGGCCGGGCGCGATCACGCGCGCGATGATGTCGGTGGTGCCGCCGGCGGCGAAGGGCACGATCAGCCGGATCGGCTTGGTGGGCCAGGCCTGGGCGCCGGCCGTGCCGGCGGCGGCCAGGCCGATCATGGCGGCGGCGGTGAAGAGCAGCGGTCTGCGGTTCATCGGGTCTCCGTGGGTCTCGAGGATGGGATCGGGCGGCGCCAGCCGCCGCGGCGTGCGCAAGCATAGCGGCCGGCCGCTGGCACACTCACCGGGTGAATCCCGCGTGGCTGCTGATCCCGGACTTCCTGCTCGTCGCCTGCGGCTTCGCGCTGTGCCGCTTCACGCCACTGCACCGGCCGGTGTGGGACGCGGTCGAGCGGCTGGTGTACTACGTGCTGTTCCCGGTGCTGCTGTTCAACTCGATCCACCGCTCTGCGCTGCAGCCCGGCGCGACGGCCGAGCTGGCCGCCGGCGCCGTGGGGGTGGTGCTCGCCGGCATCGGCCTGGCCTACGCGCTCAAGCGCGTGCCCGGCATCGACGCGCGCCTGCACGCATCGGGCGCGCAGGTCGCGTTCCGTTTCAATTCCTTCTTCGCGCTGGCCACCGCCGAGCGGCTGGCCGGCGTGCAGGGGCTCGCGCTGATCGCGCTGGTGATCGCGCTGGCGGTGCCGCTGTGCAACCTGGGCGCGGTGTGGCCGCTGGCGCGCCACGGCGGCCAGGGCTTCGGCCGCGAGCTGGTGCGCAACCCGCTGATCATCGCCACCGTCGCCGGCCTGGCCGCCAACCTGGCCGGGCTGCCGCTGCCCGAGCTGGTGTCGATCACGCTGCAGCGCATCGGCACGGCGGCACTGCCGCTGGGGCTGATGGCCGCCGGCGCCGGCCTGGGCATCGGCAGCCTGACGCTGGCGCCGCGGCTGAGCGCCGGGCTGCTGGCGATCCGCCATGCGGCGCTGCCGCTGCTGGCGATCGGGCTGGCCTTCGCGCTGCGCCTGCCGACGGTGCAGACGCTGATCCTGGTGTCCTTCGCGGCGATGCCCACCGCGTCGTCGACCTACGTGCTGGCGGCGCGCATGGGCGGGCACGGGCCCTATGTCGCCGGGCTGGTCACGCTGTCGATGCTGCTGAGCATCGTCACGCTGCCGGCGTGGCTGGCGCTGCTGCAGGCGCTGCGGCCGGCGGCCCCTTGAGCGGCTGCAGCGCCCAGCCGATGTGCTCGGCCAGCAGCGCATCGGCACGACCCAGCCGCGCCTGCAGCGCGGCCGCGATCGCCGCCCGGGCCGCATCGTCGATGCCTGCGCGCAGCGCATTGCCCAGCGCCACCGCCAGGTTGCGCTGCCAACGCGCATGGCCGATGCGGCGGATCGCGCTGCCTTCGGTGCGCTGCAGGAACTGCGCTTCGTCCCAGTCCCACAGCTGCAGCAGCGTGGGCGCGGCGAAGGCGTCGCGCACCTCGAAGTCGGGCAGCGCCGAGCGCTGCGCATACTTGTTCCACGGGCAGGCGAGCTGGCAGTCGTCGCAGCCGTAGATGCGGTTGCCCAGCAGCGGCCGCAGCTCCAGCGGAATCGGCCCGTCGTGCTCGATCGTCAGGTACGAGATGCAGCGGCGCGCATCGACGCGGTACGGCGCGACGATCGCCTGCGTCGGGCAGGCGTCGAGGCAGGCGGTGCAGCTGCCGCAGTGCGGCTGCAGCGGCGGCGTCGGCGGCAAGTCGAGGTCGACGAAGATCTCGCCCAGGAAGAACATCGAGCCGGCGTCGCGCGCCAGCGCCAGCGTGTGCTTGCCGCGCCAGCCCAGGCCGGCGCGCGCGGCGAGCTCGACCTCGAGCACCGGCGCCGAATCGCAGAACACGCGGTGGCCGAAGGGCCCCACCGCCTCGGCGATCCGGTCGGCCAGCCGCTGCAGGCGCGCGCGCAGCACCTTGTGGTAGTCGCGGCCGCGCGCATACACCGACACCGCCGCGTCGGCCGGCCGCGCGAGCCGCTGCCATTCATGCGCGCGCCAATCGCCGTCGGCCTGCGCCGGCAGGTAGGCCAGGCGCGCGCCGATCACGCTGACGGTGCCCGGCACCAGCTCGGCCGGCCGCGCACGCTTCAGGCCGTGACGTGCCATGTAGGCCATCGAGCCGTGGAAGCCGGCGTCGAGCCAGGCGCGCAGCCCCGGCTCGGCCGCGGCCAGATCGACACCGGCGATTCCGATCTGGGACAATCCCAGCTCGTCCGCCCATGCGCGCAGCTGCTGCACGAGCCGCGGCGCGTCGAGCTGATGGACCTGCCCCATTCGACGATTCTAGAAACGCGCACCCTGCACTGGCCCGACGAAGCGGCCTGTGCCGCCTTCGCCGCCGCGCTGGCCGCCCGGCCGGCGATCCGCGACGCCTTCATCGAGCTGCGCGGCACCCTTGGCGCCGGCAAGACCACCTTCGCACGCCACCTGCTGCGCGCGCTGGGCGTGCAGGGCCGCATCAAGAGCCCGAGCTATGCGCTGCTCGAGCCCTACGAGCTGCCGGGGCTGGCGATCGCGCACCTGGATTTCTACCGCTTCGACGATCCGCGCGAATGGGACGACGCCGGCATGCGCGACACCTTCGCCGCGCCGGGGCTGAAGCTGGCCGAATGGCCCGAGCATGCCGCCGGAGCGCTGCCGCCGCCCGACCTGCGGATCGAGCTGCGCATCGCCGGCGACACCGCGCGCGACGTGGTCGTCAGCGCCTGCAGCGCGCGCGGGCAGGAACTGCTCGGATGAGGGCGCCGGGGTTGTCGCGCCGCAGTGCGCTGCGCCGCATGGGCACGCTGGCGCTGGGATTCGGCGCGATCGACCGCGCCTTCGGCGCCGCCATCGTCGGCGTGCGCGTGTGGCCGGCCGACGACTACACGCGGCTGACGATCGAGTCCGACGCGGCGCTGAGCGCGCGCCACCAGCTCGCCGCCGACCCGCCGCGGCTGGTGGTCGACATCGACGGCCTCGAGCTGAGCCCGGCGCTGCGCGAGCTGGTCGGCAAGGTGCGCCCCGACGACCCGTACATCGCCGGCGTGCGCGTCGGCCAGAACACGCCGCGCGTGGTGCGGCTGGTGATCGACCTGAAGCAGCCGGTCGCGCCGCAGCAGTTCGCGCTCGAGCCGGTGGCCGCCTACCGCCACCGGCTGGTGTTCGACCTGTACCCGACGCAGGAACACGACCCGCTGCTCGCGCTGATCCGCGAGAAGGAAGAGGCCGAGCAGCGCGCCGTGCGCAGCGTGCAGGACGCGCTGGGCGAGCTGATCGCGCGCGTCGACCGCCCGGTGCTGGCGCCCGCAG
>JAFEFZ010000027.1 GCA_018240325.1 Pseudomonadota bacterium
GCGCCGTGGCGGATCGCGCTGGCCTCGGGCTCGGCCTTCATCGTGTCGCAGCTGATGGACGTGCTGGTGTTCAACCGCTGGCGCCGCGCCACCTGGTGGAAGGCGCCGCTGATCGGCTCGCTGGTGGCGTCGGTGATCGACACCGGCGTGTTCTTCTTCCTGGCCTTTGCCGGCAGCGAGCTCAACTGGCTGCAACTGGCCGGCGGCGACCTGACGGTCAAGGCGGCGATGGCCGTCGCGCTGCTGGCGCCGTACCGCGCGCTGATGCCGCACCTGCAGACCTGGGCGCCGGCGCGCTGAAGCGCCGCCCGGCGGCGCGCACGGGCCATCGCCACGCTGCGGCGCGCACCGGGTTCACCGCGCCGCGCCGCCCGGCCGCACGAAGCGGATCGCGGTGACCTCGACCGCGTAGAACGCGAAGTACTCGGGCGTGCCGAAGCCGTTGCCGGCCTCGACCCGGTGCGCCAGGCGGAAGCCCTCGACTTCGCGGAAGTCCGACAGCCGGCCGCCGAAGGGCTGCAGCCGCCAGCGCCGGTCGGCGTTGGCGTTGCTCCAGCGCTCGAACACCACCTGCACCGGGCGGCCGGCGGCGTCGACCGTGACGTCTACCGCCTGGCTCGCGTCGCCGTGCCGCACCGTCACGCGCGCGCTGTCGGGGCCCAGCGGCTCCCAGCTCACGCCGGGCCCGGGCAGCAGCGCCGCCGGCGTCCAGAACACGGCTTCGGCGGCCATGCGGCCGAAGGCCGAGCGTGCGTGGTCGGGGTCGTTGCCGACCCGGGCCACCGGGATCAGCCCGAGGACGCGAAAGCGCGTCCAGATGCCCGAATCCGACCCGGCGACGCGCAGGCCGCCGCGCGTGCGCATCGCCCACACGAAGCCGTGCGGCGCCGCCAGGATCTGGCGCGCCCGCATCGGCCGGTACGCCGGATCCTGGGCCGAGCCGAGGCTGAAGCTGCCGACCATGTCGATCTCGGCCACGGTGCGCAGCGGCGTGCCGGGCCGGATCACGAAGTCGAAGTAGCGGCGCGCGGGCTCGGGCAGATCGGCCGCCATCGCCGGCGCGAAGCTCACGGGCGCCGCCGGCTGCAGCGCGGCGAGCCGGCGCCATTCGGCACGGCCGGCGCGCCGGTCCATGCGCCGCGTCGATGCGAGCACCGCCACCGCCAGGCCCAGCGCGAGCAGGATGCCGACGACGATCATGGGTGCAGTTTGCCTGTTCGCGTCGGCATCGCCGGATCCGCCCGGTCCGGCCGGGCCGGGCCCGCGCGCGGGGCTGCCTGCGCGGCTACTTCTTCAGCCCGAAGTAGCCGCGAAACACCCACAGCCGGCGCCAGCGGTTCATGCGCGCGAAGTGCGCGCGCCGCTGCTCGCCCATCGCCTCGGGCTGGAAGCGCTGCCACTTCTTGTAGATGCCGCCCAGGTCCAGGCCCTCGAACCAGCGCCGCAGCGCGGCCGGCATCCAGCGGGTGGACAGCGCGGCCTGGAAGTCGATGATGCCGGGCGCGCCGTCGGGCTGCATCAGCAGGTTGTTGCCGCCGCGCGTGTCCAGGTGCACCAGCCCGCGCGCGTGCACCTGCTGCAGCAGCGCCTCGAGCGCGGCCAGGAACTCGGCGCTCATCCGGCCCTCGTCCATCTCCACGCGGCCGAGCGTGCGCCCGGGCACGAAGCGCGCCGCCATCGCGAAGGCATCGACGCGAAAGGCCTGCGACGGGATGCCGGGCAGGCCTTCCAGCCGCTGCAGCGCGCGCACCTCGCGGCCCAGCAGGAAGCGGCCGAAGCCGTGGCGCACCCACCAGGCGCGCGTCGAGAAGTCCTTGAAGATCCAGTCCGTGCCGTCGATGCGCACGCGCTCGACGCGCGCATTGGCGAAGCGCCCGTCGCGCAGCAGGTGGTGCTCGGCCGTGGCGAGGCGGGCGCGGTCGAAGGGCGCCGTCTTGCGCTTCACGCGCCGGCCCTGCCTGCCTTGCCGGCCGCCGTGAGCGCGGGGCAACGGCTCGGCGCGCTCACCGGCAGAGCAGCTGCTCGAGGATCGCGGCGATGCGCTCGCCGCTGCGGCCGTCCCACAACTCGGGCACCGCGCCGCGCTTCCAGCGGCCGGCGAACAGCCGGTCGAGCGCCGGCTGCAGCGCCGCCGGGTCGGTGCCGATCAGCTCGTTGGTGCCGATCGCCACCGTCTCGGGCCGCTCGGTGGTGTCGCGCAGCGTCAGGCAGGGCACGCCGAGCACGGTGGTTTCCTCGGTGATGCCGCCGCTGTCGGTGATCACGCCCTTGGCGTGGCGCACCAGCCAGTTGAACTCGAGGTACGGCTGCGGCTCGACCACGAGCACGTTGGCCGGCCGCCCGGGCAGCGCCGCCAGCGTCCTGGCGGTGCGCGGGTGCACCGGGAACACCACCGGCAGCCCGCGCACGCCGTCGGCCAGCGCGCGCAGCAGCCGCGCGAAGCCCTGCGCGTCGTCGACGTTGGCCGGCCGGTGCAGCGTGGCGACGAAGTAGCCGCCCGGCACCAGGCCCTGCTCGGCCCAGAAGGGCGGCGGCCGCAGCCGGTCCAGGTTGGCCAGCAGCGTGTCGATCATCGTGTTGCCGACGAAGTGGATCGCGCGCTCGGCCACGCCGGCGCGGCGCAGGTTGGCGTTGGCGGCCTCGCTGGTGGTGAAGAACCAGTTGGTGATCGCGTCGGTCACCAGCCGGTTGATCTCCTCGGGCATCGTCCAGTCGCCCGAGCGGATGCCGCCCTCGACATGCGCGACCGGCACGCCGAGCTTCTGCGCGGCGATCGCGCAGGCCATCGTCGAGGTCACGTCGCCCACCACCAGGCACAGCGCGCTGCGCTGCCCGAGCAGCAGCCGCTCGTAGCGCGTCATGATCGCCGCGGTCTGCTCGGCCTGCGTGCCCGAGCCGACTTCGAGGTTGACGTCGGGCTCGGGGATGCCGAGCTGCTCGAAGAAGTCGCCCGACATGCGCGCGTCGTAGTGCTGGCCGGTGTGCACCAGCCGCGTGCGCAGGCGGCTGCCGCCGGCCTGGCGCGCGCCGATCGCGCGCAGGATCGGCGCGATCTTCATGAAGTTCGGCCGCGCGCCGGCGATCACGTCGATCAGGGGAAGGTCGGTGCTCATGCAGCAGGCGGGCTCCAGGTGCGCGGCATTGTGGCAGCGGCTGCGGCCGGTCAGCGCCGCAACACCTCGAGCCACGTGCGCTGTTCGGCATCCAGCGCCGCGTCGGGCGTGATCATCGCAGCGCGCAGCGCCGTGCGGATCTCGGCCTCGGGCTCGGGCAGCGGGCCGGCCAGCAATGCGTCGAGCAGCGCGCGCGCCTGCGCCAGGCTGGCCGCGTAGCGCTGCAGGATCGCGTGCACGCTGGCGTGCTGCGACGGGTCGTCCATCCAGCAGTCGTAGTCGGTGACGATGCAGATGCTGGCGTAGGCGATCTGCGCCTCGCGCGCCAGGAAGACCTCGGGCACGTTGGTCATGCCCACCAGCTGGCAGCCGGCGGCGCCGCGCAGGAAGCGGCTCTCGGCGCGCGTGCCCAGGCGCGGGCCTTCGACGCAGGCGTAGGCCAGGCCGCGGTGCATCGGCAGCGCCATCGCCGCCGCCTGCGCCGCCACCCAGTCGGCGAGCGCGCGGCTCACCGGCTCGGCGGTGGACACGTGCGCGGCCACGCCGTCGCCGAAGAAGCTGCCGACGCGCCGGCCGCGCGTCCAGTCCAGGTACTGGTCGGGCAGCGCCAGGTCGCCGGGGCGCACCGTCTCGACCAGGCTGCCCACCGCCGAGAAGCCGAGGATCATCGTCGCGCCGGCGCGCTTGAGCGCGTAGACGTTGGCGCGGTAGTTCACCTCGTGCGGCAGCCGCCGGTGGCCCTTGCCGTGGCGCGGCAGGAACAGCAGCTCGCGCCCGGCGAGCCGGCCCTTGAGGATCGCGCCCGAGGGCTCGCCGAAGGGCGTGGCCTCGTCCAGGGTTTCGGTGATCTGCATGCCGGCCAGTTCGTACAGGCCGGTGCCGCCGATGATCGCGAGCATCGTTCCTCCGCGGTGCGTGAAGGCGAGGCCCGCATTCTGCGGCGCGGGGCGCAGCCTCGGTCAGAATCGCCGCCGTCGCGTCACGCTGCCCGAATTGCCGCCATGAAACCGCTGCGCCGCCGAAGTCTGGCCCTGCTGCTGGCCGCCGCACTGCTCGGCCTGGCCGCACCGGCGCTGCCGGCGCCGGCCCAGCCCAGGAAGGACACGGTGGTGCTGGGCATGACGCTCGAGCCGCCGGGGCTGGACCCGACCGCCGGCGCCGCGTCGGCGATCGCCGAGGTGGTGCTCTACAACGTGTTCGAGACGCTGACCCAGGTGCGCGGCGACGGCAGCGTCGGCCCGCTGCTGGCCGAGAGCTGGACCGTCTCGCCCGACGCGAAGACCTACACCTTCAAGCTGCGGCGCGGCGTGACGTTCCACAACGGCGAGCCCTTCGACGCGGCCGCGGTGCGCTACTCGTTCGAGCGCGCGGCCGCCCAGGACAGCGTCAACAAGGACAAGGCGGTGTTCGCCAACATCGCCGCGATCGGCACGCCCGACAGCCACACCGTGGTGCTGACGCTGAAGAACGGCAACCCCGACCTGCTGTTCCAGCTCGGCCAGGGCACGGCGATCATCGTCGAGCCCAGGAGCGCCGCCGGCAACAACACCCGGCCGGTGGGCACCGGGCCGTTCAAGCTGGACAACTGGAGCCGCGGCTCGTCGATCACGCTGCTGCGCTGGGACGGCTGGCGCAACCCGAAGGCGATCGCGATGCGGCGCGCGACCTTCCGCTTCATCAACGACCCGGCCGCGCAGGTGGCGGCGCTGCTGTCGGGCGACGTCGACGCCTTCCCACGGGTGGCGGCGGCGCGCAGCCTGGAGCAGTTCAGGCGCGACCGGCGCTTCCAGGTGCTGATCGGCGGCTCGCGCGCCAAGGTCATCCTCGCGATCAACAACCAGCGCAAGCCGCTGGACGACGTGCGCGTGCGCCGCGCGATCGCCGCGGCGATCGACCGACGGGCGGTGATCGACGGCGCCGCCGACGGCTTCGGCGTGCCCATCGGCAGCTACTACACGCCCGGCGCGCCCGGCTACGTCGACCTGACCGGCCTGAACGCCTACGACCCGGCCAAGGCGCGCGCGCTGCTGCACCAGGCCGGCGTGGCGCTGCCGCTGGAGCTGACGATGAAGCTGCCGCCCACGCCCTACGCGCGCACCGGCGGCGAGGTGATCGCCGCGATGCTCGACAAGATCGGCATCAAGGCGAAGATCGAGAACGTCGAATGGGCGCAGTGGCTGTCGGGCGTGTACAAGGAGCGCGCCTACGACCTGACGGTGATCGCGCACGTGGAGCCGCTGGACTTCGGCAACTTCGCGCGGCCCAACTACTACTGGGGCTACGAATCGCCGGCCTTCGACGCGCTGTGGGCGAAGATCCAGGCCACCGCCGACCCGCAGGAGCGCAACCGGCTGATGGCCGACGCGCAGCGGCTGGTGGCCGAGGACGCGGTGGCCGCGTACCTGTACCAGCCCACCTGGATCACCGTGGCCGACGCGCGCCTGGCCGGGCTGTGGAAGGACGTGCCGCTGTTTGCGAACGACCTCGCGGCGCTGCGCTGGCGCTAGGAGCGCGGGCGGGAACCCGTCACCGCCGGTCAACGCTCGCGGCCGTCGGCCGCGCGCATGCGCAGCGCCGCCGCCAGCGCCGCGGCGGTCAGCGCCGCCACCAGCCAGAAGGTGTCGGCGAAGCCGGCCAGCGCGCCGGCGCCCTCGAGCGCGCGCACGCGCAGCCGCCATTCGAGGAAGATGCCGACCAGGCTCACGCCCACCGCACCGCCGAGCTGGCGCACGAAGCTGATCACGCTGGCCGCCTGCGGCACCGCCCGCGCGTCGAGCCCGACGACGGAGCCCAGCGTCAACGACGGCAGCACCAGCCCCAGGCCGATGCGGCCGACCACCGCCCACAGCATCAGCAGCACGAGCCCGGTGGCCGGGCCGATCGTGGCCATCAGCGCGAACGACAGCGCCAGCAGCGCCACCCCGGCCGCGACCAGCTTGCGCGGTGCGACGATGTCGGCCATCCGGCCGCCGAGCGGGATCGTCGCGGCCAGCACCAGCCCGGCCGGCAGCAGCGCGGCACCCGCCGTCGACGGCGGATAGCCCAGCGCCGTCTGCATGAACACCGGCACCAGGTAGGTCGAGCCGAACAACCCCATGCCGTAGCTGAAGGCGACCAGCGCACCCATCGCGAAGGGCCGTGCGCGGAACAGGCGCAGGTCCAGCAGCGGCTGCGGCGTGCGCGCCTCGTGCAGCAGGAAGCCGGCGATCGCGGCCAGGCCGGTGCCGATCAGCAGCGCCGGCGTCTGCCACGACGCGCCGTGCAGGTGCACCAGGCCTTCGAGCAGGCCGACGATGCCCACCGCCGCCAGCGCGAGCCCGAGCGCATCGAGCGGCGCGTCGCGGCCGGCGGGGGGCGCGCCGCCGGGCGCGACGGCCGGCAGGCAGCGCCGCGCCAGCCACAGCGCCCACAGGCCGAAGGGCAGCACGAAGAAGAAGATCGAGCGCCAGCCGAAGTGCTCGACCAGCACGCCGCCGACGCTCGGGCCCACCGCCGGCGCCAGCACCACGCCGAAACCGAAGATGCCCATTGCGCGGCCGCGCTCGCCCGGGCCGAAAGCGCGCAGGATGATGATCGCCGGGATCGTCTGCAGCACGCCCGCGGCCAGGCCTTCGGCCACGCGCATCGCGAGCACGAAACCGTAGGTGGTGCCCAGGCCGCCGGCCACGCCGCCGGCCGTGAGCAGCCCCACCGCGCCCATGTACGCACGGCGGTAGCCCCAGCGCGCCAGCAGCCAGGGCGTGGGCAGCATCGCCAGCGTCATCGCCGTCATGAAGCCGGCCGCGACCCACTGCGCGCGCTCCTGCCCGATGCCGAAGTGCCGGATCAGGTCGGGCACCGCGACGTTGACGATCGTCGACGACATCACCGACGCGATGCTGCCGATCATCACCGTCAGCAGCATGCGCCAGCGCCAGCGATCGCCGTAGCGCGCGGCCAGCGCTGCCGGCGAATGCGGCGGCGCCGGCGCCTCGCCCGCGGCGGCATTGCCGCCTGCCGCAGCGGCCGCGGGCTGCGTCGCGCCGGGATCCTCGCCGGGCGGCATCCGCGCGCTCACGGCGCGGCGGGCGGTTTTTGGCGCGCCGGTTCAGGGTTCACGAGATCTGCCTGCGCCGGCCGCGCGACCTGTGGGAGTTCATGCACAGCGCGGTCCACGCGTTCATCGCCGACACCAC
>JAFEFZ010000280.1 GCA_018240325.1 Pseudomonadota bacterium
GTGTGTCGCCGTGCGAGGCGCCGGCGCAGATCCCCCAGCGGCTGCCAAGGCCAGGTGCCGGCGCCGCTGCCGGCGCAGCGCGCCGAGGCGTCGCGATGCCGATGTCAGCCGGGCCCGTGCGCCTCGGCCGGACTCGGGGCGCAGCGGCGCACGCCCCGTCGCGCGACGACGACGGCCTGCCGATGTTCCGGCACAAGGCTGCGTCCGCATTCCGATCCGGCGCCCGACGCTGCGCAAGCCCTGTGCAGGTTCGGCGCTTGGGAGTCGGCCTGTTGTTCCCCGAGCGCCGGCACCGGGCTCGGCATCATCGACCGGCGCGCGTGCTCCCAGGGCGGCCGCCGCGAGACCGCGAGGACTGCTTCCGCGAGGCAGAGGACGACGGCGATGGACACGCCGACGAGACTGAGCAGGTAGAGCATCGACATGGGTGGGGTGCCGGTTGGTTGGCCGAGACGCACGGCGTCCAGGCCCGAGTCCATTCGACAGCGCACGCAGCACCTGGAGATCGCCGGTGCGCATCCGCGTGCCCGATGTCACGCCGCCACGGCATGGGGACGAAACCGCCGTCGCGGGGCCGGCCGCAGGCGCGCAGCCCCGATCGGCCTCAGCCGTCCAAGGCCAGCCGCGGCAGCGGCGCGCCCGGCGCATCGCGCGCCAGCGGCTGCAGCACCAGCAGCATCAGGCGGCGCAGCCCGTCCCAGGCTTCGGGCGGCCAGCCCGGCGGCTTCAGCCCCTTGACCAGGCCGTCGCACTGGCTCGCGGCCTGCAGCAGGCCGCGCAGCGCGGCTTCGTCCAGCAGCGGCAGCGCGCGCGCGAACAGCCGCTCGCGCGCACCCCACACGCGCGCGTCGCGCAGCGCCAGCGGCAGCGGCTGGCCCTGCGCCTGCGCCGCCTTCACGCGTGCGAGCGCGCGGATGTCCTCGGCCAGCGTCCAGTGCACCAGCACCGGCGATTCGCCCTCGGCGCGCAGGCCGTCGAGCATGCGCAGCGCGCGCGCCACGCGCCCGCCGAGCACCGCCTCGCCGAGCTTGAACACGTCGTAGCGCGCGACGTTGAGCACGCTCGCCTCCACCTGCCCGAAGCCGAGCACGCCCGGCGGGGACAGCAGGCCGAGCTTGAGCACCTCCTGGTGCGCAGCGAGCAGGTTGCCCTCGACCCGGTCGGCGAAGAAGGCGAGGGTGCGCTGCCCTTCCTCGCCGTCAGCCACGCGCTGGCCCTGGCGCGCCAGCCGCTGCGCGATCCACGCCGGCAGCGCCGCGCGCTCGACCGGGTCGATGCGCAGCACCACGCCGGCGGCGTCGAGCGCGGCGAACCAGGCGCTCTTGTGCTGCTGGCCGTCCAGACGCGGGCACTGGATCAGCGTCAGCACGTCGTCGGGCAGCGCCGCGGCGTAACGCTGCAGCGCGTCGGAGCCGTCCTTGCCCGGCTTGCCCGACGGGATGCGGATGTCGATCAGCCGGCGCTCGGCGAACAGGCTCGGCGACTGCGCCTCACCGATCAGGCCGCTCCAGTCGAAGTGAGCGCCGCCGACGCTGAACACCTGGCGCTCGGCGTATCCGGCAGCGCGCGCGGCGGCGCGGATCGCGTCGCAGGCCTCCTGCACCTGCAGCGGCTCGTCGCCGTGCACCAGGTACAGCGCCTTGCAGCCGCGCTGCAGGTGCGCGGCCAGCTGGTCGGCGCGCAGCTGCATCGGCCTACAGCCGGATCGCCGACAGCCGCCGCAACACCTGCAGCACGATCTCGGACTGCATCTCGCTGAACAGCGCCTGCTCCTCCTGCTCCTTGCCCAGCGTCTGGACCTCGACGTAGGTCATGTCGCGGTACAGCTCGATCTGCACCGGCCCGATCAGCTCGCGGCCGGCCGGCGTGTGCACAGCGTACTTGAAGATCGAGCGGAACTGGAACTCGCGCACCTGGCCCGATGCGGTGAAGGCCGCCGCCTTGCGCCGCCGCTGCTCGGTCAGCGCCTGCAGCACCACATCGGCCTTGTCGGGCGCGTCGAGCACGGTCGCGTGGCGCGCGAGCGCGCTGCGCAACTCCTGCTCCAGCGGCGAGCGCGCCGCGAAGCCGGCGAGCGCGATCCTGTCGAAGTGCAGGTCGGCCGCACCGCGCAGCTTGAAGCCGCAGCCGGCCGCCGCCAGCGGCAGCGCCGCCGCCAGCCAGGTGCGGCGCCGCATCACACCACCACGTTGACCAGCCGGCCCGGGACGACGACCACCTTCTTCGGCGCGCGCCCTTCGGCGAAGCGCAGGAAGTCGGGGCTGGCGGCGGCCGCCGCCTCGATCGCAGCGCGGTCGGCCTGTGCCGGCACGCGCAGCGCACCGCGCAGCTTGCCGTTGACCTGCAGCACCAGTTCGACTTCGTCCTGCTCGAGCGCCGCTTCGTCCACCTGCGGCCAGCGCGCGTCGAGCAGGCTGCCCGCGGCCTGGCCGAAGCCCAGCTCCACCCAAAGCTCGTGCGTGATGTGCGGGCAGGCCGGGTACAGCGCGCGCAGCAGCACCGAGGTGCCTTCGCGCAGCACGGCGGCGTCGCCGTCGCTGGCGTCGAAAGCGAAGCCTTCGAGCGCGTTGAGCAGCTTCATGCAGCCCGACACCACGGTGTTGTATTGCATGCGCTCGTAGTCGTAGCTCATCTGGCGCAGCACCCGGTGCACCTCGCGGCGCAGCGCCCGGGCCTCGGCGCGCAGCGGCGCCGCACCCGGCTCGGCGGCGGCGCCGCCGCGCAGGGCCTTGGCCTGCTTCGCGCCGAAGGCCCAGACGCGCCTGAGGAAGCGGTGCGCGCCTTCGACGCCGGCATCGTTCCATTCGAGCGTCTGCTCCGGCGGGCTCGCGAACATGACGAACAGCCGCGCGGTGTCGGCGCCGTACCTGTCGATCAGCTCCTGCGGGTCGACGCCGTTGTTCTTGGACTTGGACATCGTGCCCACGCCCTCGTAGTCGACCGCGCTGCCGTCGCTCGCGAGCCGGGCGCCCACGATCTTGCCGCCGGCGTCGTACACGTTCTCGACGTCGTGCGGCCAGAAGTATTCGATGCCGCCGGCCTTGGCGCGCCGGCTGTAGATGTGGTTGAGCACCATGCCCTGCGTCAGCAGCCGGGTGAAGGGCTCGTCCACCGCCACCAGCTTCAGGTCGCGCATCACCTTGGTCCAGAAGCGCGCGTACAGCAGGTGCAGGATCGCGTGCTCGATGCCGCCGATGTACTGGTCCATCGGCATCCAGTAGCGCGTGCCGGCGCCGACCATCGCGTCCGGCAGCCGCGGGTCGCAGTAGCGCATGAAGTACCACGACGAATCGACGAAGGTGTCCATCGTGTCGGTCTCGCGCCGCGCCGGCCGACCGCAGGACGGGCACACGCACTTCAGGAAAGCCTCGCACTTGTTCAGCGGGTTGCCGCTGCCGTCGGGGATCAGGTCTTCGGGCAGCACCACCGGCAGGTCTGCCTCGGGCACCGGCACCACGCCGCAGCCCGGGGTAGGACCCCCGGGCCCGTCGGTCCCATCGCAATGGATGATCGGGATCGGCGTGCCCCAGTAGCGCTGGCGGCTGACGCCCCAGTCGCGCAGCCGCCAGGTGGTCTTCTTCTCGCCCAGGCCGCGGGCGCTCAGCAGCTCGGCCACCTGGTCTACCGCCGCCTTGTGGCCCAGGCCGTCGAGCACGCCGCTGTTGACGCAGCGTGCACGCGCCTTGTCGGCATAGTGCTCGGCCCAGGCGTCGGTGCTGAAGGGCAGGCCTTCGACCTCGATCACCTGCCTGATCGGCAAGCCGTATTTCCTGGCGAAGGCGAAGTCGCGCTCGTCGTGCGCCGGCACGCCCATCACGGCGCCGTCGCCGTAGCTCATCAGCACGTAGTTGCCGACCCACAACGGCACCGGCGCACCGGTCAGCGGGTGCGTGACCGCGAGGCCGGTGTCGATGCCTTCCTTGTCCTTGATCGCCAGCTCGGCCTCGGTGGTGCCGCCGGCCTGGCAGGCCTCGACGAAGGCGGCCACCTTCGGGTCGCGCTCGGCCGCATGCGCCGCCAGCGGGTGTTCGGGCGCCACCGCGCAGAAGGTCACGCCCATGATGGTGTCGGCGCGCGTGGTGAACACGTACAGGCGCCCGCCCTGGATCGGCTGGCCATCGTCGCCGCGGATGTCGTGCGTGAACGCGAAGCGCAGGCCTTCGCTCTTGCCGATCCAGTTCTCCTGCATCAGCTTCACGCGCTCGGGCCATCCGGGCAGGTGCTGCTGCACGTGCTCGAGCAGCTCGTCGGCGTACTGCGTGATCTTCAGGTAGTAACCGGGGATCTCGCGCTTCTCGACCACCGCGCCGCTGCGCCAGCCGCGGCCGTCGATCACCTGCTCGTTGGCCAGCACCGTCTGGTCCACCGGGTCCCAGTTGACCACCTGCGTGCGGCGCTCGGCGATGCCGGCTTGCAGCATCTTCAGGAACAGCCATTGGTTCCACTTGTAGTAGCCGGGGTGGCAGGTGGCGACCTCGCGGCTCCAGTCGATCGCCAGGCCCATCGCCTGCATCTGGGCCTTCATGTGGGCGATGTTGGCGTAGGTCCACTGCGCCGGCGGCACCTTGTTCTTCATCGCCGCGTTCTCGGCGGGCAGGCCGAAGGCGTCCCAGCCCATCGGCATCAGCACGTTCATGCCCTTCATGCGCAGCTGGCGCGCGAGCATGTCGTTGATGGTGTAGTTGCGCACATGCCCCATGTGCAGCTTGCCGCTGGGGTAGGGCAGCATCGAGCAGGCGTAGAACTTCGGGCGGCTCGCGTCCTCGACGACGCGATAGGCGTCGGCCGCGTTCCAGGCCCGTTGGGCAGCGGCTTCGACCTCGGCGGGGATGTACTTCTCGTTCATCCCGCGGGATTGTAGGAGCCGCTATTTCGCGGGCCCGGCGGGCGCGGCCGCCGCCTGCGGCGTCTCGGTGACGAAGCCGATGCGGGCCAGGCCCGCGTCCTGCAGCACGCCGATCAGCTCGGCCACGCGGCCGTAGGGCACGCTGCTGTCGGCACGCAGCTGCACCTCGGTGGCGGGGTCGCGCTGCGCGGCGGCGCGGCCGCGCTGCAGCAGCTGCTCGCGCGCGACCGGCTCGTCGCCGACGAACAGCTGCCCGCTGGCGTCGACGGCCACCGCCAGCACCGATCCGGCCTCGCTCGGCTGCCCGCCCGCGGCCTTGGGCAGGTCGAGCTTCAGGCTCGTGGTCAGCAGCGGCGCGGTGATCATGAAGATCACCAGCAGCACCAGCATCACGTCGATCAGCGGCGTCATGTTGATGTCGCTGATCGGCCGCGAACCCGATCCGCGCTCGATCCGGCCGAAGGCCATCGTCAAGCCCCGCGCGCCGCGCCGTCGAGCGCCAGCTCGCGCAGGTCGTGCGCGAAGCCTTCGAGCTCGGCTTCGCAGGCGGCGACCCACTGGCCGTAGATGTTGAAGGCCAGCACCGCCGGGATCGCCACCGCCAGGCCGGCGGCGGTCATGACCAGCGCCTCGCCCACCGGGCCGGCGACCTTCTCGATCGTGATCGTCCCCGCGGCCGAGATGCCGACGAGCGCGTGGTAGATCGCCCAGACCGTGCCGAACAGGCCGACGAAGGGCGCGGTGCTGCCGATCGACGCCAGCAGCGGCTGGCCGAACTGCAGGTGCGCGAGGCCCTGGTGCAGCGCGTCGCGCAGCCGGCGCGTCAGCTGCGACTGCGCGCGGCCGGCGGCGTGCAGCGTGCCCGCGGCGCCGCTGGCGGCGGCGGCGTCGAGCAGCGGCAGCAGCACGCGCTCGCGGTCGAGCGCGGCCAGCCGTGCGCGCCCGTCGGCGAGCGAGCGTGCGTCCCAGAAGGCCGGCACCGCGCGCGCCAGGTCGCGCCGCGTGCGCCGCAGCACCCAGGCCTTCCACAGGATCACGACCCAGGCGCCGATCGACATCGCCAGCAGCAGCGCCGCGACCGCGCGGCCCACTGCGTCGGCCTGGCTCCAGAAGTCGGCGAGCCCCTGCATCGGCCGCGCGACGCTACAGCCCGAGCACGTCGGCCATGCCGTACAGCCCCGGGCCGCGGCCGGCGAGGAAGCGCGCCGCGCGCAGGCTGCCCTGCGCGTAGGTGGCGCGGCTGGCGGCGCGGTGGGTGATCTCGATGCGCTCGCCGGTGCCGGCGAACAGCACGGTGTGGTCGCCGACGATGTCGCCGCCGCGCACGGTGGCGAAGCCGATCGCCTTCGGATCGCGCTCGCCGGTCACGCCTTCGCGGCCGTAGACGGCGCAGGCCTTCAGGTCGCGGCCGAGCGCATCGGCCACCACCTGGCCCATCGCCAGCGCGGTGCCGCTGGGCGCGTCGACCTTGTGGCGGTGGTGCGCCTCGATGACTTCGACGTCGTAGCCGTCGCGCAGCGCGCGCGCGGCCACGTCGAGCAGCTTGAGCACCACGTTCACGCCCAGGCTCATGTTGGGCGCCATCACGATGCCGATGTGGCGCGCGTGCTCGGCGATCTGCGCGCGCTGCGCGTCGTCGAAGCCGGTGGTGCCGACCACCGCGCGCACGCCGAGTTCGCGGCACACCGCCAGGTGCGCGAGCGTGCCGGCGGGCCGGGTGAAGTCGATCAGCACGTCGGCACCGGCCAGGCCGGCACGCAGGTCGGCGGTGATCGCCAGGCCGCTGCGGCCGCCGCCGGCGGCGAGCGGGTCGGCGCCCAGCGCCGGGCTGCCGGCAACGTCGAGCGCGCCCGACAGGCGGCAATCGTCGGCCGCCTGCACGGCGTCGATCAGCATCCGGCCCATGCGCCCGCAGGCGCCGGCAATCGCGATGTTCAACATGGCGGTGGGCACCGCGGCCGCGTCTGCCCCACGAAGGGTCAGGACGGCTCCAGCGGCGGGTAGTTGCGGGTGACGCCGCTGGGCGGCTCAGGCTGCGCCGGCTGCTGCGGCTTGGGCGGCACCGGCAGCGCGCCGATCTGCTCGGGGGTGAGTTCGAGCTGCGGAACCTTGAAGCTGCCGTCGGCCTTGGCGATGCCGGCGACGAACTCGCGCTCGGTCGGCAACTCGGGCGCCTGGATGTCGTGCAGCTGGTCGCCTTCGAACAGCAGCACGACGGCGCGGCGCTGCATCGGCTTGCGCGGCTGGTCGAAGGTAAAGATGTAGTCCCAGCGGCCGGCATGGAAGGGGTCGGCGATCAGCGGCGTGCCGAGGATGTCGCGCACCTGCAGCCGCGTCATGCCCACCTGGACCTTCTCGAGCTGGTCGCGCGTGACCACGTTGCCCTGCTGGATGTCGATCCGGTAGGCCGGCACCCAGCGCACGATCGGGTCGCCGCCCGGCGTCCACGAACTGCATCCCGCCAGCAACACCAATGCTGCTGCTGCGGCGGTCGGGCGCAATGGAAGCGGGCGGCGCATGGTGATCGGGGCGGGCCTGGACGCGCGTGCGCCGCGGCTGACTATCATCGGCGGAATTCTAGCGGCCGCCGTCTGCCGCCATCCGCCCGCCGCCTTCGATGAACCAAGTCGCCGAACTCAAGAGCAGTGGCCTGAAGGCCACGCTGCCGCGCATAAAGATCCTCGAGGTCTTCCAGCGCGCGACGCAGCGCCACATGACGGCCGAGGACGTGTTCAAGGTGCTGCTGACCGAAGGCGCCGACGTCGGCCTGGCCACCGTCTACCGCGTGCTGATGCAGTTCGAGCAGGCCGGCCTGCTGACGCGCAGCAACTTCGAATCGGGCAAGGCGGTGTTCGAGCTGAACGAGGGCCAGCACCACGACCACCTGGTGTGCCTGACCTGCGGCCGCGTCGAGGAGTTCTTCGACGCCGAGATCGAGCAGCGCCAGCGCGCGATCGCCACCGAGCGCGGCTTCGCGCTGCAGGAGCATTCGCTGTCGCTGTACGCCACGTGCACCAAGCCGAACTGCGAGCATCGCGGCAAATAGCACGGCCGGCGCGACGGCCGGCGCAGGCGCCGCGGCACGGGCGGCGGCGAACGCGCGGCAATGCAGGCAGCGGCTGCGGGCCGGCCAGCCGCGGGGCTCCGCGGGTCTTCTAGAACGGGATGTCGTCGTCCATGTCGTCGAAGCCGGAGTCCGGGTTCTTCGGCGGCCGGGGCGCCGACGTCCGCCCAGGTTCCGGGCGGACCACCGGGCGTTCGCGACTGTAGCTACCGCCACCGCCTTCGTCCGGGCCGCCCATGCCTTCGCGGCCGCCGAGCAGCTGCATCTGGTCGGCCATGACCTCGGTGGTGTACTTCTCGACGCCGTCCTTGTCGGTCCACTTGCGCGTCTTCAGGCGGCCCTCGACATACACCGGCCGGCCCTTCTTCAGGTATTCGCCGGCGATCTCGGCCAGCCGGTCGAAGAAGACCACGCGGTGCCACTCGGTCTCTTCCATCTTCTCGCCGGAGTTCTTGTCCTTCCAGTTGCGCGTGGTGGCCAGGCTGATGTTGCACACCGCGCTGCCGCCCGGCGTGTAGCGCACCTCCGGGTCGCGGCCCAGGTTGCCGATGAGGATGACTTTGTTGACCGAGGCCATGGCTGCGCTCCCGCGACGAGATTCGGGCGGGCATTATGCGGCGCCGCCTCAGGGCTCGCCGTCCCAGTAGTCGAGGTTGGCAGCGGGGCGGTTGACCAGCCGGTGGCCCGGGCCGAAGGCCGCGGCCTTGCCCGAATCGGGGTACACGCAGACCTCGGGCGACTGCTGCGTGCTGATCGACAGGTACTTCAACGGCGCGTCCGAGGTGTTGACCAGCTGGTGCGGGTACTGCGGCCCGGGCGGCACGAAGACCACGTCGCCGGCGCGCACCGGCAGCATCTCGCCGGCGACGCGCAGGTGCCCCTGGCCTTCGACGACGACGAACAGCTCTTCCTGCGCCAGGTGGTAGTGGTACGGGCAGCTGCGCCGGCCCGGCGCCACGATGTCGAAGCCCGCGCCCAGCGCCGCGGCGGCGGTGCCGTCGGACAGGCGGCCGCAGTGCGTGTCGTACAGCGGCTCGCGCTGCTGACGCTCGAGCGGCAGCTCGGCCCAGTTGCGGATCAGCCGGCGGGCGAGTTCGGTGCGGTCCATCGCGGGGCTCCAGATTGCGCGCGCATTGTGCCCGCCCGCCCGGCGACGACAATCGGTGTTTTCGCCCGCAGCCGCCGTGACCGAGACCGCCACCAGCCCCGCGCCGATCGCGATCCTGCACGAGGTCTTCGGCTACCCGGCTTTCCGCGGCCAGCAGGGCCAGGTCGTCGACCACGTGGCCGCCGGCGGCGACGCGCTGGTGCTGATGCCCACCGGCGCCGGCAAGAGCCTGTGCTACCAGGTGCCGGCGATCGCGCGCCATCGCGCCGGCCGCGGCGTGACGGTGGTGGTGTCGCCGCTGATCGCGCTGATGCACGACCAGGTCAGCGCGCTCGAGGAGCTGGGCGTGCACGCCGGCTTCCTGAACTCCACGCTCGACAGCGGCGAGGCGCAGGCGACCGAGCGCGAGCTGCGCAGCGGCCGCATCGTGCTGCTGTATGCGGCGCCCGAGCGCATCCTGACCCCGCGCTTCCTGGCGATGCTGGATTCGCTGCACGAGCGCGGCCTGCTCGGCCTGTTCGCGATCGACGAGGCGCACTGCGTCAGCCAGTGGGGCCACGATTTCCGCGAGGAATACCTGGGCCTGAGCGTGCTGCCCGAGCGCTACGCCGGCGTGCCGCGGATCGCACTGACCGCCACCGCCGACGCGCACACCCGCGCCGACATCGTGCAGCGCCTGCAGCTGCAGGGCGCGCGCAGCTTCGTCGCCAGCTTCGACCGGCCGAACATCCGCTACCGCGTCGTCGAGAAGACCGAGCCGCGCGCGCAACTGCTCGCCTTCCTGCGCGACGAGCACGACGGCCCGGACGGCCATGACAGCGGCATCGTCTACTGCCAGACGCGCAAGAAGGTCGACGACACCGCCGCCTGGCTGGCGGCGCAGGGCTTCGACGCGCTGCCGTACCACGCCGGGCTCGACGCCGAGCGGCGCCGCCGCCACCAGGACCGCTTCCTGCGCGACGACGGCGTGGTGATGGTGGCCACCATCGCCTTCGGCATGGGCATCGACAAGCCCGACGTGCGCTTCGTCGCGCACCTGGACCTGCCGAAGAACATCGAGGGCTACTACCAGGAGACCGGCCGCGCCGGCCGCGACGGGCTGCCGGCCGACGCCTGGATGGCCTATGGGCTGGCCGACGTGGTCAACCAGCGGCGCATGATCGACGACGGCGACGCCGACGACGACTTCAAGCAGCTGCAGCGCGCCAAGCTCGACGCGCTGCTGGCGCTGGCCGAGGCGCACGACTGCCGCCGGGTGCGGCTGCTGGCCTACTTCGGCGAGACCTACGGCGCGACCGACGCGGGCGCTGCGCCGCGCATGCGCTGCGGCAACTGCGACAACTGCCTGGAACCGCCGGCCACCTGGGACGCGACCGAGGCGGCGCGCAAGGCGCTGAGCTGCGTGTACCGCTTCCAGCAGCACGGCGGCATGAGCTTCGGCGCGGTGCACCTGATCGACGTGCTTCGCGGCAAGGCGACCGACAAGGTCCGCCAGCACCACCACGAGCGGCTGTCGACCTACGGCATCGGCGCCGACCTGTCGCAGGCGCAGTGGCGGACGGTGCTGCGCCAGCTGATCGCGCTCGGCCACCTGCGCGCCGAGGGCGAGTACCACACGCTGGCGCTGACGCCCGGCGCGCGCGAGGTGCTGCGCGGCCAGGTGCCGCTGCACCTGCGCGTGCCGGCAGACGCGCCGAAGCGCGCGCCCAGGGCGCGCGCCGCCGAGCGCGCCGGCCGGCCGCCGCCGCTGCCGCTGGACGAACCGGCGCAGGCGCGCTTTGCCGCGCTCAAGGCCTGGCGCGCCGAGGTCGCGCGCGCACACAACCTGCCCGCCTTCGTGATCTTCCACGACGCGGCGCTGGCGCAGATGGCACGCGAGCACCCGGCCGACCTGGATGCGCTGGCCGGCATCGGCGGCGTCGGCGCGCACAAGCTGCAGGCCTACGGCGGGGAGATCCTGCGCGTGCTGGCGGGGGTCTCGGGCGGTTGACGAACTCGCAGCGGCCCATCGGCGACCCCGCGGGCACTGGTGCCGCCGCCCGCCGTTCGATATGATCGCCGTACTGTACGGAACACCATATGCGGATCGCGGGTCTCTTTGCCGGAATCGGCGGCTTCGAACTGGGGATGCACCGCGCGGGCCACTCGACCGAGCTGATGTGCGACGTGCTTCCGGCGGCGCGCGCGGTGCTGACGGCGCGCTTTCCCGGCATCGAGTATCGCGACGACATCACCCGGCTGCGCTCGCTGCCCGCCGGCGTGGACACGATCTGCGCCGGCTTCCCTTGCCAGGATCTCAGCCAGGCCGGCAAGGCCGCCGGTCTGGGCGGCGAGCGCTCGGGCCTGATCGGCGAGGTATTCAGGCTGCTCTCGCGCCGCAGGGTGCCGACCGTGATCGTCGAGAACGTGCCGTTCATGCTGCAGCTGAGCGGCGGCAACGCCATGCGCGCGATCACCGATGAGTTCGAGCGGCGCGGCTATCGCTGGGCGTACCGCGTCGTCGACACCTACGGCTTCGGGCTTCCGCAGCGGCGCGAGCGCGTCTATCTGGTCGCCTCGCGCGAGGTCGATCCGGCGGCAGTGCTGCTCGCGGACGATCGGCCGCTGCAACGGCCCGCTTCGGCACTGGGCGTGCTGGCGCACGGCTTCTACTGGACCGAGGGCCTGGGCGGGCTGGGCTGGGCCGTCGATGCCGTGCCGACGCTCAAGAACGGCAGCACGATCGGCATCCCCTCGCCGCCGGCGGTGCTCATGCCCGACGGCAGCCTCATCAAGCCGGGGCTGCGCGACCTCGAGCGCCTGCAAGGGTTCGACGCCGACTGGACGCAGCCGGCCGAAACCGTTGCGCGCGCCTCGGTGCGGTGGTCGCTGGTCGGCAGCGCCGTCAGCGTGCCGGTGGCGCAATGGATCGGCCGGCGCCTGGAGCATCCGGGCTGCTTCGATCCGGCGCGCGATGCGCCGTTCCCGGCGTCGGGCAAGGCGCCCAGAGCCGCGCGTTTCGATGGCCGCCGGCGGCATGCGGTGGCGATCGGCACCGATCCGCTCGGCCTTCGGCCGCCTGCGCTGGCGGATTTCCTCACAGACCGCGAGGGCCAGACACCCTTGTCGCTGAAGGCCACCTTGGGCTTTCTCGGGCGCACCCGGCGCGCCAAGCTGCGCTTCGCGCCGGGCTTCATCGAAGCCGTGGAACGACACGCGCTCGAGTTGGGGGGCTGCCCGCCGCCCAAGGCCGCATCGCCTCAGCTCGAGCTGCTCCAGGCCGCTTGAGGCCGGGCACTGCCCGGATCCTGCGGGTTCTCACAGTTCGGAGAACCGTGTCGCGTACAAGTGCGCGAGGCGGTGAACGAAGCGGGCGTAGTCGAAGTCGTCGGTTGCCGGCGGCGCGGGCGGATGGGCGGTGACGTGCGCGACGGTCGTCCCGTCGTTGCGGCAATCGAGCACGATCACGCCCAGCGCGTCGAAGCCGCTGTCGGCCACCGACGAGCGGCGCTGCAGCTCGCGCAGGCCGTCGACGATCTTCTGCGCGTCCTGCGGCTGCCGGTGCGCGGAGACGACGGGCGCGGCCTGCTTCAAGTCGTGCTTGTTCAGATCCGGCGAAACGAAGGTCTGCGCCGCATTGATCAGCACCAGGCCCGCGGCGATGGCATGCTGGTTGTCGCCGTGGATGGTCTGGTGGCTCGAGCTGAGTTCGTCCTTCAGGCGTGGCCGCGCCTTCAGGAAGGCAGTCATCGCCGCCTTGGCCTCGGCCGCCACCAACACTGTCGCGACGCTGGCGATCGGCAGCGTCGGCAGTTGGCTCAATGCCTTGTGCTCGGCCCTGGTCAGCCGGATGCCGTAGCGGCCGACCAACCCTGCAAAGTCGCGAACGCCTGCGGCGCCGGCCCTCGATCCGCCCGCTTCGATCCGGCCTGAAGTCGCGCGACAAAGAACGAGGTCGAGGTTCTTCTTCTTGGCGTTGCGAAAGTCGCGCAGTTCGTGATTGATCCCCAGGCGGACCTTGCCGGCCTGGACATGCGCGCGCAGCAGCGGGCACTCGATCAGCAGGTCGAGCACGAGCCCCCAGCAGGCCACCTTGGAGTGCCGGTCGCTGCGCGAGTGGTACTGCCAGACGTTGCCGAACTGGTAAGGCCTGCCGGATCCCGAGGCCGGAACGGTCAACGTGCGCGCGAGAATCCGGGGGCCGAGCATCGGGTTTCGTGTCGTCATCGGGGCGGCCGCCGCAGTGTATCGGGCCTGCCATGGCGGACATCCTGACGTCGGCCGAACGCAGCCGGCGGATGGCGAGCGTGCGGCAAAGCTCGACAGCGCCGGAGCTGGCGCTGCGCAAGGCGCTGCACGCGCTCGGGCTGCGATTTCGGGTGAACGCGCGCCATCTGCCCGGCCGGCCGGACATCGTGCTGCCGAAGTACGGCGTCGCGCTCTTCGTCCACGGCTGCTTCTGGCATGGGCACCACTGCGCGGCCGGGCGCGCGCCTGCGACGAACACCGGCTATTGGCTGGAAAAGCTCGCTGCGAACCGGCAACGCGATCGGCGCAAGTCGGACGCATTGCGCAAGCTGGGCTGGCGCGTGTGGGTAACGTGGGAATGCGAGCTGAAGACGCGCACGGCCGCCGAGCGGACCGCACGCCGCCTCGCCGACCGCATCCGGCGCACGCAGCCCCGCACCGCCGCGCGCGGGGCTGCGTAGAACCGGCCCGGTCCGCAAGGGCGCGCGTGGCATCATGACCGGTTGCCCACCGTTGCCGCCCATGTCTCGTATAGCCGCTCTGCACCACGAAACAGGCTTCCTGCGCATCCGCGGCGCGCGCACGCACAACCTGAAGAACATCGACCTCGACATCCCGAAACACGCGCTGGTGGTGATCACCGGGCTGTCGGGGTCGGGCAAGTCGAGCCTGGCCTTCGACACGCTGTATGCCGAAGGCCAGCGCCGCTACGTCGAGAGCCTGAGCGCGTACGCGCGCCAGTTCCTGCAGCTGATGGACAAGCCCGACGTCGACGTGATCGAGGGGCTGTCGCCGGCGATCAGCATCGAGCAGAAGGCCACCAGCCACAACCCGCGCTCGACGGTCGGCACGATCACCGAGATCCACGACTACCTGCGCCTGCTCTACGCCCGCGCCGGCACGCCCTACTGCCTCGACCACGGCCTGCCGCTGCGCGCGCACAGCGTCGCGCAGATGGTCGACGCCACGCTGGCGCTGCCCGAGGGCACGCGCGTGATGCTGCTGGCGCCGGTGGCGCGTGACCGCAAGGGCGAGTTCACCGAGCTGTTCGCCGACATGCAGGCGCAGGGCTACGTGCGCTTTCGCATCGCCTCGGGCGGCCGGCCGCGGCAGGTGTTCGAGGCCGCCGAGCTGCCGGCGCTGAAGAAGGCCGAGAAGCACGACATCGACGTGGTGATCGACCGCCTGCGCGTGCAGCCCGGGCTGCAGCAGCGGCTGGCCGAGAGCTTCGAGACCGCGCTGCGCATCGCCGACGGCCGCGCGATCGTGGCGCCGCTGCCCCCCGGCGCCGACGCGGCCGAGCCGCCGGAGCTGCTGTTCTCCAGCCGCTTCGGTTGCCCGCTGTGCAACTACGCGCTGCCCGAGCTGGAGCCGCGGCTGTTCTCGTTCAACTCGCCGGTCGGCGCCTGCCCGGCGTGCGGCGGCCTGGGCCAGGTGACGATGCTCGACCCGCAGCGCGTCGTCGCCTTCCCGTCGCTGAGCCTGGCTGCCGGCGCCGTGAAGGGCTGGGACCGGCGCAACGCCTACACCCATTCGATGCTGGAAAGCGTCGCGCGCCACTACGGCTTCGACCTGGAGCAGCCCTTCGAGGCGCTGCCGGCCGACGCGCAGCGCGTGCTGCTGCACGGCAGCGGCAGCGAGGCGATCGAGTTCACCTACGAGGCGCCGGGCGCGCAGGGCAAGGTCCGCTCGGTGAAGCGCTCGCACCCCTTCGAGGGCATCGTGCCCAACCTCGAGCGGCGCCTGCGCGAGACCGATTCGCCCGCGGTGCGCGAAGAGCTGGCGCGCTACCAGGCCGCGCGCGCCTGCCCCGAATGCGGCGGCACGCGCCTGCGGCGCGAGGCCCGGTTCGTGTTCCTCGACGATGCCTCCGGGGCGCGCGGCGAGCCGATCTACGCGGTCGAGGCGATGACGCTGGCCGGCTGCCTGGCCCACTTCGAAGGCCTGCAGCTGCAAGGCGCCAAGGCGGGGATCGCCGACAAGATCGTGCGCGAGATCCGCTCGCGGCTGAAGTTCCTGAACGATGTCGGCCTCGCCTACCTGAGCCTGGAGCGCAGCGCCGACACGCTGTCGGGCGGCGAGGCGCAGCGCATCCGGCTGGCCAGCCAGATCGGCAGCGGGCTGACCGGCGTGATGTACGTGCTCGACGAGCCGTCGATCGGCCTGCACCAGCGCGACAACGAGCGCCTGATCGGCACGCTCGAGCGGCTGCGCGACCTGGGCAACAGCGTGCTCGTGGTCGAGCACGACGAGGACATGATCCGCGCCGCCGACCACGTGGTCGACATGGGCCCGGGTGCCGGCGCCCATGGCGGGCAGGTGGTGGCCCAGGGCACGGCCGCCGAAGTGGCGGCCAATCCGGCATCACTGACCGGGCGCTACCTGTCGGGCGCGCTGCGCATCGAACTGCCGCAGCGGCGCGTGCGCCTGGCCGACCAGGCCGACCCGCAAGTGCTGCGCATCGTCAACGCGCGCGGCAACAACCTGCGCGGCGTGACGGCGGAGATCCCGGTGGGCCTGTTCACCTGCGTGACCGGCGTGTCGGGCTCGGGCAAGAGCACGCTGGTGAACGACACCCTGTACGCGGCCGTGGCCCACGCGCTCTACGGCAGCCAGGCCGAGCCGGCGGCGCACGACGCGATCGAAGGGCTCGAAGCGCTGGACAAGGTGATCAACGTCGACCAGAGCCCGATCGGGCGCACGCCGCGCAGCAACCCGGCCACCTACACCGGCCTGTTCACGCCGATCCGCGAGCTGTTCGCCGAAGTGCCGGCCGCGCGCGAGCGCGGCTACGGCCCGGGGCGATTCAGCTTCAACGTCGCCGCGTCGGCGGGCGGCGGCCGCTGCGAGGCCTGCCAGGGCGACGGCGTGATCAAGGTCGAGATGCACTTCCTGCCCGACGTCTACGTGCCCTGCGACACCTGCCACGGTGCGCGCTACAACCGCGAGACGCTCGAGATCCTGTACCGCGGCCTCAACATCACCCAGGTGCTGGACCTGACGGTGGAAGCCGCGCACGACTGCTTCGCCGCCGTGCCGGCGATCGCCCGCAAGCTGCGCACGCTGCTCGACGTGGGGCTGGGCTACGTGCGGCTCGGCCAGAGCGCGACCACGCTGTCGGGCGGCGAAGCGCAGCGCGTGAAGCTGGCGCTGGAGCTCTCCAAGCGCGACACCGGGCGCACGCTGTACATCCTGGACGAGCCGACCACCGGGCTGCACTTCCACGACACCGCGCAACTGCTGCGCGTGCTGCACCAGTTGCGCGACGCGGGCAACACGGTGGTGGTGATCGAGCACAACCTCGACGTGATCAAGACCGCCGACTGGGTGATCGACATGGGCCCCGAAGGCGGGGCCGGCGGCGGCCAGGTGGTGGCCGTCGGCACGCCCGAGGCGGTGGCGGCCGACCCGCGCAGCCACACCGGCCGCTTCCTGGCGCCGCACTTGGGGCAGCAAGCGGCGCCGCAGCCCGCCGCGCGCTGAAGCCCGGGCGGCGCGGCCAGAGCGCCGCGACAGCCCGCACCGGCAATGCCGGCGCCGACCGCACTACTGCACTACTGCACTACCGCACTACTTCAGGTGCGAGCTGATCAGCTTGGTCATCTCGAACATCGACACCTGCGCCTTCTTGAAGATCTCCTTCAGCTTGGCGTCGGCGTTGATCATCCGCTTGTTGACCGCGTCCTGCAGATTGTTCTTCTTGATGTAGTCCCACACCTTCTTGGTGACCTCGGTGCGCGGCAGCGCCTTGTCGCCGATGATCGCGGCCAGCGCGGCGCTGGGCGTCATCGCCTTCATGAACGCCGCGCTCGGCGCGCGCTTCGCCGCCGGAGCCTTCTTCGCGGCGGCCTTGGTGGCTGGCGCCTTCCGAGCGGCCGCCTTCGTCGGCGGCTTCTTCGGTGCGGCCTTCTTGGCCGGGGCCTTCTTCGCTGCCGCCTTCTTGGCCGGGGCCTTCTTCGCAGTTGCCATTTGTCTTTGCTCCATCGGGTATGACGTGGAGCCGGCGGCCGTTGAGGTGTGGCTCACCCTCGAATGAGTCGGCAGCCGGCGGCGGGGATGTTAATGCGTAGCCGCAGCACTGAGAAGCGCGAATGCGCGAAGAGCGGGCGCAGACCTTCGCGGGCGTTGCGCCGGCGCTATGCTCGGCCGCATGAGAGTGATCGTCCGCTGGTTGCTGCTGGCCGCCGCGCTGCTGCTCGTGGCCAATCTGTACCGCGGCGTGCGCATCGCGGACTTCGAGACGGCGATGTTCGCCGCGCTGGTGATCGGGCTGTTCAACGCGCTGGTCCGGCCGCTGCTGGTGCTGCTGACGCTGCCGATCACGCTGCTGACGCTCGGCCTGTTCCTGTTCGTGATCAACGCCTGGATGTTCTGGGCCGCGTCTTCGCTGTTGTCGGGATTCGAAGTCGCCGGCTTCTGGGCGGCCCTTCTCGGTTCGGTGATCTACAGCCTGTGTGGGATCGTGATCGACTCGGCCATGGAGCAACTCTTCAGATCAAGAAGATGGTAGCCGGTCGGGTGGGATAGGCACCCGCTGACGGCTATGCCGTTTGCCCGAAACGTGGAGATAGCAAATCCAACAACGCGCGTTGCGCCGCATGATGCTCGCGCAAGTGGCGGGCCGCACTAGCCGCGAAATCCGCGGAAAGCGCGCCATCCCCCAGCGCCGCCGTGATGGCTGCCGCGCGCGCGTAGGTTGTGGCTAGATCGTCGGAGTCGCAGTCCAGACTGATGGTTGACAACGCCGATTCCAGAGAGGTCCGAGCGCCATCGGGATTCCCGAGTCGTAGGCAGCACCACGCATGATCTGAATAGAAGCATGGCAATAGTCGTGCTAGGCCTTCCTGACGCGCTTGTTCGATGTTCGCGGCAAAGATTTCTTGGGCCTCGGAGAAACGACCCTCAGTGGTAAGGAGTTGGGCGCGGATGAGCGGCACAAACCAACTCAACGATGCAGTCCCGATTCCGATGTCGTAGTTCGCTGCCGAATGTGCTTCAAGCATTGCGTGGGCAGCTTGAGTTGGGTCCACCGTACCAAACAGCTCCGACATCCGAACATTGTTTGCCCGAAAGGTAGCCACGTTATGCAACATCGCACTGATCATCGCGTCGTCGCCGTCGGCGAGCGCGTGCTGGCGCACGGCGGCGTACCAGCCCTTCGCCAGGTCGAAACGGCCGGCGTAGTGGTAGGCGTCGGCCACCACCAGGCTGGCGCGCGCCAGCGCGGCGTGGTGCTCGGGGGCGGCGAGCCGCAGCGCCTCGGCCGCGTGCTCGATCATCGGCTCCATCCGGCTGGCGTTGAACTCGAGGTGCGCGAGCCACGCGGCGCTCAGCGCCTGCAGCTCCACGTGGCCGATCGCGCGCGCCAGCGCCTGCGCGCGCTTGAGCCGGTCCAGCGCCTGCGGCCCCGGCTGGCTGTAGAAGCTGTTCACCGCCTCGGCCAGGCTGATCCACGCGGTGACCTCCGCGTTCGGCCGCTTGCCGAAGGCTTCGCGGATCGCGCCCACCTCGCGCAGCACCGCTTCGTGCGCGCCCTGGCGCGCCCAGTGCATCGCCCGCTGCGCGCGCAGGCTGGCCTGGCGCACCGCGTCGGGCTCGGACGCGATCTGCGCGTCCAGCCGGCCGAGCAGGCGCGAGCGCATCGCGCCTTCAGCCGGTGAGCACGCGCAGCGCCTGCGCGTAGCGCTCGGCGGTGCCGCGGATCACCGCCTCGGGCAGCGCCGGCGCCGGCGCGCGCTTGTCCCACGGCCGGCCGTCGATGCGCACCGCCTCGAGCCAGTCGCGCAGGTACTGCTTGTCCCAGCTGGGCGGCGTGCTGCCCTCGCGCCAGCCGTCCAGCGGCCAGAAGCGCGACGAGTCGGGCGTGAGCACCTCGTCCATCAGCGTCAGCGTGCCGGCATCGTCCAGCCCGAACTCGAACTTGGTGTCGGCGATCACGATGCCGCGCGGCAGCGCGTAGGCCACGGCCTGCGCGTACAGCTGCAGCGACACCGCGCGCACCCGCTCGGCCAGCGCTGCGCCGATGGTGTCGGCCATGCGCTCGAAGCTGATGTTCTCGTCGTGCGCGCCGGCTTCGGCCTTGGTGGCCGGCGTGAAGATCGGCTCGGGCAGGCGCGCCGACTGCGCCAGCCCGGGCGGCAGCGCGACGCCGCACACCTGCCCGTTGCGCTGGTACTCGGCCCAGCCCGAACCGGCGAGCCAGCCGCGCACCACCGCCTCCACCGGCAGCGGGCGCAGCCGGCGCACCAGCATCGCGCGGCCCTCGACCTGCGCGCGCTCGTCGGGCGCCACCACGCCCAGCGGGTCGTCGCCGGTCAGGTGGTGGGGCACCACCTGCGCCAGCCGCGCGAACCAGAACAGCGCCATGCGCGTGAGCAGCCGGCCCTTGCCGGGAATGGGCTCGCCCATCACCACGTCGAAGGCGGAGATGCGGTCGCTGGCCACCATCAGGATGCGGTCGGCGCCGACCGCGTAGTTGTCGCGCACCTTGCCGCGCGCCAGCAGCGGCAGCGAGTGCAGGCGGCTTTCGAACAGCGCGTCGGGTTCGGTGCTCATGGCGGGCGCGGGCTTCGGCGGATGCGCCGATTCTGCCCGCGCCGCCGCGCGGCTATGGCCAGCGGGCGTCAACCTTGCGGCGCCGGCCCCGCGGCTTCGGGCCCCGGCAACAGCCGCGCGGGCTTCAGGCCTGCGGCTTCGGCCCCGCGACAGCGGGCCCGCGGGCTTCAGTCCTGCGAGTCGCGGTCGTCCGGGCGCGGCTGGCCCGGGCGGGTGCGCAGCTCGGCCTGCAGCTGGCGGCGCTGGTTCTGCAGCTGGCGCAGGCGCGCGTCGATCACCGAGGCCTCGATGAAGTCGTTGGCGCTGCCGCCGCGCGCCAGCGCCTGCGCGGCGCGCAGGCGGTCGATCGCGCCGGTCAGGTCGCCCAGCGCAGCGCGCGCCTCGGCCTGCGCACGCATCGCGCGCAGGCGGCGGCCGAGCGCTTCATCGATCTGGCCCAGCAGCTCCCAGGCCAGCGGGTCGGCCGGGTGCAGCGCCACCCAGCTGCGCAGCGCCTCGCTGCTGCGTTGCAGCTCGGCGGCCGCGGCGGGCGGGTCGGCGCGGCCGAGCGCCAGCGCCGCATCGCCGCGCGCCAGCAGCACCGGGCGCGGCACCGCATCGGGCGCCGCCGGCGCCGGCAATGCCGCCAGCGCGGCCAGCGCTTGCGCAGGCTTGCCGTGCTGCACCAGCGCGTCGGCGCGCAGCAGCACGAAGGCGGCTTCGGCCGCGCGCGTGCCGGCGGTCGGCTGGGCCTTGGCCTGCAGCTGCTGCAGCGCCTGCGCGCCCGCCGCCTCGGCCGCAGCCGGGTCGCCCAGCAGCTTGGCGGCCAGGCCGCCTGCATACAGCGTGGCCAGCCGGTCGGTGGGCCCCATCGCCGCCAGGGCCGCCGGGTCGGCCAGCCGGTCCTGCAGCTTGCGCAGGTTGGGCGGGCTGGTGTCCATGAGCACGCGCGCGCGCGCGCTCATCAACTGGTGCAGCAGCGGGTCGCCCGCCTTGCCGGGGCCCGACTGCAGCGTGCGCGCGCGCGCCTCGCTGATCCGGTCGACCGTCAGCGGGTGGGTGCGCAGGTACGGGAACGCGCCCGAGTCGTTGAGCCGGCTCGCCGTCTCCAGCCGCTCGAACATCGCCGCCATGCCCGAAGGCGCGAAGCCGGCGTCGCCGAGCACGCCGAAGCCGACGCGGTCGGCCTCGCGCTCCATGTCGCGCGAATAGTTGAGCATGCCCTGCATCGAAGCCGCCTGCGTGCCGGCGATCACCGCCTGCGCGGCGTCCGAGCTGCCGGCCTTGCTGGCCGCGAGCATGCCCAGGATCAGCCCGGCCAGGCTCAGCATGCTGACGCGCTGGGTGTTGGCGATGCTGCGCGCGATGTGGCGCTGGGTCACGTGCGTCAGCTCGTGCGCCATCACGGCGGCGAGCTCGTCGGCGCTGCCGGTGGCGGCGATCAGCCCCAGGTTCACGCCGACGAAGCCGCCGGGCAGCGCGAAGGCGTTGATGCTGCGGTCGCGCACCAGGAACACCTCCCACGCCAGCAGCGAAGCGTTCTCGGGCGGGATCTCGCCGCGCTGCTGCGCCGCCTTCAGCAGCCTGCCCCAGATGCCGCGCACGTAGTCGAGCAGCACCGGGTCGTCCAGGTAGTCGGGGTCGCGCCGCACCTCGCGCATGATCTGCTCGCCGAAGCCGCGCTCGGTGCCCACGCTGAACGCGTCGGCGTCGGCGTCGCCCAGCGACGGCAGCCGCACCTGCGCGGCCAGCGGCGGCGGCCCGAGCGCCAGCGCGCCGGCCAGCGCCAGCGCCCACCAGCGTGAAGGGCGGCTCGGCGGTCGGGTCATGGGGTGGGGGCGCACGGCGGCGCCAAGCGGCGGCTGGCTATGATGCCAGCCGATTGTTTCGCACGCGTTAAGGCCGCACCGATGGCTCCCCCGCTGACCCACTTCGACGCCCAGGGCCAGGCGCACATGGTCGATGTGTCGGCCAAGGCCGAGACGCACCGCGTGGCGCGCGCCACCGGCGTGATCCGCATGCAGCCGGCCACGCTGCGGCTGGTGGCCGATGGGCGCGCGGCCAAGGGCGACGTGCTCGGCATCGCGCGCATCGCCGCGATCCAGGGCGCCAAGCGCACCGCCGACCTGGTGCCGCTGTGCCACCCGCTGCCGATCACGCGCGTGGCGGTGGAGCTGGCGCTCGAGCCCGAGGCCGCGCAGCTGCGCTGCACCGCGCAGGTCGAGACCTTCGGCCGCACCGGCGTCGAGATGGAAGCGCTGACGGCCGTGCAGGTGGGGCTGCTGACGGTGTACGACATGTGCAAGGCGGTCGACCGCGGCATGGTGATGGACGGCATCCGGCTGCTGCGCAAGAGCGGCGGCAAGTCGGGCGAGTGGGTGGCGCAAGACGCCGAAGGCGCCGCGCCCGCGCCGGGCTGAACCTGCGCGGCGGCGCCGGCGGCGCCGGCGGCGACTGCGCCCAGCCGCCGGCCGGGTGCGCGCCGCGGCCCGGCTTCAACGCACGAAGTCCCGCCACGGCACCAGCCGGGTGGGCGGCGTGCATTGCCACGGCAGCGGATCGGGCCGGGGCGCGGACAGGGACGCGAGCGGGGGCGCGGACAGGGGCGCGGTCGCCGCCTTGGACGCCGCCTTGGATACCGCCTTCGATGCCGCGCCGGGCGCGGGCTCGGCCGCCGGCTCGGGCTGCAAATCGGACGGCTTTGCGGGCGCCGGCGCCGCGGCGCAGGGCGCGAACAGCTCGTCGGCCGCTTCGCCGCCGAACTCGCGCAGCCGCGCCGCCAGGTGGCGCGCCTCGTCGAGCCGGCCCTCGGCCGCCAGCGCCTGCGCCCAGGCGCCCATCAGGCGGCCGTCGAGCAGGTAGTGCGGCGCCTCGGTGAAGGCCGGCGGCAGCGCCGGGCTGTGCAGCGTGGTGACGTCGGCGTAGTCGGCGTGGTGCGCGAAGAACCAGCTGCGCCGGCCGGCCTCGATGCGCTGCGCCAGCGAAGCGCCGCCGCCCGTGGGCACGTAGATCGCGGCCACGCGCGCGTAGTCCGCCACGGCCGCCACGCTGCCCAGCGCCAACGCCGCGGCGCCGGCCAGCCGCAGCGCGCGCAGCCCGCTCGCGCCGGCCTTCGCACCGGCCGCTGGAGCGGCCGCCGCACCAACCGCACCAACCGCACCAACCGCACCCGCCGCCTCACCGCCCGGCGCACCGCCCGGCGCGCCGCCCGCGGCACCGGCGGCGCGCGCACGCGCGAGCGCGAAGCCGAAGATCCACGCCGTCGGCAGCAGGAAGTACGCGTACCACAGCGGATATTCGAGCAGGCTGTGCAGCCCGATCAGCAGCAGCATCATGCCGGCGCTGCGCTGCATCACGGCGTCGGCCTGCGCCGCGCCCGGCGGCGCCCGCAGCGCGCGCCACAGCGCCGCGCACAGCAAGCCCAGCACTACCGCGGCCAGCGGCAGGCCGAGTTCCGCCGCCAGGTGCAGCGGCAGGTTGTGCGCGTGGTCGAAGTACGCGGTGGGCCGGCCGGGGAAGGGCGTCAGCGTCCACGCCAGGTTGAACTCGCCGAAGCCCACGCCGGCCCACGGCTGCTGGCGGATCAGCGCGATCGTGTTGGCCCAGATGCCGAAGCGCGAGCCCGACAGGTCGGCCTCGGCCAGCCGCGCCTCGCCGCCGAAGGCGTGCCGGCCCCACTCGGCCCAGGCTGCCAGGCCGGCCCAGGCCAGCAGATACATCAGCGGCGCGGCCAGCAGCAGCGCGCGCGCCGCGCGCGACAGCCGCCGGTCGAGCAGCCCCCAGGCCGCCAGCAGGCCCACCCCGACCACGCCGGTGCGCGACGCCGTCAGCACCACCGCGTACACCAGCAGCAGCATCAGCCCGAAAGCCGTGCGCCGCCGCAACCGGCCCAGCTCGGCCAGCGGCACCACCGCGATCGCCGCCCACAGCAGCAGGCTGCTCAGGTGGTTGGGCTGGCGCAGGTTGCCCACCGCGCGGCCGGCCAGCCCCGAGCGCGCGATCCAGTTGCCGTCGGGCCACGCCGGCGCGAACACCTGCACCGTGCCGATCGCCGCGTTGAGCACCCCGGCCACGACCCAGCCGATGCAAAAGGCGGTGAACAACGGCAGCGCCGCCGCGCCGCCGCCGGCCGCCGCGCCGGCCAGCAACAGCAGCCCCGCGGCCAGCAGCATCCCCGCGGCCGACAGCGCCAGCCCCGGCGGCAGCGCGCCCGGCCCCCACGACCAGCCCACCGCCGCCAGCACCAGCAGCAGCGCCAGCCCAGGCCACGCCGTCGCGCGCCACACCGCGCCGCGCGGCGGCGGCGGCGCGACCAGCGCGCTCACCGCCACGAACGCCGCCCACAGCGCCAGCGCCAGCGCCTGGTTCAAGAAGGTGGACGACGGCGAGACGTTGTAGGCCAGCAGCGCCGGCCCGGCCGCGGCGGCCGTGGCCGCAGCCACGAGCAGCGGTGCCGGCGCGGGCGGCGCGGCGAAGGGCGGCAGGGGGGCAGGCAATGGATGGGCGGCCGGGGCCTTGATGGAGAGCCGCGCGCGCGGCGGGGCGCGCCGGCGGCGCGGCGCGAGCATAGGGCAAGGGCGCGGGAGCGCCGCGCCGGCAGCATGGGGCCGGCCCCTGCTTCATCGACGCGGCCCGCCGCACGGGCCGGCCTGTCGATGCACCCACGCTCATCGAAGCTGCCCGGAGACATCCGCGACGCGAAGCGGCCTTGATCGGCGAGGCCGTCAAGCGGCGGGCGCACGTGGCCCCGGACACTGCCGCGCGCATCGCCCAACGCCCGCGGATCGTCGCTTGTCGCAACATCCCGATCCGCGGCTGCGGCCTGGTGGGCCAGGCGCAGGTGTGGCGCACCGTGCAAACCCGGTTGCCGCGCGGCCGCGGGCTCGCATCTGCGCAGGCTCAGGGTGCGTCGGGTACTTGCGCGACAGCGGCGGGCCCATCGCCGATGACTGCGGCGATGCCGACACCGTCACCGCACTTGCGCAGCGCAGGCGAACTCCACCCCGCCAGCCGCAGGGTCGCGGTCGCGCCGGCGCGGCATCCACAGCAGCCCGTCGGCATCGGCGCAACGCGCGCCGGCTTGCACAGCCCGCCTGCCGCGTCCGCGCCGGGATTGAAGCGCTCGGGCTCGAAGGCCGCCAGCACCGCCAGCACCGCCTGGACCGCCTGGATCGGCTTGCCGGCCTGGAACTGGACGCGGGATGGACGTCGCGCGCGCGCCGCCTTGTCCGGGCTCGGCCCGGCAGCCCATTCCGGCATGACTGGCCTACGCCGGCACCGCCACCCCGACGTCCGCATGCAGCGCGACCAGCCCCTTGTCGAAACTCGCCAGCTTGCCCCCATGGTGCCGGGCCAGGCTGGCGAGGTAGGCGTCGGTCACTTGCCGATGACCCATCACGCCATGCCATCGCACCTGGCCGTAGGGCAGCAGGTCGGGCCAGAAATGGTGCCTCGCATGCGCCGTCACCACACCGAGCAGCGCCAGCGCCTGCTCGATGCCATGCCCGCCCAGGCGCATCACCAGGCGCAACAGCGTGCCCTGCGTG
>JAFEFZ010000281.1 GCA_018240325.1 Pseudomonadota bacterium
GGCTTGCGCGCCGGCGGCCTCTTGCGCGCCGCGGGCTCGGGCGCCGGCGCGGCGGCGCCCGGCGGGCGGCGGGTGCGCGCCGGTCGCGATGCCGGCGCGTCCGGCGCCTGCGCGCTCAGCAGGCGATCGAGCTTGCCTTCGATGCGCTCCAGCGCCTGCGCCAGTTCGACGACGTCGGCGCGGCTGGGCAGGTTGGCACGGCGCAGGTGGGCACCGATCGCCTTGTCCAGGACCTGCTGCAGCCCCTGCGACACGGCCGCGGCCTGGTGCAGCGAGCGCACCAGCTTCTGCGAGCGCAGGCTGCCGGTGGCGAGCGCGTTGGCGTCGTTCTCCAATTTGGTGAGTGCGTCGCGCAGCAGCTTCAGCGGGTCGGGCAAGAACGACGATGCCATGTCGGCTCCTTCTGCGTGCGCTCACGTACGACGCCCGGCCCGGCTGCGGCGCCGCAGCCGCGGCAATCCGCAGCCGGCAGCCGCCACCGCGCCGGCGGCCGAGTCAGACCTCGAGCCACTCCTTGCGCACATTCGCGTTTCCGCGCAGTTCGGCAGGCGTGCCGTCGAAGACGATCTGCCCATGTCCCATCACGTAGCAGCGCTGCGACACCTCGAGTGCGATCGTCAGCTTCTGCTCGACCAGCAGCACCGACACGCCGCGCTTGCGCAATTCGAGCAGGTACTCGCCGACCAGCTCGACGATCTTCGGCGCCAACCCTTCGGTCGGCTCGTCGATCATGATCAGATCGGGGTCGCCCATCAGCGTGCGGCACAGCGTGAGCATCTGCTGCTCGCCGCCGGACATCACGCCGGCCTCGGTGTGCTCGCGCTCCTTCAGCCTCGGGAACATCCGGTACATGTCGTCGAAGGACCAGCGCGGGTTCTGCTGCCCCCGCTTCTCGCCGAGCATCAGGTTCTGGTGCACGGTGAGCTTGGGGAAGATGTCGCGGCTCTCGGGCACGTAGCCGATGCCGCAGTGCGCGATCTCGTAGGCGCGCTTGCCGAGGATCTCCTGGCCCTTGAAGCGCACCGAGCCGGTGCCGCGCACCAGCCCCATCACGGTCTTGACCGCGGTGGACCGGCCCGAGCCGTTGCGCCCGAGCAGCGCGACGATCTCGCCGCTGCCCACCGCCATGTCGACGCCGTGCAGGATGTGGCTCTGGCCGTAGTAGGCGTGCAGCGAGCCGACCCGCAGCAGATCGCCCGCCGCCGCAACCGGTTGCGCGCTCACTGGACGACCCTCCACGCTGCGCGTTCCGGGATGAGCGCTTGGGAGCGGCCCGGCGCGCTCATGGATGCGGCCCCGCTTCGGCCGCCTGCTGGTCGGCCAGCACCGATCCGAGGTAGGCCTCCTGCACGCGCGCGTTCGCGCGCACCGCCTCGGGCGTGTCGAAGGCGATCACCTCGCCGTAGACGACGACGGCGATCTTGTCGGCCAGGCCGAACACGACGCCCATGTCGTGCTCGACGGTCAGCAGCGTCTTGCCGACGGTGACGTCGCGGATCAGTTCGATGAAGTGCTTCGTTTCGCTCTTGCTCATGCCCGCGGTCGGCTCGTCGAGCAGGATCACGTCGGCGCCGCCGGCGATCGTGATGCCGATCTCGAGCGCACGCTGCTCGGCGTAGGTCAGGTTCATCGCCAGCGCGTCGCGCCGGCGCGCCAGCCCGATCATCTCGACCACCCGTTCGGCGCGGTCGTTGGTGTCGGTCAGCCGCGACAGGAACTTCCAGAACTCGTAGCGGTGGCCGCTGGCCCACAGCGCCGCGCAGCGGATGTTCTCGAACACCGACAGCCGCGTGAACAGGTTGCTCACCTGGAAGCTGCGCGCCAGGCCCCGGCGGTTGATCTCGAAGGGCAGCTTGCCGTCGATGCGCTCGCCGTGCAGCCGCACTTCGCCGCTGGTGGGCTCGAAGCGCCCGCTGATCAGGTTGAACAGCGTGGACTTGCCGGCGCCGTTCGGGCCGATGATCGCCACGCGCTCGCCGGGCTGCACGCGCAGGTTCGCGCCGCGGATGATCTCGGTCTTGCCGAAGCTCTTGCGCAGATCGACCAGCTCGACGGCAGGTGCGCTCACGACCGGTTGCTCCTGTTCATCGCGGCGCCGTCACGAAGCCGCAGCCTCGCGCTTGCGGATCTCGGCCTCGATCTCGACCTGCACCGAGATCCAGCTGCGCCGGAAGCGCCGGCGCACCCACTCGAACAGCACCGCGCCCACCACGGCGACGATCGCGGCGCCGGCCCAGGCCGAGACGGACGACGCATCCAGCGCGATGCCGAGAAAGCTCATCTGCGGCCCCAGCGCCTGGTTGAGCTGCAGGTGGTACAGCATCTCGACCATCGCCGCCACGCCGGCCAGGATCACCAGCCCGCCGACCAGCAGGCCGATGTAGCCGGGCACCAGACGGCCGAGTTTGCCGAAGGCGTGCACGCGCCGGTTCATCATGATCAGGCTCGCGACGCCGCCGGGCGCATACATCACCATCAGCAGGAACACGAGCCCCAGGTACAGCAGCCAGGCCTTGGTCAGCTCGGACAGCATCACCAGCGCGAACACCATCAGCACCGCGCCGATGATCGGCCCGAAGAAGAAGGTGGCGCCGCCCAGGAACACGAACAGCAGGTAGGCGCCCGAGCGCGCCGCGCCGACGACTTCGGCCGTCACGATCTCGAAGTTCAGCGCCGTCAGGCCGCCGGCGATGCCGGAGAAGAAGCCGGACACCATGAAGGCGATGAAGCGCACGCGCTGCGTGCTGTAGCCGATGAACTCGACGCGCTCGGGGTTGTCGCGCACCGCGTTCAGCATCCGGCCCAGCGGCGTCTGGGTCAACGCATACATCGCGATGGTGCTGACGAAGCAGTAGGCGGCGATCAGGTAGTACAGCTGGATCTGCGGCCCGAAGCTGATGCCGAGGAAGGGCTCGCCGACGACGCGGTTGCCGCTGACGCCGCCTTCGCCGCCGAAGAACTCGGGCAGCATCAGCGACATCGACCACACCAGTTCGCCGATGCCCAGCGTGATCATCGCGAAGGTCGTCCCCGCCTTCTTCGTGGTCACGTAGCCGAGCAGCGCCGCGAAGAACAGCCCGCCCAGCCCGCCGACCAGCGGGATCAGGCTGACCGGCAGCCAGATCGCGCCGCTGGACGCCAGGTTCAGCGCGTGGATCGCCAGGAACGCGCCCAGGCCGCTGTAGACGGCGTGGCCGAAGCTCAGCATGCCGCCCTGCCCCAGCAGGATGTTGTAGGCCAGGCACGCGATGATCGCCACGCCCATCTGCGACAGCATCGTCTGGCCCAGGCTCGAGCGCCACAGCAGCGGCGCGGCGATCAGCACCAGCGCGTAGCCGCCCCACGTCAGCCAGCGTCCGGCACCAGATGGGCCTGCGCCCGGGTTCCTCGCGGCGGCGGCCATGCTTCAGCCCTCGCGCGTGCCGAGCAGGCCCTTGGGCCTGAAGATCAGCATCAGCACCAGCAGCAGGTACGGCAGCACCGGCGCCGCCTGCGCGAGCGTGATCCGCAGCACCGGCCAGCCGAAGGTCTCGGGCCCGACCTGCCCGCCGACTGCGTTGATCGCCGACGCCAGCGACGCGTCGACGGTCAGCGGCAGCGTCTGCAGCAGCCCGATCAGGATCGAGCCGATGAAGGCGCCCACCAGCGAGCCCATGCCGCCGACCACCACCACGACGAAGATGATCGCGCCGACGGTGGCCGCCATGGCCGGCTCGGTGATGAAGGCGACGCCGCCGACCACGCCGGCCAGCCCGGCGAGCGCGCAGCCGCTGCCGAACACCAGCATGAAGACCCGCGGCACGTTGTGGCCGAGCGACTCGACCATCTCCGGGTGGGTCAGCGCGGCCTGGATCACCAGGCCGATGCGCGTGCGCGTCAGCAGCAGCCACAACCCGAGCAGCATCAGCAGCGCGATCAGCATCATGAACGCGCGCGTCGCCGGAAAGGTGGTGCAGCTGACGACGGCGTCGGCCACGGCGCATACGTCGGGGCCCGCGTGGCCGGGCACCAGGCCGAAGCCGTCGCGCGACGACTGCACCAGCGTGAAGGCGGCGCCCTGCAGTGCCTTGGGCGCCTCGTAGGGCACCGGCGTGCGGCCCCAGATGATCTGCACGACCTCGAGGATCACGTACGACAGCCCGAAGGTCACCAGCAGTTCGGGCACGTGGCCGAAGCGGTGCACCCGGCGCAGCACGCTGCGCTCGAAGCCGGCGCCCGCCAGCCCGACCAGCAGCGGTGCGGCGATCAGCGCCGCCCAGAAGCCGACGATCGACGCGAGCGTGTACGCGAAGTACGCGCCGAGCATGTAGAACGACGCGTGCGCGAAGTTCAGCACGCCCATCATGCTGAAGATCAGCGTCAGCCCCGAGCTGAGCATGAACAGCAGCAGCCCGGAGCTGAGCCCGTTGAGCAGGTTGATGACGACCTGGTCCACGATGACGGGGTGTTCGCGCCGCGAGGCGGGGGATCGAAGCGGCCGCTCAGCGCGTCGGGCGCTTCATCTGGCACGAGGTCGGCGTGCTCGCGACGTAGGCGTCGTACTGCTTGACCGGCGCGAAGGTCATGCCGGTGTTCTCGACGCTGGTCGGGTTCTTCGCGTCGACCTTCTGCCACACGCTGATGAACAGCGGCTGCTGCAGCTGGTGGTCGGTCTTGCGCATCTCGACCTCGCCGTTGAAGCTCTTGAACTTCAGGCCTTCGAGCGCCGCCGCCACCTTCACCGGGTCGGTGGACTTGGCCTTGGCCATCGCTTCCGACAGCATCACCAGCTCGGTGTAGGTGGCCAGCGTGTACCAGTCGTCGTTGAAGCGCTTCTTGAACTCGGCGGCGAGCCGGCCGGTTTCGCCCGGCATGTTCGAGTGGCCGTAGCCGATCATGAACACCTTGCCCGCCGACCCGGCGCCCAGCGCGCTGGGCGTGCCGGTGACCGTCGCGTAGTAGGTGTACCAGTTGACGTTCAGGCCGGCGTCGTTGGCAGCCTTGATCAGCAGCGTCAGGTCCGAGCCCCAGTTGCCGGTGATCACGGTGTCGGCGCCGCTGGCCTTGATCTTGGCGACGTAGGGCGCGAAGTCGCGCACCTGCGCCAGCGGGTGCAGATCCTCGCCGACGATCTGGATGTCAGGCCGCTTGCGCGCCAGCGCCTCCTTCGCGAACTTGGCCACCTGGTGGCCGTGCGCGTAGTTCTGGTTGATCAGGAACACCTTGTGGATGTCCTTGTTGTCCTTCATGAAGGTGGTCAGCGCCTCCATCTTCATCGAGGTGTCGGCGTCGATCCGGAAGTGCCAGTAGTTGCACTTGATGTTGGTCAGGTCGGGGTCGACCGCCGCATAGTTGATGTAGAGCACCTCCTTGCCGGGGTTGCGCTCGTTGTGCTTGGCCACCGCATCCATGATCGCGGCCGCGGCGCCCGAGCCGTTGCCCTGGGTCACGTAGCGGATGCCCTGGTCGATCGCCGACTTCAGCGCGGTCAGGCTGTCGGCCGGCGACGCCTTGTTGTCGAAGGGCACGAACTCGAACTTCACGCCGGCCGGGTTGTTCTTGTTGACTTCTTCGGCGATGAACTGGAAGCCCTTGAGCTGGTTCTGGCCCACCGGCGCCATCAGGCCCGACAGCGGGTCGATCCACGCGATCTTGACGGTTTCGCCCTTCTGCGCCAGCGCAGCGGGTGCGATCAATGCGGCGGCAACCAGCGCCGCGAGCTTCTTCATCATGCCGTTCTCCTGCGGTGCGCCCTGCGGCGCGGACACGTTGATACTAGTCAAGGCCCCTGCAACCGACTTCAGGGACTTCCCTGTCGAAGGGTGTCGCCCAGGCGCCAGGTGCCGGCGCCAAGTGCCGGCGCCAAGTGCGCACCGGGCCGCGCGCTGCGGCCCGGCCCACCGGCCCACCGGCCGCAGCGGGCACGGCACGCGGCGCTCGCGTGCCGATCCGGAACGCGACCCCGTCAGGCACCCTTGCCGCCCTTGGCCTTGGCCGCCTTGGCGATCGCCTGCTTGATCAGGTCCTTGGCTTCATCGGCTTCGCCCCAACCGTCGAACTTGACCCACTTGCCGGCCTCGAGGTCCTTGTAGTGGGTGAAGAAGTGCTCGATCTGCCGGCGCGTGATGTCCGGCAGGTCGGAGACGCTGTGCAGGTGGGCGTAACGCTGCGTCAGCTTGGGCACCGGCACGGCGATGATCTTCTCGTCCCCACCGGCCTCGTCGGTCATCTTGAGCACGCCGATCGGGCGCACCGCGATCACCGAGCCCGGCAGCAGCGGGCGCGTGTTGGCCACGAGCACGTCGCAGGGGTCGCCGTCGTCCGACAGCGTGTGCGGGATGAAGCCGTAGTTGCCCGGGTAGCGCATCGGCGTGTACAGGAAACGGTCGACGACCAGCATGTAGGCCTTCTTGTCGAACTCGTACTTGATCGGCTCGCCGCCGTTGGGCACCTCGATGACGACGTTCACCTCGTTCGGCGGGTCGTTGCCGATGGGCAGATTTTCCAGACGCATGCATTCCTCCGAGGAAGTTCCATGCCCGAAACGCGGGCACGCGGACTGCGAAGTCTAGGGGCAGCCGGCGCCGCGCCCGCCGCAGCCGCGGCGAACGGCATCAGTCGAGCGTGGCGCCGCTGTCCTTGACGGCCTGCTGCCACACCGGCGCGTCCTTCTTGAAGATCGCAGTGAGCTCGTCCGGCCCGCGCCCGGTCGGCACGAAGCCCATGGCCTCGATCCGGGCCTTCACGTCCGGCAGCTGCACCGCCGCGTGCACCTCGTCGGCGATGCGTTGCTGCACGGCCTTGGGCGTGGCCGCCGGCGCGGCGATCGCGAACCAGCCGACCACGCGGAACACCCCGTCCTTCAGCCCCTGCTCGGCCAGCGTCGGCGTGTTCGGGTAGGCCTTCATCCGCTTCTCGCCGGTGACGCCGATCAGGCGCAGCTTGCCCGATTCGATGAACGGCCCCGCCACCTGGCCGCTGGCGAAGGTCAGCTGGATCTGGCCGCCGATCAGCTCCTGCATCATCTGCGACTCGCCCTTGTAGGGGATGTGCGTCATGTCGGCGTCGAGCGCCTTGCTCAGCGCCGCGCCGCTCAGGTGCGCCGACGAGCCGATGCCCCACGAGCCGTAGGCCAGCTTGCCGCGGTTGGCGACGATGTACTTCTTCAGCTCCTCGAAGTTCTTCGCCGGCACTTCGGAGCGCACCACCAGCATGATCGGCGCTTCGGCGATCTGCGCCACCATCGCCAGATCCTTCTGCGGGTTGTAGGGCAGCTTCTTGAACAGGAACTGGTTGATCAGCAGCGAGGTGGTGATCGACAGCACCAGCGTGTAGCCGTCGGGTGCCGCCTTGGCGACCATGTCGGTGCCGAGGATGCCGGCCGCGCCGGCCTTGTTGTCGACGATGATGTTCTGGCCGAGCTTGGGCGCCATCTTCTCGGCCAGCAGGCGGGCGATCGTGTCGGTGCCGCCGCCGGGCGGGAACGGCACGATCACGGTGATCGGCTTGGCCGGCCAGGCCTGCGCGTACGCACCGGTGCCGGCCAGGCCGAGGGTGGCGCCAAGCACACCGAGCGCGCTGCGGCGGGAAATGGGCTGGTCCATCGAGGGCTCTCCTTGTCGTTGGGTTGCGTTGGGTTGCGTTGGGTTGGGTCAAGGCGCGGCGTGCTCGTGCTTCGAAGCCGGCAGCCGGCTGCCTGCGGGGCCGGCGCCGGGCCGGGCGTCGGCCGGCCGCCATCGCCCCCGCACGATCGGCCCGGGGGCTGCGGCGGATCACGCCACCACCCGCGCCTCGCGCAGCCCGGCGATGGCCGCGGCGTCGAAACCCGCTTCGCGCAGGATCTGGTCGCTGTGCTCGCCGATGCCGGGGGCCTTGCCCGGCGGCACCTTGTCGAGCCCGGCCACGTAGAAGGGGCTGGCGATCGTCAGCACATCGGAGCCCTCGAGCGGCACCAGCACGCCGGCTTCGCGCATCTGCCGGTCGGCCGGCAGATCGGCGGCTTCGGCCACGCACTCGAAGATCAGCCCCGCCGCGTCGAGCAGCCGGCGCCATTCGTCGCGGTCGCGCGTCTCGAAGGCCAGGTCGAACTGCGCGATCAGTTCGGCCGAGCGCGCGAAGCGCTCGGCCTGCGTCGCGTAGCGCGCATCGGCGACCAGGTCTTCACGACCCATGCACTTGGCGAAGACCGGCCAGTCGCGCTCTTCATGCACGATCGACATCAGCAGCCAGCGCCCGTCGCGGCAGCGGTAGTAGCAGCCCAGCGCGTTGAAGCTCTTCTCGCGCGGCGGCCGCGGCGTGAACGCGGCGCCGCACAGCGCGGCCTGGCCCATCGTGCCGTTCGCCCAGATGCCGTTGGCCAGCAGCGACGAGCCGACCTGCGCACCGCGGCCGCTGCGCTCGCGCTGGTACAGCGCCAGCACGATCGCCGCGAACAGCGACACCCCCGACGGGTGGTCGCCCATGCCGGCGACGCCGCGTGCCGGCGCCGTGCCGGCGTCGCTGCGCACCAGGTCCATCAGGCCCGATCGCGCCCAGTACGCGGTGGCGTCGAAGCCGGGCTTCGCGGCCTCGGCGCCGGTCTCGCCGTAGCCGGTGAAGGACGCATAGACGAGCCGCTCGTTCAGCGCCGCGAGACGGTCGTAGTCGAGCGCGAGTTTCTTGCGCACCGCCAGCGGATAGTTGGTGATGAACACGTCCGCCTGCGCCGCCAGCCGGTGCAGCACCGCCTGGCCGTCGGGCTTGGCCAGGTCGATCGCGATGCCGCGCTTGTTGCGGTTGTCGAGCAGCCAGCTGTAGGCGTGCTCGGTCTTGGGCATGCCCGGCAGCCGCGGCAGCACGCGGTTGGGGTCGCCGGCGCCGGGGGGCTCGATCTTGACCACATCGGCGCCGAAGTCGCCGAGCAGCGTCGCCGCGATCGGCGCGGCGATGAAGCTGCCGCAATCGATCACCTTCAGCCCTTGGAAGAGGCTCATCGTTCGATCTCCTGTCGTACCTGTGCGCCGCCACCGTCGAGGGCCGCGCTCACGCGCCGCCTTCCGGCGCCTTCGGCGGCAGCGACCCGCGCGCGCGCAGCAGCGCGATCTGGGTGTCGTCGCGCCGGCGCTCCATCTGCTCCATCGGCGTGGCGCCGTAGGCCGCGTCGCCCTGGTCGATGATCAGCTGGGCGACCTCGTCGCTGTATTCGATCGGCGACGGGTTGGCCCAGCTCAGCTTCATCCCCGGGCCGAACTGCTTGAAGTAGCCGCGGAATCCGGTCGGCCCGCCGCCCATGTAGAACGAGCTGAAGGGCCCGTTGACCGCCCAGCGCAGCCCGATCGAGCTGGTGACGATGTCGTCCAGCTCTTCGATCGTGACCACGCCCTCCTTCACCAGGTAGCAGGCCTCGCGCATGATCACGCCCTGCAGCCGGTTGGCGACGAAGCCGCGCATCTCCTTGTGCAGCACCCGCGCCACCTTGCCCAGCGCGGTGTAGAAGGCCACCGCGTCGGCCGTCGCCTGCGGGTCGGTGCGCTCGCCCGGCACCACCTCGACCAGCGGGATCAGGTGCGGCGGGTTGAACGGGTGGCCGACCAGCAGCCGGCCCGGATCGCGCATGTGCTGGGCCTGCAGCGTGGCCGTGCGCGCCGAGCTCGACGACAGCAGCAGCGCGTGCTTCGGCACCGCCTGCTCGATGCGCGCCCACAGCTGCTGCTTCCACTCGGTGTTCTCGGGGCCGTTCTCCTGCACCAGGTCGGCGCCGGCGACGGCGCGCTCGAGATCGCCCTCGAAGCGCAGCTTGCGTTCGAGCCCTTCGTGCGGCAACCCGAGCTCGCGCAGCGTCGGGCCGATCTTGCGCAGCGCCTGCTTCACCGCCGCCTCGATGTCGGGCTGCGGGTCGTGGACGACGACGTTCAGCCCGTGCGCCAGGAACAGCGCCGCCCACGAAGCGCCGATCACGCCGGCGCCGATCACGCAGGTGTTGCGATAGCGGTCGAGGATGGCCGCCGGATTCGTCGATGTCGCCATGGTGTGCTCCGGGATCGGATGTCAGGCCGCGCCGTCGAGGTAGTCGTGGCAGCGCTTGGCGCGCGCCAGCGTCAGGTCGGTCAGGATGTGGCTGGCGCCGAGGATCTCGCGCACAGGGAAGTCCGACATCGGCGCCAGCGCATGCGCGTACAGCTCGAGCCGTGCCGGCCCGCTCCACGCGCCCTTGACGGTGATGTCGGTGATCTGGGTGCGCAGCAGCTCGCAGATGCGCGGCTCGCCGGCCGGCTTGGGGCTGTCGTAGTTCCACAGGATCTTGAGCATGAAGGTCGGCACGCAGATCTCGGCCTTGGCCTTCTCGAGATCCATCTTGCGGTGCTTGTAGCCCATCGTGGCGGTGGCCACGCGCAGCGTGCCGTAGTCCAGCGTGCCGACGAGCGCGTCGGAATCGACGTACAGCCGCGGCTTGCCCAGGCGCTTCGGGTAGGCGCTGACCTCGCGGCCCGACGCCAGCGCCGGCAGGTTGTCGAGGTACATCGAGTGCAGGTACTCGCCCTTCTCCTGGCCGAAGCGCACCTGGCTCACCTGGCCGCACTCGGTGTAGTCGCCCAGGCCCTCGGTGTCGGGCATGCGCATCACCTCCCAGCGCACCAGCGGCTCGTCGATCTCCAGCGGCTCGGGCACCACCGCGCGCAGCGCGTCGTAGTCGCTGCGGTACAGGATGTTGAAGTACTCGCGGTTGTAGAAGCGGAACGGGCCGCGCGGATACGCCGGCGCGCCGATCGGCGTGGTCAGCTGCCTGAGGACGTCTTCCTTCTTCATGCCGGGCCTCCTGCTGCGGCGGCTGTGCGCACCGGCGGGTGCCGCCTCGATCGGTTCACCGCACGTGCCCTGCGATCGCGTCCACGATCTGCGGCCAGGCCGAGCGCGGCAGCGCGTGGCCCATGCCCGGCACGGTCACCATGCCGGCGCCGGGCACGCTGCGCGCGATGTCGCGCCCGCATTCGATCGGCACCAACGGGTCGGCGTCGCCGTGGATCACCAGCGTGGGCGCGCGCACGCCCGGCAGCCGCTCGCGCCGGCTGCCCGACACGATGATCGCGGCGAGTTGGCGCGCCACGCCGGCCGGGTTGACGCCGCGCTCGAAGGCGCGCTCGCCGCGCGCGTCGTCGAGCGCTTCTTCTTCAGGGAAATCGCCGGCGCGCAACACCTTCATCACGTTGCGGTAGCGCGCGAGGTAGGCGCTGCGCTCGGTCGGCGTCGGCGTCAGCAGGATCTGCATCGCCGCCGGCTGCGGCGGCGGCAGCCCCGGCGCGCCGCTGGTCGCCATGATCGGCACCAGCGTGCGCACCCGCGCCGGATGGCGCAGCGCGATTTCCTGTGCGATCGCGCCGCCCATCGACGCGCCCACGACGTGGGCGCTCGCGATGCCGAGCGCATCGAGCAGCCCGACCGCGTCGTCCGCCATGTCGGCCAGCGTGTAGCGCACGCCCGCCGCGTCCACCGACCCGCCGGCCAGCGCCTGCATCAGCAGCTTGCCGACGTCGGGGATGCCCGCATCGTCGAACCAGGTCGAGCGGCCGATGTCGCGGTTGTCGAAGCGGATCACGCGGCAGCCGCGCGCGGCCAGCTGCGCGCAGAAGGCCTCGTCCCAGGCGATCATCTGCGTGCCCAGCCCCATGATCAGCAGCAGCGGCTGGCCTGCCGGATCGCCGAAG
>JAFEFZ010000282.1 GCA_018240325.1 Pseudomonadota bacterium
GGCCGAGATCCTCGACGCGCTGCTGATGGCCTTCCCGGCGCTGGGGCTGGCGAAGATCGTCTGGGCGGTCGACATCATCCTGGCGATGGACCTGCCGCAGTTCCGCCTCGATGCGCCCGCCGCCGCGTCTGCCACGTCTGCCACGTCTGCCACGTCCGCCGCGTCCGCCGCGTCCGCCGCGGCCGCCACGTGGCACGACCTGATGGCTGCCGACGCGCTGGCGGTGGGCGCGGCGCGTCGCGTCGAGTGCGACGGCCGCGGCCTGTTCGTCTACCGCGCCGACGACGAATGGCGCGTGTACGACAGCCGCTGCCCGCACCAGGCGACCGACATCCCGCAGCCGGCGCTGCAGGGCACGACGCTGACCTGCCCGAAGCACGGCTGGGCCTTCGACCTGCGCAGCGGCGCGTGCATCGCGATCGGCGACCGCGCGCTCGAGCGCCGGCCGAGCCGGGTCGAGCACGGGCGCCTGCTGGCGCATTGGTAGCCGATCGCCGGGGCCGAACGACGCGCCTTTGCTGTCCCCAACCAACCACCCACCAGGAGACACCGATGAGCCATGTCCTTTCGTGCCGGCCCCAGATCCGCCTGGCCCTGACGTTGGCCCTGATCGCCGCCGCCGGCGCCGCCCAGGCGACCGACGGCTACTTCGCCAACGGCTACGGCATGAAGGCCATCGGCATGGGCGGCGCCGCGGCCGCGGTCGCGCTCGAGCCCTTCGGCGGCGCCGTCAACCCCGGCGCGATGAGTTTTCTCGACAGCCAGTGGCAACTGGGACTGAGCTGGTTCAGCCCCGACCGCGAAGCCTCGCGCACCGGCTCGGGCATGGCCGGCATCGACGGCAGCGTGACCAGCGACAGCAGCAACTTCTTCATCCCCGAGTTCGGCTGGAACTGGCGCTGGCGCCCCGACCTGGCCTTCGGCGTGACGGTCTACGGCAACGGCGGCATGAACACCGACTATCCCGGCGGCCAGATCCCGGCGCAGAGCGCCTGTGCCGCCTTCAACCCGAACCCGGGCCCGTACAACCTGCTGTGCGGCAACGGCAAGCTGGGCGTGGACATGATGCAGCTGATGATCGCGCCCTACGTGTCGTGGCAGTTCATGCCGGGGCAGTCGATCGGCGTCGCGCCGACGCTGGCGTACCAGCGCTTCGAGGCCTACGGGCTGCAGGCCTTCGACAACCCGATGCTGTCCACCGCGCCCGGCAGCGTCACCAACAACGGCCACAGCAGCGCGTGGGGCGGCGGCGTGCGCATCGGCTGGATGGGCCAGTTCAGCCCGGAATTCGCGCTCGGCGCGGCCTACGCGACCAAGATGTGGATGGGTGCGTTCAGCGACTACCGCGGCCTGTTCGCGCAGGCCGGCGACTTCGACGTGCCGTCGAGCTTCACGCTCGGCGCCGCCTACCGGCCGACCGAAGCCTGGCTGCTCGCGCTGGACTTCCAGCGCATCTTCTACAGCGGCGTGAGGTCGGTCGGCAACCCGAGCGCACTGATCATGAACTGCGCGATGGGCGACCGCAACGCCTGCCTGGGCGGCAGCAACGGCGCCGGCTTCGGCTGGCGCGACATCAACGTGTGGAAGTTCGGCGTGCAATACCGGCTGAACGACCAATGGACGCTGCGCGGCGGCTACAACTACACCCAGAACCCGGTGCAGCCGCAGGACGTGACCTTCAACCTCATCGCGCCGGGCGTGGTGCAGAACCAGTGGACGCTGGGCGCCGGCTGGAAGCTGGACGCGGTCTCCGAGATCACCGGCATGCTCATGGTCGCGCAGCGCAACTCGGTCAGCGGCAGCAGCCTGTTCGTCGGCTTCGGCGCACCCGGCACGACGACCGAGACGGTCTCGATGAAGGAGATGCAGATCGGCATCGCCTACACGCGGCGCTTCTGACGCAACGCGGCGCCGCTGCCGTGCCGCCGCAGGGCCGTGCCCGGCCCAACGGCGACGGCGCGGCCGCACGCCCGGGCTCGATGCCCCTGCCGCCGGCCGCGGCCGGGGGCTCCGCTAGACTGCCGTCCCGTCGAAACCGCCCGCCCCACGCACCCGACCATGCCGATCATCGAAGCCGCGCTGCTCGACGCGCTGAAGACCGTCGTCGACCCCAACACCGGAGCCGATCTGGTGTCGACGAAGGCGTTGAAGAACCTGCGCATCGACGGCAGCGACGTCGCCTTCGACGTCGAGCTCGGCTATCCGGCGCAAAGCCAGATCCCGGCGCTGCGGCGCGCGCTGATCGACGCGGCCCGAGGCGTCGCCGGCGTCGGCAACGTCAGCGCCAACCTGTACGTGAACATCGTCGCGCACGCGGTGCAGCGCGGCGTGCAGCTGCTGCCCGGGGTCAAGAACATCATCGCCGTCGCCTCGGGCAAGGGCGGCGTCGGCAAGAGCACGACCGCCGTCAACCTGGCGCTGGCGCTGGCGGCCGAAGGCGCCAGCGTCGGCATCCTCGACGCCGACATCTACGGCCCGAGCCAGCCGACGATGCTGGGCATCGCCGCCGCCAAGCCCGACAGCCGCGACGGCAAGACGATGGAGCCGCTCGAGAACCACGGCGTGCAGGTGATGTCGATCGGCTTCCTGATCGAGCCCGACAATCCGATGATCTGGCGCGGCCCGATGGTCACGCAGGCGCTCGAGCAGCTGCTGCGCCAGACCAACTGGCGCGATCTCGACTACCTGATCGTCGACATGCCGCCGGGCACCGGCGACATCGCGCTCACGCTCAGCCAGCGCGTGCCCGTGACCGGCGCGGTGATCGTGACCACGCCGCAGGACATCGCGCTGCTCGACGCGAAGAAGGGGCTGAAGATGTTCGAGAAGGTCGGCGTGCCGATCCTGGGCATCGTCGAGAACATGGCGGTGCACATCTGCTCCAACTGCGGCCACGCCGAGCCCATCTTCGGCGAAGGCGGCGGCCGGCGCATGGCCGAGCAGTACGGCGTGGAGTACCTCGGTGCGCTGCCGCTGGCGATGTCGATCCGGCTGAACGCCGACAGCGGCCGGCCGAGCGTGGTGGCCGATCCCGAGGGCGAGGCCGCGGCGATCTACCGCACCGTGGCGCGCCGCGTGGCGGTGGGCATCGCGGCGAGGTCGAAGGATTTCTCGGCGAAGTTCCCGACGATCACCGTGTCCAAGAGCACCTGAGCCGCCGGCGAGAAGGGCAGATCCGTGAGCATCAAGAGCGACCGCTGGATCCGCCGCATGGCGCGCACCACCGGCATGATCGAGCCCTTCGAGCCGGACCAGGTGCGCGCCGCGGCCGACGGCAGCCGCATCGTCAGCTACGGCACCAGCAGCTACGGCTACGACATCCGCTGCGCGCGCGAGTTCAAGGTGTTCACCAACATCTACAGCACGGTGGTCGACCCGAAGCATTTCGACGAGCGCAGCTTCGTCGACATCGAGGCCGACGTGTGCGTGATCCCGCCCAACAGCTTCGCGCTGGCGCGCACGGTCGAGTACTTCCGCATCCCGCGCAACGTGCTCACGATCTGCCTGGGCAAGAGCACCTACGCGCGCTGCGGCATCATCGTCAACGTCACGCCCTTCGAGCCCGAGTGGGAGGGCTACGTGACGCTCGAGTTCAGCAACACGACGCCGCTGCCGGCCAAGATCTATGCGGGCGAGGGCTGTGCGCAGGTGCTGTTCTTCGAGAGCGACGAGGTCTGCGAGACCAGCTATAAAGACCGCGGCGGCAAGTACCAGGGCCAGCGCGGCGTGACGCTGCCGAAGACCTGAAGGCGCGCGCCGCGGGCCGGCGTGCCACAAGGAGACGGGCGATGCGGTGGGAAGGCGAACGCCAGAGCGACAACGTCGAGGACCGGCGCGCCGGCGGCGGCTTCGGGGGCATGGGCGGCGGCCTGCCGCGCGTGGGCGGGCGCGGCATCGGCATCGGCGGGCTGCTGATCGCGCTGGTGCTGGGCTGGCTGTTCGGCATCAACCCGTTGGCGCTGCTGGGGCTGGTGGGCGGCGCTCCCGGGACGGAATCGGCGCAGCTGCAGCAGCCGGCGCAGCGGCCGCCCGCCGACGACAAGACGGCGGCTTTCGTGTCGACCGTGCTGGCGAGCACCGAGGACGTCTGGAGCGGCCTGTTCCGGCAGGCCGGCGGCCAGTACCAGGCGCCGACGCTGGTGCTGTTCCGCGGCGCCACGCGCACCGCCTGCGGCATGGGCCAGTCGGCGATGGGCCCTTTCTACTGCCCGGCCGACCAGAAGGTCTACCTCGACCTGGGCTTCTTCGACACGCTGCGCAGCCAACTCGGCGCGCCCGGCGAGTTCGCGCAGGCCTACGTGGTCGCGCACGAGGTCGGCCACCACGTGCAGCGGCTGCTCGGGATCACCGAGAAGGTCGACGCCATGCGCGGGCGCGTGCCCGAGGAGCAGATGAACGCGCTGTCGGTGCGGCTGGAACTCCAGGCCGACTGCCTGGCCGGCGTCTGGGCGCACCATGCGGACAAGGCCAGGAACTGGCTCGAGCCGGGCGATATCGAGGCCGGGCTGAACGCCGCATCGCGCATCGGCGACGACACGCTGCAGCGCCGCAGCCAGGGCGTGGTGGTGCCCGAATCCTTCACCCACGGCAGCAGTGCGCAGCGCGTGAACTGGTTCCGCAAGGGCCTGGACAGCGGGGCGATGGCCACCTGCAACACCTTCGAGACGCGCAAGCTCTGACGGGGCATTGTTGACGCCGGGCCGCGCACTGCGAGCTTGTGAACAAGCCCGACACACCCGCTCGGCCGCCCCGGACGGCGCCGCTCTTCGTTGCCGACGCTCGCCGCAGCCCGAGTTGCGGCTGTGCCTTGCGCGTCGATCGGCATCCTCTGGAACACCCGCTCGGGCGCGCCGGACTTATTCACAGGCTCTGACGCCTGGGCGACACCTCGGCGACGCCGGCGCGGCGCCGCGCATGCGATGCTTCGGCCCATCCGCAGCCACCCACACGGCCACGCCATGCGACAACTCAGCGCCCACGATGCCGGCTTTCTGTATTCCGACACGCTGCACAGCAACGCCAACGTCACGCTGATCTCGATCTACGACCAGAGCACCGCGCCCGGCGGCAAAGTGCGCTTCAAGAGCATCCTCGCGCACATCGAGAGCCGCCTGGCCGGGCTGCCGGTGTTCCGCAGCAAGCTGCTGCGCGTGCCCATGGAGCTGGACCATCCGTACTGGATCGACGACCCGAACTTCGACCTCGAATACCACGTGCGCCACATCGCGCTGCCCAAGCCGGGCGACTGGCGGCAGTTCTGCATCCAGGCATCGCGCATCCATGCGCGCCCGTTCGACCAGAACCGGCCGCTGTGGGAGATCTACGTGGTCGAGGGGCTGGACAGCCTGCTCGAACTGCCGCAGGGCAGCTTCGCGCTGCTGATCAAGATCCATCATGCGGCGGTGGACGCGGCCGGCGGCAGCCGGATGGCGATGCTGCTGCACGACCTGACGCCGCACGTCGCCGCGCCGCCGCCGCCGCGGCCGTGGTTCCCGCAGCCGCAGCCGAGCCAGGCGATGCTGCTGCTGCGCGCCTGGTGGCATTCGGTGCTGTCGCCCTTCGAGCTGCGCACGCCGCTGGCGCGCCGCCTGGCCGATTCGGCGAACGCGCTGCAGACCTTCGCCAACGACCTGCTGCATCACCCCGAGCAGGTGGTGGCCACGCGCTTCAACACCGTGGTCTCGGCGCACCGGGTGTTCGACACGCGGCGCTTCGCGGTCGAGGAGTTCGACGCGATCCGGCGCCTCGTGCGCGGCGCCACCGTCGGCGACGCGGTGCTGGCGGTGTGCGGCGACGCCTTGCGCCGCCACCTGCTGGCACTGGGCGAACTGCCCGAAGCCGGCCTGAATGCGATCACGCCGTTTCAGGAATCGGCCGGCGGCGCGCCCGCCGAGCGGCCGCCCGAGCTGACCTGGCAGCGCGTGCCGCTGCACACCGAGCTGACCGACCCGGTCGCGCGGCTGGCGGCGATCGCCGCGTGGACCGCGAAGTTCGGCGCCGGCGCCGGCCATGCCGCGGCCGCACAGGGCCAGCATGCGGCGGCAGCGACGCTGGCGAGGAGCGGCAAGATGCACGGCCTGCTCGGCCTGAGCGCGAGCCGCCACATGCCGGCCTCGGCCTGCATGGTGACCAACGTTGCCGGGCCCGACGTCGCGCTGTACCTGAACGGTGCGCGCATGACCTACTTCTCGGCGATCATGCCGATCAGCGACGGCATGGGTCTGGTGTTCGCCGTGACCAGCTACGACGGCCGGATCATCATCTCGCCGACCTCGTGCCGCGAACTGCTGCCCGACCCCGAGGCCTTCACGCAGCACCTGCGCGATGCCTTCCAGGACCTGCTGGCGCTGGCGGGTGCCGTCAACGTGCCGCCGCGGCCCGCAGCCGCGCCGCGGGCTAGATCGGAACGGCCTCGTGCGTCAGCGCGCGATTCAGGTAGCCGGCCAGGCCCTTCGGCCGGTAAGGCTGCCACTGCCCCTCGGGCTGCGCGAGCCGGTCGGCCACGATCTGCAGCACCAGCGGATTGAAGCCCAGGCCGACGTGGCTGCCGGCCACGCGGATGTTCTCGTGGCGTGCCGGGTCGCCGTCGATCGTCGCCTCCTGCGGCGGCACCACGCCGTCCGACAGTGAATACAGGCAGCTGATCGGCACCGGCAGCGGCATGCGCTCGCGCAAGGTCTTCACCCGCGGCTGCATCGAATGGGCGGCCGAGCCCAGCGGGTGCGCGACCAGCCGGTACATCGCGCGCACCAGCGGCGGCACGGCGGTGCCGGCCGCGTCTACGGTGACCGGGCTGCCGAGCGTGACCACGCTGCGCACGCCTTCGGGGCAGCGGTGGGCGCCGTACATCGCGAACACGCCGCCCAAGCTCCAGCCCACCAGGCTGACGGTGCGCCCGCTCTCGTGGTGCAGGTAGCGGATCTGCTGCTCGATCGCCGACGCGTGGCCGGGCCGGAAGCCGACGTTGCGGCCCAGCCCCCAGGTCCGCACCGCGTAGCCGCGGTTGCGCAGATAGGTCTCGAGCGCGATCAGCGAGCCTTCGCTGCCCATGAAGCCGGGCATCAGCAGCACCGGGTGGCCGTCGCCCATCGGTGCGCTCAGCAGCATCGGCAGTGCGTAGGCCAGCGACAGCGCCTCGAAGGGCGCGCGCCCTTCGAGCAACTGGCTGCTCAGGCTGGGTTTGCCGACATGCGGGTGGCGTTGCGTCATCGGGTGCCTCCGATACGGATTTCGGCGAGCGTTTGCTCACCATAAATCGCACATTAGCACGTCCGGCCGCCGGCTGCGCGCGCTGCTTTGGGTGGCTCCCCTCAATCGCGTGTGCTGCTGCCGTCTTCAGGCGGGGCAGGTGCCCGGCAGCAGGATCGAGCGGTCGACGTCGGCGAGCCGGGTGTGGCCGCAGAAGGCCATCGTCACGTCCAGCTCCTTGTGGATGATCTCGAGCGCCTTGGTCACGCCGGCCTCGCCCATCGCCCCTACGCCGTAGGCCATCGCGCGGCCGATCATCGTGCCGCGCGCGCCCAGCGCCCAGGCCTTGAGCACGTCCTGGCCGCTGCGGATGCCGCCGTCCATCCAGACCTCGGTCTTGTGGCCGACGGCGGCGGCGATCGCCGGCAGCGCCGCGATGCTCGACGGCGCGCCGTCGAGCTGGCGCCCGCCGTGGTTGCTGACGACGATCGCGTCGGCGCCGTGGCGGGCGGCCAGTTCCGCGTCCTCGACTTCCATGATGCCCTTGAGGATCAGCTTGCCGCCCCAGCGCTCCTTGACCCAATCGACGTCGGGCCACGACAGGCGCGGGTCGAACTGCTCGTTGGTCCAGGCCGCCAGGCTGCTCATGTCGCTGACGCCCTGCACGTGGCCGACCAGGTTGCGGAAGGTGCGGCGGCGCGTGCCGGCCATGCCCAGGCACCAGCGCGGCTTGGTCATCAGGTTGACGATGTTGGCCAGCGTCGGCCGCGGCGGCGCGGTCAGGCCGTTCTTCAGGTCCTTGTGGCGCTGGCCGATGACCTGCAGGTCCAGCGTCAGCACGAGTGCGCTGCACTGCGCCGCCTTGCAGCGCTCGATCATGCGCGCCATCGCATCGCGGTCGCGCATCATGTACAGCTGGAACCAGAACGGCGTGCTCGTGTGCTCGGCGATGTCCTCGATCGAGCAGATGCTCATCGTCGACAGCGTGAACGGGATGCCGAACTTCTCGGCCGCGCGCGCGGCGTGGATCTCGCCGTCGGCGTGCTGCATGCCCGTCAGGCCCACCGGCGCGATCGCCACGGGCATCTTCGCGTCGACGCCGACCATCTTGACCGCGGTGCTGCGGTTCTCCATGTTGACCGCGACCCGCTGGCGCAGCTTGATCGGCTGGAAATCGGCCTCGTTGGCGCGGTAGGTGCCCTCGGTCCACGAGCCCGAATCGGCATAGTCGTAGAACATGCGCGGCACGCGCTTCTTCGCCAGCACGCGCAGGTCCTCGATGTTGGTGATCACGGTCATCGTCGCGGCCTCCGGTTGCAGGGGGCACTATAGGCCGGCGCGGGCAGCCTCGGCCGTTCGGGCAAGATGGCGCCCTTGCCCTTGCCCTTGCCCTTGCCCTTGCCCGCAGACCCGAAGCCCGCATCGCGGGCCGCAACGATGACCGACGAACGACATCCCTTCGACGCGGCCGTGGCGCTCGAGCCGATCGGCCCGGGCCGCTGGCGCGGCCGCACCCACCCCGCCTACGCCAACATGGTCGGCCCCTTCGGCGGCATCACGGCCGCGGTGCTGCTGCAAGCGGTGCTGCAGGATGCGGCGCGCCAGGGCGAGCCGGTGGCGCTGACCGTCAACTACGCGGGGCCGCTGGCCGACGGCGGCTTCGAGATCGCGGCCGAAGCGGTGCGCACCAACCGCTCGACCCAGCACTGGACGCTGCGGCTCGAGCAGGACGGCGCGGTGGCGGCCACCGCCAGCGCGGTGCTGGCCACGCGGCGCGAGACCTGGTCGGCGGTCGAGGCCGGCTTCCCGACCGCGCCGCCGGCGGCCGCGCTCGAACGCGCACCGACGGCCGGCCGCCCGCCCTGGACCCGCGCCTACGACATGCGCTTCGTCAAGGGCGCGCCCAGGCTGGCCGCGTCGCCGCCGCCCGATGCCGATTCGCTGAGCCTGATGTGGGTGCGCGACGAGCCGCCGCGCGCGCTCGACTTCGCGGCGCTGACGGCGCTGGCCGACAGCTTCTTCCCGCGCGTGTTCGTGCGCCGCGCGAGCTGGGTGCCGATCGGCACGGTCTCGTTCAGCGTGTACTTCCACGCCGACAGCGCCACGCTGCGCGCCAACGGCGCCGCGCCGCTGCTGGCGCAGGCGCGCGCGCACCAGTTCCGCAACGGCTACTTCGACCAGGCCGGCGAGCTGTGGAGCGAGCGCGGCGAACTGCTCGCCGTCACCCACCAGATCGTGTACTTCAAGGAATGAGCCCGACGCAGCCCACCGAGCCGACCCGCAGCCCTGGCGACGCGGCGGGGCAGGGGGCCGTGGCGCTGCCGCTGCGCCCGCACTGGCAGCGCGCGCTGTGGCTCGCGACGGGCCTGCTGTCGCTCGTGACCGGCATCGTCGGCATCTTCGTGCCGGTGCTGCCGACCACGCCCTTCGTGCTGTTCGCGGCCTTCTGCTTCTCGCGCGGCTGCCTGCGCTGCGAGCGCCGGATGCTCGAGCATCCGCACTTCGGCCCGATGGTGCGCGACTGGCGCGCCAACCGCGCCGTGCCGCTGCGCGCCAAGCAGTTCGCGGTGGTGATGATGGCGTTGAGCTCGGCCTCGGCCTGGTGGCTGCTGCCGCCGAAGGTGGGCTGGGTGCCGACGGTGGTGTGCCTGCTGGTGGGCACCTGGCTGCTGCGCCTGCCGACCGCGCCGCCGCGCGCTTGACGCGGTTCAAGGCGCGCCGGCGCGCGGCTGGCCACAATCGCCGGCCGGCTCCCGTTGCCGGAAGGACGATCGATGAGCGCGCAGGGCCGCTCCAAAGCGCTCACACCGGAGCGCGCAAGCGCGGAGGTTTCCCTATGAGCGCGCAGGGCCGCTCCAAAGCGCTCACACCGGAGCGCGCAAGCGCGGAGGTTGCCTGATGAGCCCCACCATGAACCTGACCGAGCGGCTGCTGCACGCGCTGCGCGCGCGTGGCGCGACCGAAGTCTTCGGCATCCCCGGCGACTTCGCGCTGCCGCTGTTCGGCGAGATCGAACGCAGCGGCGTGCTGCCGCTGTACACCTTGTCGCACGAGCCGGCGGTGGGCTTTGCCGCCGACGCCGCGTCGCGCATGCGCGGCGGCCTGGGCGTGGCTGCGGTGACCTACGGCGCCGGTGCGCTCAACCTCGTCAACGCGGTGGCCGGTGCCTACGCCGAGCGCGTGCCGCTGGTGGTGCTGTCGGGCGCGCCCGCGGCGCACGAGGCGGCCAGCGGCCTGCTGCTGCACCACCAGGTCAAGGCGCTCGATTCGCAGTGGCGCGTCTTCGCCGAGATCACCGCCGCGCAGGCGCGGCTCGACGACATGGCCGCCGCGCCGCGCCAGATCGCCGAAGTGCTCGACGCGGCGCTGCGCCTGTCGCGCCCGGTGTACCTCGAGATCCCGCGCGACATGCCGGCGCGGCCCTGCGCCGAGCTGCCGCTGCTGGCGAGCCCGCAGCCCGACGCGGACGCGATCGACGCCTGCGTCGACGAGTTGCTGGCGCGCCTGCGCGGCGCGAGCCGCCCGGTGTTGATGGCCGGCGTCGAGGTGCGGCGCTACGGGCTCGAAGGCCGGGTGGCCGAGCTGGCGCGCCGGCTGCGGGTGCCGGTGGTCACCAGCTTCATGGGCCGCGGCCTGCTCAGTGACACCGCGGTGCCGCCGCTGGGCACCTACATCGGCCTGGCCGGCGACCCGGCGCTGAGCGCGCAGGTCGAAGGCTCGGATGCGCTGCTCCTGCTGGGCGTGATCGTGTCGGACACCAACTTCGCGGTGTCGGCCAAGGCCATCGACCTGCGCCACGCGATCGTCGCGCTCGACGGCCAGGTGGCGATCGGCTACCACCACTACCTGGACGTGCCGTTGCCGCGGCTGGTCGAGCGCCTGCTCGACCGCCTGGCCGACGTCGAGCCGGCGCCGCCGGCGGCGCCGCCGGCCGCCGGCCCGCGCGCGGCTGCGGCGGCCGACGACGCCGCGGTGCGCCCGGCCGACGTCGCCGCCGCGCTGGGTGCGCTGATGGCGCGCGCAGGCCCGCTGCCGCTGGCCTGCGACGTCGGCGACTGCCTGTTCACCGCGATGGAGCTGACGCAGGGCGCGCTGATCGCGCCCGGCTACTACGCGACGATGGGCTATGGCGTGCCGGCCGGCCTGGGGCTGCAGGCGGCCACCGGGCAGCGGCCGGTGGTGCTGGTGGGCGACGGCGCGTTCCAGATGACCGGCTGGGAACTGGGCAACGCGCGCCGCTGGGGCTGGGACCCGATCGTGATCGTGTTCAACAACGCGTCATGGGAGATGCTGCGCGCGTTCCAGCCGCAGTCGGCGTTCAACGACCTGGGCGTGTGGGATTTCGCGTCGATGGCCGCCGGCATGGGCGGCGACGGCCACCGCGTGACGACGCGCGCCGAGCTGCAGGCGGCGCTGGCCAAGGCGCATGCGACGCGCGGGCGCTTCCAGCTGCTCGACGTGCGGCTCGCGCCCGGCGCGCAGTCGCCCACGCTCGAGCGCTTCGTCGCGGCGGTCAAGCGCTTGTCGATGCCCGGTTGAGCGGCGCGGCTTCGCCGGCCGGCTGCAGCAGGCGGCCGCTCAGCCGCCTTCGATCACGCGCGCGGTCTGCAGCGCGATCCGCGCGAGACGGCGCACCACGTCGGCGTGTGCCGCCTGTGCCTGGCCGAACAAATCGCCTTCGGTCGTGCGCATCACCGCATCGAGCGCTTCGCTCAACGCCTCGAGCGGTTTCTGCGCGGCCACCAGCAGGTGGGCCGGATCGTCGGTGTCCGGGATCGGCGCGTCGGCGCCGGTGCTGCCGGCGGCCGCCGACACCGCCGGCAGCGATTCCAGCAGCCGGGCGCTCGCCTCGTCGCCGAGCGCGCGCAGGCGCAACGCCAGCGCGCGGTGGGTGCGCGCGGCGGCGGCCTCGCGCTCGCCCAGCCATGCGTGCAAGGCCTGCGGTGTCCGGATCACGGGCGCCGCAGCCGCCTGGGCGGCGCCGCGCTGCTCGCGGTGCCAGGCCTGGCGCCGCCAGCGGCGCATCACGGCGGCATGCTGCAGCTCGGCGACTGCCAGCCGCTCGGCTTCGGCGCGCACGCGCGGGTCGGTCGCGCGCGCGGCCAGGTAGCTGTACAGCTCGAACGCGCGCTTCTCGTTGTCGACCGCGATCGCGAACGCGCGGTACGGCGTCAGCAGTGCGCTGCCGGCGATCTCGTCCCAGGAACTGGACAAGTCGGCGGGGAGTTGCCATTCGAACTTGCCCGGTTGCGGCGCCGCCTGGCCGAGCGCTGCCGCCCAGCGCGCGACCTCGGCGGCGTGCTGCTGTTCTTCGCTGTGCATCGCGCGAAAGGCCGCCGCGGTGGCGGCCTCGCCGCGGCGCTGCATCGTCGCGGCGAGCGACTCGTAGCGCCGAAGCGACTCGCGCTCGATCGCGTCGGCGATGCCGACCAGCACCGCCATGGTCACCGCCTTGATTTCGGGATCGCGCGTCAACAGGGGTTCGCGAATCATCCGGCCTCCTGGAGTGCAAGGGTCTTGATCGACTGCAACTCGGGTATTGCGTGTGCAGGTGGGATTCCAACATATAGTCCCGCGCACTGCCACGGCTTTGGGGAGACCTGCTTGTCGTTGCCCGGCGTGATCATGAAGCTCTTGCGGATCGCAGCGCGCGCGATGCTGCTGGCCGTGCTGGCGGCCCCGCTCGCGGCGCCGGCGCAGTCCGGCGGATCGACACTCGCACAGTTCCTGGGCACGCTGGTGCCGTCGGAAATCGTGCCGGGCGCCGACCGCTTCGGCCCGGTCCAGGCCGATCCCACGGTTGCGCCCGCGCTTCGTGGCGACACCTTGGTCGGCTACGTGTTCCTGAACTCGCAGCAGGTCGATGCGACCGGCTATTCGGGCAAGCCGATCCACATCGCCGTGGGCCTGGATCTGGAAGGCACGATCGTCGGCGCCAAGCTGGTTGCCCACAGCGAGCCGATCGTGCTGATCGGCATCCCCGAGAAGCGCGTCGTCACCTACCTGCAGCACTTCATCGGCTACAACCCGCTGCGCGCCGCCGCCGAAGGGCGCGGCCCGCCGCGGGTCGACATCGTCAGCGGGGCGACGGTCACCGTGCTGGTGATGGGCGAGAGCGTGGTACGCGCGGCCGTTCGGGTCGCGCGCGCGCTCAAGCTCGGGGCCGCTGCGGGCACGCAGGCAGCCGCCCGCGTGATCGATCCGCAGGCGGGGTCGATCGCCGATTGGGCGACGCTGCTGCGCGAGGGCGCAGTCGGGCACCTGCGGCTGACGGTTGCCGAAGTGAACCAGGCCTTCGTCGACTCGGGCAATCAGGCCGCAGCGAAGCGCCCCGAATCGGGCGCGCCCGGCGACACCTTCATCGACCTGTACGTGGCCCTGGTGTCGCAGCCGGCCATCGGCCGCAGCCTGCTCGGCGACGACGAGTACGCGAACTTCGAGCGCACGCTGGCCCCCGGGCAACAGGCGATCCTGGTCGCCGGCGACGGGCTGTATTCGTTCAAGGGCTCGGGCTACGTGCGCGGCGGCATCTTCGACCGCATCGAGCTGGTGCAGGGCGCCGAGACGATCCGTTTTCACGACTTCCAGCACCGGCGCATCGGCAGCATCCGCGCCGCCGGCGCGCCGGAGTTGCGCGAGATCGGTATCTTCGCGGTGTCGCCCGACTCCGAATTCGACCCGGCCGCGCCGTGGCGGCTGCAGCTGCTGATCCAGCGCTCGGTGGGCGCCCTCGATCGCGCCTTCGTGACCTTCGGGCTCGAGTACCGGCTGCCGGCGCGCTACACCAAGGCGGCTGCGCCGGCAGCGGCGGCTTTTGCCGCTGCTGCCGCACCCGCAGCCGCCGCGGTCGCCGCATCCGCCGCCGCAGCCGCGGCTTCGCCCGCGGCTGCCGAGGCGCCGCCGACCGGGGATGCGCAGGCGCAGGCAGCGCTGCTGGCCGAAGAACCGCACGAGCCGCTGTGGATGCGCATCTGGCGCAGCAAGACCGCCTCGCTGGTGATGCTCGGCGCGATGCTCGGCGCACTCACGCTGATCTTCTTCTTCCAGGACGTGCTGGTGGCGCGCGAGAAGCTGTTCGACCGCGTGCGCCTGGCCTACCTCGCCACCACGTTGTTGTGGCTGGGCTGGGTGGCGCAGGCGCAGTTGTCGGTGGTGAACGTGCTCACCTTCGCGAATGCGCTGCGTTCGGGCTTCGATTGGTCCTTGTTCCTGGTCGACCCGCTGATCTTCGTGCTGTGGTGCTCGGTCGCGGCGGCGCTGCTGTTCTGGGGCCGCGGCCCGTTCTGCGGATGGCTGTGCCCGTTCGGCGCGCTGCAAGAACTCGCCAATCGCGCGGCCCGGGTGCTGAAGGTGCCGCAGCTGAAGATGCCGTGGGCCGTCCACGAGCGCCTGTGGCCGATCAAGTACATCATCTTCCTCGGCCTGTTCGGCGTGTCGCTCGGTTCGCTGATCTATGCGGAGCGGCTCGCCGAGATCGAACCCTTCAAGACCGCGATCGTGCTGCGCTTCATGCGCGAGTGGTGGTTCGTCGCGTTCGCGCTCGCGCTGATCGGGGCGGGGCTGTTCGTCGAGCGCTTCTTCTGCCGCTACCTGTGCCCGCTGGGGGCGGCACTCGCGATCCCCGGGCGCATGCGCATGTTCGACTGGCTCAAGCGCTACCGCGAGTGCGGCAACCCGTGCATGCGCTGCTTCAGGGAGTGCCCGGTCGAGGCGATCCACCCGGAAGGGCACATCAACCCGAACGAATGCATCTCCTGCCTGCACTGCCAGGTGCTGTACCGGCACGACTACAAGTGCCCGGTGCGGGTGCAGCGCCGGCTCAAGCGGGAGAAGCGTGCGGCAATGGCGGCGGCACCCGGCAGCCGCCTGCAAGGCGGGGCCGCAGCCGCGGGCCCGCCGGCTTGAGCCGGCATCGGCCGGATGCCTGCATCCAGCGGCGCGCGCTGCGCGCTTCCTCTACCAACGACAGCGGAGACCGAAGATGGATGAGCAGAACAAACGCAACGAACTGCCCGACCCCGAGCGCCGCGCGGTCCTCGGCGGCGGTGCCAAGGCCGTGGCCGTGGCGGCCGGTGCCGGCTTCCTGACGGCCTGCGGCGAGAAGGCGCCGGCAAGCGCCGCGTCGGCGCCCGCCGGCGCCACCTCGGCCGCGGCTGCGGCGGCACCCGCGGCGCCGTCGGCGACGGCCGCGGCGATCGCGAAGACGCACGTCGGCCCGGGCGAGCTCGACGAGTACTACGTGTTCTTCTCGAGCGGCCAGTCCGGCGAGCTGCGCATCGTCGGGCTGCCGTCGATGCGCGAACTGATGCGCGTGCCGGTGTTCAACCGCTGCAGCGCCACCGGCTGGGGCCAGACCAACGAAAGCCTGAAGATCCTGACCGAAGGCCTGACGCCGGAGACGCGCAAGTTCCTCGCGACCCGCGGCGGCACCTACATGAACGGCGACCTGCACCACCCGCACATGTCGTTCACCGACGGCACCTACGACGGGCGCTACATCTTCATGAACGACAAGGCCAACACGCGCGTGGCGCGCGTGCGCTGCGACGTGATGAAGTGCGACAAGATCATCGAGCTGCCCAACCAGCACACGGTGCACGGGCTGCGCGTGCAGAAGTTCCCGAAGACCGGCTACGTGTTCTGCAACGGCGAGGACGGCGTGCCGATCCCCAACGACGGCCGGACCGCGGCCGACCCCAAGACCTACCAATCGGTGTTCACCGCGCTCGACGGCGAGACGATGAAGGTCGCGTGGCAGGTGCTGGTCGACGGCAACCTGGACAACGTCGACGCCGACTACCAGGGCAAGTACGCGTTCTCGACCTGCTACAACTCCGAGAACGGCGTGACGCTGGCCGAGATGACGGCCGCCGAGCAGGACTGGGTCGTCATCTTCAACCTTGCGCGCATCGAGGAAGCCGTCAAGTCCGGCAAGGCCAAGACGATCGGCGGCGTGCCGGTGGTGGACGGCAAGCACGGCTCGCCCTTCACGCGCTACGTGCCGGTGGCGCGCAATCCGCACGGCATGAACACCGCCCCCGACGGCATCCACGTGGTCGCCAACGGCAAGCTGTCGCCGACCGTGACCGTGTTCGACGTGCGCAAGTTCGACGACCTGTTCGACGACAAGATCCAGCCGCGCGACACCGTCGTCGCCGAGCCCGAGCTCGGCCTCGGGCCGCTGCACACCGCGTTCGACGGCAAGGGCAATGCCTATACCACGCTGTTCGTCGACAGCCAGATCGTCAAGTGGAACCTGCAGAAGGCGATCGACAAGTACGCGGGCAAGGACGCCGATCCGATCATCCAGAAGCTCGACGTGCAGTACCAGCCCGGCCACAACCACACGTCGATGGGGCAGACCAAGGAGGCCGACGGCAAGTGGCTGATCTCGCTGAACAAGTTCTCGAAGGACCGGTTCCTGAACGTCGGCCCGCTCAAGCCCGAGAACGACCAGCTGATCGACATCTCGGGCGACAAGATGGTGCTGGTGCACGACGGCCCGTCGTTCGCCGAGCCGCACGACGCGACGATCATCCACCGCTCGAAGGTCAGTCCGATCAACATCTGGAAGCGCGACGACCCGATGTGGGAGGACGCGCGCCGCCAGGCCAAGGCCGACGGCGTCGATCTGGACAGCGATTCCAAGATCGTGCGCGCGGGCAACAAGGTGCGCGTCTACATGTACACGATCGCGCCCGCGTTCAGCATGACCGACTTCACCGTGAAGCAGGGCGACGAGGTCACGGTCTACGTCACCAACCGCGACAACGTCGAAGACCTGACCCACGGGTTCACGATCGTCAACTACGGGATCGCGATGGAAGTCGGGCCGCAGGCCACCGCGTCGGTCACCTTCAAGGCCGACCGGCCCGGCATCTACTGGTACTACTGCCAGTGGTTCTGCCACGCGCTGCACATGGAGATGAAGGGCCGCATGATCGTCGAGCCGAGGAAGGCCTGACGGCGCGTGCGGGCGGGCGCATGGTCGGTGCGGCGCGCATCCTGGGCGGCTTCGCGCTCGCGCTGGCGATGACGCTGCACGCGCCGGCGCGCGCCGCGGTGCTGCGCGTGCAGCCGGGCGAGGCGATCCAGCCGCTGATCGATGCCGCCGCGCCCGGCGACGAGATCCGGCTGGCGCCCGGCCGGCACGCAGGCCCGCTCGCGATCGGGCGCCGGCTGACGCTGGCCGGCGAGCCGGGCGCGTGGCTCGCCGGCACCGGCAGCGGCAGCGTGATCACGGTCACCGGCGACGACGTGCGCATCGAAGGGCTGAAGATCACCGGCTCCGGCAGCGACCTGCCGGCGATGGATTCGGCGATCCTGGTGCGCCGCACCGCGCGGCGCGCGCAGGTGCGCGGCAACGAGTTGGAGGGCAACCTCTTCGGCGTGTACCTGCACGGCGCGGCCGGTTCGGTGGTCGAGGGCAACACCATCCTCGGACGCAAGGGGGTGCGCATGGCCGACACCGGCGACGGCGTGACGATCTGGAACGCACCCGGCGCGCGCGTCGTCGACAACACGGTGCGCTGGGGGCGCGACGGCATCTACGTGCGCGTCAGCCGCGACAACAGCTTCGAGCGCAACCGCTTCTCCGACCTGCGCTTCGCGGTCCACTACATGTACACCCTCGACAGCCGCATCATCGGCAACCGCTCGCACGACAACCACGTCGGGCTGGCGATCATGTTCTCCAGCGGCCTCGAGATCCGCGACAACGTCTCGGAGCGCGACCGCGACCACGGCCTGGCGCTGAACTACACCAACGATTCGGTCATCGCCGGCAACGTGGTGCGCTACGGCGGGCAGAAGTGCGTGTTCGTCTACAACGCCAACGGCAACCGGTTTTCGGACAACTGGTTCGAAGGCTGCCCGATCGGCATCCACTTCACGGCCGGCTCCGAGCGCAACGTCCTGACCGGCAATGCCTTCGTCGGCAACCGCAGCCAGGTCAAGTACGTCGGTACGCGCTATCTCGATTGGTCGCGCGACGGCCGCGGCAACTACTGGAGCGACAACCCGGCCTTCGACCTCGACGGCGACGGCATCGCCGACCGGCCGTACCGCCCGAACGACGTGATCGACGTGATCCTGTGGACGCTGCCGGCCGCCAAGGCGCTGACCAACAGCCCGGCGGTGCAGATGGTGCGCTGGGCGCAGGCGCGTTTCCCGGCGCTGTACCCGGGCGGCGTCGTCGACAGTGCGCCGCTGATGCAGCCGGTTGCGGTGCCGCCGCCCGCGTCGCCATGACAGCCGTCGCCCGATGGGACGCGGTCAGCCGGCGCTACCGCGGCGTGACGGCGGTGGACGCCGTGTCGCTCGGGCTCGAGGCCGGCCAGGTGACGGCGCTGGTCGGGCACAACGGTGCGGGCAAGACGACGCTGATCAAGCTGCTGCTCGGCCTGATCCGCCCGAGCGCGGGCAGCGTCCAGGTCGGCGGCATCGATCCCGCCGGCAGCCGCGGCGCCGAAGCGCGGCGCGCGATCGGCTTCCTGCCCGAGAGCGTCGCCTTCCACGGGGCGATGACCGGCCGCGAACTGATGGCCTTCTACGCGCGGCTCAAGGGCCAGCCGCAGCGCAGCAGCGCCGCGCTGCTCGAGCAGGTCGGCATCGCGCATGCTGCCGACCGGCGCGTGGCCACCTACTCCAAGGGCATGCGCCAGCGCCTGGGCATCGCGCAGGCGCTGATCGGCGCGCCGCGGCTGGTGCTGTTCGACGAGCCGACCAGCGGGCTCGATCCGGCGTCGCGCAGCGACGTCTACCGGATGATCGGCGCGCTGCGCGACGGCGGCGCGACCGTGCTCGTGTCCACCCATGCGCTGGCCGAAGTGCAGGACCGCGTCGACCGGGCGGCGATCATGCATCGCGGGCGGCTGCTGGCGGCGGGCACGCTGGCCGAGCTGCGCCAAGGCGCCGCCGCCGAGGTGCGCATCCGCGCACGCGTGCAGCCCGATGCCGGCGCGCGGGTGCTCGCGGCAATGCCGGCCGGGGTGCGTTGCGTCGAGCACGCCGGCGCATCGCTGACGCTGCAGGCGGCCGCCGGCGCCAAGATGCCGGCGCTGCGGGCGCTGGCCGAAGCCGGCGACCTGGTCGAAGACGTCGAGACCAGCGCGCCCGGCCTGCAGGAGCTGTACGACCGGCTGGTGGGCAGCGCCGGAGTTGCGGCATGAGCACTTTCGCGATCGCGATGCAGGAGCTGCGCGCGGGCATGCGCAACCGCTGGGTGCTGGCGACGACGGTGCTGATGGGCGCGCTGGCGCTGTCGCTGGCGCTGCTGGGCAGCGCGCCCACCGGGACGGTGAAGGCCGATCCGCTGGCCGTCATCGTCGTCAGCCTCGCGAGCCTGACGATCTTCCTGGTGCCGCTGATCGCCTTGCTGCTGTCCTTCGATTCGATCGTCGGCGAGCACGAGCGCGGCACCTTGATGCTGCTGCTGTCGTACCCGGTCGCGCGCTGGCAGGTGGTGGTCGGCAAGAGCCTCGGGCAGATCATGATCCTCGCGGCGGCCACCGTGGTCGGCTACGGCGCAGCCGCCGCCGCGATCGGGGCGTCGGGCAACGTCACGCCGCAGGCGTGGTCGGCCTATGCGGCGATGGTGCTGACCTCGATCATGCTCGGCGCGTCCTTCGTCGCGCTCGGGTGCCTGGCCAGCACGCTCGTGCAGGAGCGGGCGACTGCCGCCGGGCTGGCGGTCGGGATGTGGCTGTTCTTCGTGCTGATCTACGATACGGCGCTGCTCGGCGCACTCGTCGCCGACCAGGGGCGCGTCGTCAGCAAGCCGGTGCTCGATGCGCTGCTGCTGCTCAACCCGGCGGACGTCTATCGCCTGTTCAACATGACCAGCAGCGAAGCGGTATCGGTCTACAGCGGCATGGCGGGCCTGGGCGACCCGACGGCGCTGGCGCCCGCGGTGCTGCTGGCGGTGCTGGGCGCGTGGGTCGTCGTCCCGCTGGCGCTGGCGGTCGCCGCGTTCGGCAGGAGGGCGCTGTGAAGCGGCCGGCCGCCCGATGGCTGGCGCTCGCCGTCGCCGGCATCCTGGCCGCCGGCACCGCCGGGTGCGACCGGCGTCCGGCGGCAGCGTCCGGCCCGCCGCCGGCCGAGGTGGCCGCCGAGTCGACCGGCTACTACTGCGGCATGCGGCTGGCCGAGCACGAGGGCCCGAAGGGGCAGGTGCACGTGGCCGGCCGCGCCGAGCCGGTGTGGTTCTCGTCGGTGCGCGACACGATCGTGTTCCTGCGCTCGCCCGAGGAGCCGCGCGACATCGCCGCGGTCTACGTCAACGACATGGGGCGCTCGGCCCAGTGGGAGCAGCCCGATCCCGGCGCCTGGGTCGACGCCAGGATCGCCTGGTTCGTGATCGACAGCCGTGCGCGCGGCGGAATGGGCGCGCCCGAGCCGGTGCCCTTCTCGCAGCAAGCCGCCGCCGAAGCCTTCCGCACCGCCAACGGCGGCCGCGTGGTCCGCCTCGACGACATCCCGCAGGCCTATCTACTGGGCGGGGCCGAGCAGTCGCCGGCGCCGCCCGGTGCACCCGGAGCACGACAGCCATGAGCGATCGACGCCGCTTCCTGACCGTCATCGCGGCCTGCACGGCGGCCGTGCCGCTGGCCGCATCGGCAACGCGCGCGACCGCGGCGCAGGCCGTCACCTGGCGCGGTACCGCTTTGGGCGCGCTGGCGTCGATGACGCTGATCGGCCCCGAGCGCGCGCAGGCGCGCGCGCTCGTGCAGCGCTGCGTCGGCGAGATCGAGCGGGTGGAATCGGTGTTCAGCCTGTACCGCGCCGATTCGGCGCTGTCGCGGCTGAACGCCGCCGGCGAGCTGCGCGATCCGCCGCCCGAGCTGCTCGAGCTGCTGTCGCAGGCGATCGGCCTGGCGCGCGCCAGCGGCGGCGCCTTCGATCCGACCGTGCAGCCGCTGTACCGGTTGTACGCCGACCACTTCGCCCGGCACGGCGCGTCATCGGCTGGGCCGTCGCCCGCGGCGGTCTCGGGTGCACTGCGCAAGGTGGGCCACGCCGGCGTCGAGCTGCGCCCCGGCCGGATCCGGCTGCGCCGCCCCGGCATGGCGATCACCTTGAACGGCATCGCGCAGGGCTACGCGACCGACCGCGTGGCCGACCTGCTGCGCAGCGCCGGGCTGCGCGACATCCTGATCGACCTGGGCGAGGCGCGTGCGCACGGCCGCCGCGCCGACGGCGGGCGCTGGCAGGCCGAAGTCGCCGACCCGCGCGGCCCGCAGCGCGCGCTGCTCGAGCTGCCGCTGGGCGACGAAGCGGGTGCGTTCCCGGCGTTGGCGACGTCGGCGGGCAGCGGCACCGTCTTCGGCGACGACCCGCGCATCCATCACCTGTTCGATCCCGCCACCGGCCGCAGTGCGAACCGGTACCTGTCGGTTTCGGTGGCGGCGCCGCGTGCCGCCCTGGCCGACGGCCTGTCAACCACGCTGTCGGTGATGCCGCCGCAGCGCGCCGCCGCGTTGCTGGCCGCGTACCCGTCGGTGCGCGCCTGGGTGCTGCACCCCGACGGCCGGGTCGCGGCGCTCGACGGCGGCGCGCAGGCGCGTGCAGGTACCGTGCGCTTGCCGGGGATGCCCGCCGCAGGCGCCTGAATCGGCGCGCGCCGTGCCGCCGGCGGGCGCTGGTGGTGCGGCCGCTGCTGCGCGCGCTGCGCATCCGGCATCGGCGCGGCCCGTGGCAAAGCAGGGGCCGATGCATCGGCGCGGCCGCCGTCCGCCGGATCAACCCTGTTTCGGCGCCGCGGCGGCATCGCCGGACGGTCGCTGCCGGGGCGTCGCGATTCCCGGGTGGCCTGCCCGTGCCAGCGAGCCCACGCGCACGCCCAGCAGCCGCAGCCGGCGGCTCAGGTCCACGCGCTTCAGGCATTGGCCGGCGGCGCCGCGGATCGCCGCCGCGTCGGCCACGGCGGCGGGCAGCGTCAGGTCGCGCGTGACGGTGCGGAAGTCGTCGAAGCGCAGCTTGATGCCCACGGTGCGCCCGGCGTAGCCCTTGCGCTGCAGGTCGCCGGCCACCTGCTCGCACAACTGCGTGAAGATGCGCGTCAGCGCCGCGCGGTCGGCCCGGGCGTGCAGGTCGCGCTCGAAGGTGGTCTCGCGGCTGATCGACACCGGCTCGCTGTGCGTGACCACCGGCCGGTCGTCGCGGCCGTGCGCCGCGTCGTGCAGCCAGGCGCCGTACGCGCGGCCGAAGCGCTCGATCAGCGCGCCGCGCGGTTGGGCGGCGAGCTCGCCGATCGTCGCGATGCCCATCGCCGCCAGCCTGGCGCCGGCCTTCGGGCCGATGCCGTTGATGCGCCGCACCGGCAGCGGCCAGATGCGCGTGGGCAGGTCGGCCAGCGTCAGCACCGTCTGGCCGTCGGGCTTGTCGAGTTCGCTGGCGATCTTGGACAACAGCTTGTTCGGCGTCACGCCGATCGAGCAGCTCAGGCCGGTGGCGCGCCGCACCGTGTTGCGCAGCTCCTGCGCGACCGCGCGCACGCCGCCGAGCGGGTCGTGGCCCAGCGGCTCGTCCACGCCCGGCACTTCGCTCAGGTCGATGTAGATCTCGTCGATGCCGCGGTCCTCGATCAGCGGCGTGATCTCGGCCACCGCGGCCTTGAAGCGCTTCGAGCAGCGCCGGTACTCGTCGAAGTCCACCGGCAGCAGGATCGCGTCGGGCGCGCGCAGCGCGGCCTTCATCAGGCCCATCGCCGAGTGCACGCCCAGGTCGCGCGCCGCGTAGGTGGCGGTGGTGGCGACGCCGCGGCCGGTGTAGCCGCGCAACCGCGCGAAGCGGCGGGTGCCGTCGGGCAGCAGCACCGGCTGGTGGCGCCGGCCGCCGCCGATCACCACCGGCAGGCCCTGCAGCTCCGGATAGCGCAGCAGTTCCACCGACGCGTAGAACGCGTCCATGTCGAGGTGCGCGATCCAGCGCTGCGCTGACGGGGCCATGTGCGCGATTCTCGCGCCGGGCCCCAGGCGGCGTCGCCGCTCAGCCGCTCGCCGCGGCTGCCGCGAAGGTCGCGTCGAGCCGCTGCCGCCAGCCGGCCTTCTGCGCATCGGGCACGAAGCTGGCATCGAAGCTGTTGGCCGCCAGCTGCCACGCGTCGCGCGCGTTCAGCGCCGGCAGTGCGGCGAAGGTCTGCACGAAGTTGTCGTTGACGTAGCCGCCGAAGTAGGCCGGGTCGTCGCTGTTGACGGTGGCGCACAGCCCGGCGGCCAGCAGTGTCTTCAGGTTGTGGTCGGCGAGCGTGTCGAACACGCGCAGCTTCACGTTCGACAGCGGGCACACCGTCAGCGGCACGCGGCTGGCGGCCAGCCGGCGCACCAGCGCCGGATCCTCGGTGCAGCGCACGCCGTGGTCGATGCGCTCGACCTTCAGCACGTCGAGCGCGCTTTCGATGTAGGCCGGCGGGCCTTCCTCGCCGGCATGCGCGACCACGTGCAGCCCGAGCTCGCGGCACCTGGCGAACACGCGCGCGAACTTCTCGGGCGGGTGGCCGCGCTCGCTGCTGTCCAGGCCGACGCCGATGAAGTGCTGGCGGTAGGGCAGCGCCTGCTCCAGCGTCGCGAAGGCCGCTTCCTCGCTCAGGTGGCGCAGGAAGCACAGGATCAGCTTCGCACTCAGCCCGTACTCGGCGTGCGCGCGCCGGCACGCATGCTCGAGGCCGACGATCACCGTCTCGATGCCGACGCCGCGCTCGGTGTGCGTCTGCGGGTCGAAGAAGACTTCGGCGTGGACCACGTTGTCGGCCGCGGCGCGCTCGAAGTAGGCCCAGGCCATGTCGAAGAAGTCCTGCTCGGTCTGCAGCACGCCCGCGCCGGCGTAGTACAGGTCGAGGAAGCTCTGCAGGTCGGTGAAGGCGTAGGCCGCGCGCAGCGCGTCGACGCTCGGGTACGGCAGCGCGACGCCGTTGCGCTGCGCCAGCCGGAAGATCAGCTCGGGCTCGAGCGTGCCCTCGATGTGCAGGTGCAGTTCGGCCTTTGGCATCGTGCGCAGCAGCGCCGGCAGCCGGTCGCGCGCGATGGCGTCGAAATCGATCGAAGGGTTCATGGCAGCGGCAAATCGGTGGGCGTCGACCCGATTCTGCCGCCGATGCCTGCCGCGGCGCACTGGCGGCAGCAGACGAAAGAACGCCGCCGGGCCTGCGGGCCACGGCGGCGTTGCCAGTGTCTGTGCGGGTGGGTCGCGCGCTACTTGCCGCTGGGCACCTTGCCCTCGACACCCTTCACGTAGAAGTCGACCTTGTCGAGCCAGGCCTGGTCGGGCGTCGCGCCGGCGGCCAGCCGCTCCTTGCCGGTGTTGTCGACGACCGGGCCGTTGAACGGGCCGAAGCTGCCGTCCTTGTAGCCCTGCTTGATCTCGTCGATCTTCTTCTTGATGTCCGCGGGCACGGCGTCGTTGATCTTGACGAGGTCGTTGGCGTCATCCTTGTAGCCGAGCACCTCGCGGTCGGACTTCCAGGTGCCGTCGAGCACCTCCTTGACCGCCTTCTTGTAGAACGGGCCCCAGTGCAGCAGGTTCGACGCCAGCTGCGCCTTGGGCGCGACCTCGCTCATGTCCGAATCCCAGCCGAAGGCGAACTTGCCGTTCTTCTCGGCCGTCTGGATCACCGCCGTCGAATCGGTGTTCTGCAGCAGCACGTCGGCGCCGGCGTTGATCAGGCTCTGCGCGGCTTCGGCCTCCTTCGGCGGGTCGAACCAGCTGTTGACCCACACCACCTTGGTCTTGACCTTCGGGTTCACGCTCTGCGCGCCGCGGGTGAAGGCGTTGATGTTGCGCAGCACCTCGGGGATCGGGAAGGTGCCGACGAAGCCGAGCGTGTCGGTCTTGGTCATCGCGCCGGCGATCACGCCCGACATGTAGGCGTCCTCGTAGATGCGGTGGTCGTACACGCCGACGTTGGGCGCGAGCTTGTAGCCGGTGGCGTGCTCGAACTTGACGTCGGGGAATTCCTGCGCCACCTTGATCGTCGGCTCCATGTAGCCGAAGCTGGTGGTGAAGATCAGCTTGTTGCCTTGGGCGGCCAGGTCGCGCAGCACGCGCTCGGCGTCGGCGCTCTCGGGCACCTTCTCGACGATGGTGGTCTTGACCTTGTCGCCGAACTCGGCCTCGACGGCCCGGCGGCCCTCGTCGTGCGCGTGCGTCCAGCCGGCATCGCTGGCCGGGCCGATGTAGACCCAGGCCACCTTCAGCGGCTCGGGTGCTGCGGCAGCGGCAGCCGCCGGCGCCGAGGGCGCGGCCGCGGCCGGCGCGGCGGCCGGTTCCTCCTTCTTGCCGCAGCCGACCAGTGCGGTCAGCGCGGCGGCGGCGGTCAGGCCGAGCAGGGTGCGTTTGTTCATCTGGCTCACTTGGTGCGACTCCTTGGCAGGGAAGGGACGAGGCGCGCGGATTCTAGGCGCCGGGGTGGAAGGGCCGGCCCAGCGACGCGGGCATGTTGATGCGGATCCAGGTCGGGTTGCGGCTGATGATCGCGAGCACGACCACGGTCGCCAGGTACGGCAGCATCGCCAGCAACTGGCTCGAGATCTCGACGCCGGCGCCTTGCAGCGCGAACTGCGCCATCGTCACGCCGCCGAACAGGTAGGCGCCGAACAGCACGCGCAGCGGCCGCCAGGTGGCGAAGGTGGTCAGCGCCAGCGCGATCCAGCCGCGGCCCGCCACCAGGCCCTCGACCCACAGCGGCGCGTACACCACCGACAAGAAGGCGCCGGCCACGCCGCACAGCGCGCCGCCCGCCGTCACCGCCAGCAGCCGGATCCAGCGCACCTTGTAGCCGAGCGCGTGCGCCGACTCGGGCGACTCGCCCACCGCGCGCAGCACCAGCCCGGCGCGGCTCCTGTACAGGAACCACATCGCCAGCGCGATCAGCCCGATCGCGATGTAGACCATCGGGTGCTGGCGGAACAGCGCCGGCCCGATGAACGGGATCTGCGCCAGGCCCGGCACCTCGAAGGGCGTGCGCTCGGCGAGCTTCTGGCCGACGTAGCCGATGCCGACGAAGGCCGAGAAGCCGTAGCCGAACAGGCTGACCGCCAGGCCGGTGGCGTACTGGTTGGTGTTCAGCCAGATCACCAGCACGCCGAAGCCGGCGGCCAGCAGCGCGCCGGCGGCGGCGCCGGCGGCGAAGGCCAGCCAGTCGCTGCCGCTGGCGTGGGCGGCAGCGAAGCCGGCAATCGCAGCGACGAGCATGATGCCCTCGGCGCCGAGGTTGAGCACGCCCGACTTCTCGTTGATCAGCAGCCCCAGCCCGGCGATGGCCAGCGGCGTGCCCGAGGCCAGCGTGGCGGCGATCAGCAGTGCGATTTGGTCCATGGTGGTCGCCTTGCGTGTCAGCGCGCTGCCGCCGCCGCCGGGCGCAGGCGGATGCGGAAGTGGATCAAGGTGTCGCAGGCCAGCAGCAGCACCAGCAGCAGGCCCTGGAACACGCCCGACAGTGCGTTGGGCAGGCCCAGGCGCGACTGGCCGAGCTCGCCGCCGATGATCATCGTCGACAGCAGCAGCCCGGCGAACACGATGCCCACCGGGTGCAGCCGGCCGACGAAGCACACGATGATCGCGGTGAAGCCCAGGCCCGTGGAGACGTGCGGCGTGATCTGGCGGAAGGTGCCGATCGCCTCGATGCCGCCGGCCAGCCCGGCCAGGCCGCCGGAGACCAGCAGCGCGGTCCACAGCGCGGCGCTGCCCGAGAAGCCGGCATAGCGCGCCGCCGCCGGCGCCAGCCCGCCGACCTGCAGCTGGAAGCCGCGGAACAGCCGGAACAGGAACACCCAGGTCAGCGCGACGAAGACCAGCGCGATCACGATGCCGGCGTTCATGCGCGTGCCGGGCACGATCGGCGTGAGCCAGGTGGAGGCGTCGAAGTTCTTGGTCTGCGGGAAGTTGAAGCCCATCGGGTCCTTCCACGCGCCGAACACCAGGTAGTTGACCAGCTGCTGCGCCACGTAGACCAGCATCAGGCTGACCAGGATCTCGCTGGCGTTGAAGCGGTCGCGCAGCAGCGCGGTGATGCCGGCCCAGGCCATGCCGCCGAGCACGCCGGCCGCCAGCACCAGCGGCACCGCGACGATCTTCGGCAGCACGATGCCGTGCGTGGTCAGCCACAGCGCGACGCCGCCGCCCGCCAGGATGCCGAGCAGGAACTGCCCCTCGGCGCCGATGTTCCACACGTTGGATCGGTAGCAAACCGCCAGGCCCAGCGCGATCACGATCAGCGGCGTCGCCTTGAGCACCAGCTCGCTGATCTGGCGCAGGTTGGCGAAGGGCTCGACGAAGTACATCGCCAGGCCGCGCACCGGGTCCTTGCCGAGCACGGCGAACAGGATGCCGGCGAGGATCGCGGTCAGCACCAGCGCCAGCACCGGCGACAGCAGCGACATCAGCTTCGACGGCTGCGCTCGGGGTTCAAGCTTGAGCATGGCGCGCTCCGGTCGGTTGGGCGCCGGCGCGCGCGGGGCCGGTCTCTCCGGCATCGGGGCCGCCCTGCGGCCACAGCCCCGACATCCATTCGCCGATGCGCTCGACGGTGGCCTGCGCGGTGGCGATCGACGGCGACATGCGCCCCTGGGCGATCACGATCAGGCGGTCGGCGATCTCGAACAGCTCGTCGAGTTCTTCGCTGACGACGAGCAGCGCACAGCCGGCGTCGCGCAGCTTCAGCAGCTCGCCGCGGATCAGCGCTGCCGCGCCCACGTCCACGCCCCAGGTCGGCTGGCTGACGATCAGCAGCTTCGGATTCGCGTCGATCTCGCGGCCGACGATGAACTTCTGCAGGTTGCCGCCCGACAGGCTCTTGGCCGCGGCGCCGGTGCCGCCGCACTTGACGTTGAAGCGGCTGATCAGGTTGGCCGCCAGCAGCTCGACCTGGGTGGTGCGGATCCAGCCCGACGAGCCCACCGCCTCGGTGCGCGTCAGCAGCGTGTTGCGCGCCAGGCTCATCACCGGCACCGCGCCGCGGCCCAGCCGCTCCTCGGGCACGAAGTACAGGCCTGCCTTGCGCCTTCGCCGCGGCGAGTGGCGCGCGATGTCCCGGCCGAAGAGCTTGATCGAACCGGCCGGCGCGCGCGCATCCTCGCCCGACAGCGCGGCCATCAGCTCCTGCTGGCCGTTGCCCGAGACGCCGGCGACGCCGACGATCTCGCCGGCGCGCACCTCGAAGCCGATGTCGGCGAGCGTGGTGCCGAACTGGTCGGCCTTCGGCATCGACAGGCCCTGCACCGCCAGCACCACCGCGCCCGCCTTCGACGCCTGGTGCTGCAGCTGCGGCGGCTCGGCGCCGATCATCAGCTTGGACAGCCCGGCGTTGCTCTCGGTGCGCGGGTCGACCCGGCCGGTGACCTTGCCGCCGCGCAGCACCGTGCAGTTGCTGCACAGCTCGCGGATCTCGTCGAGCTTGTGGCTGATGTACAGGATCGAGCAGCCGTCGGCGGCGAGCTGGCGCAGCGTGACGAACAGCTTGCGCACCGCCTGCGGCGTCAGCACCGAGGTCGGCTCGTCCAGGATCAGCAGCTTCGGGCTGGTGAGCAGCGCGCGCACGATCTCGACGCGCTGGCGCTCGCCCACCGACAGCGAATGCACCGGCCGCAGCGGCTCCACGTCCAGGCCGTATTCCTGGCTGACCTGGGCGATGCGCCCGGTGACCTCGGCCAGCTTCATCGCCTTGTCCAGGCCGAGCCACACGTTCTCGGCCGCGGTCAGCGTGTCGAACAGGCTGAAGTGCTGGAACACCATGCTGATGCCTAAAGCGCGCGCCTGCTGCGGGTTCCTGATCTCGACCTTCTGGCCGTTCCAGCGGATCTCGCCCTCGTCGGGCCGCACCGCGCCGTAGATCATCTTCATCATCGTGCTCTTGCCCGCGCCGTTCTCGCCGAGCACCGCGTGGATCTCGCCGGGCAGCACCTGCAGGTTGACGTTGTCGTTGGCGCGCACCGCCGGGTACTGCTTGCTGATGCCGACCAGCTCGAGTCTCAGGTTTGCCGCCATGGGGTCTCCCGCAATGCAGTGCCGCGGCGCGTCAATGGCCGCTGACGAAGACGAACTTGTACAGGAACAGCGCGGCGATGACCCACACCATGTAGTGCACCTCGCGCACCCGGCCGGTGAACAGCTTGGCCGCCGCGTAGGTGATGAAGCCGAAGGCCAGGCCGTTGGCGATCGAATAGGTGAAGGGCATGACCAGCGCGGTGACCGCGGCGGGGATGACTTCGGTGGAATCGCCCCACTCCAGCTCGGTCAGCTCCTGCAGCATCAGGCATGCCACATAGAACAGTGCCGGCGCGGTGGCGTAGGCCGGCACCGAGCCGGCCAGCGGCGAGATGAACAGGCACAGCAGGAACAGCACCGCCACCGCGATCGCGGTCAGGCCGGTGCGGCCGCCGGCCTGCACGCCCGAGGCGCTCTCGATGTAGGCGGTGGTGCTCGAGGTGCCGAGCAGCGAGCCGGCGAAGATCGCGCCCGAGTCGGCCAGCAGGGCCTTGTTCATGCGGTCCATCTTGCCCGGCACCAGCAGCCCGGCGCGCTTGGCCACGCCCATCAGCGTGCCGGTGGCGTCGAACAGCTCGACCAGGAAGAACACCATCACCACGTTGATGATGCCGGCCGAGAAGGCGCCGCGGATGTCCA
>JAFEFZ010000283.1 GCA_018240325.1 Pseudomonadota bacterium
GCGACGCCGACGACGTCGCGCCGCACGTGCTCGACATCTATGCCTACCTGAACGCGCGCGCCGAGGGCGGCCTCGGCCTGGGCAAGCCCAAGCTGCTGGCCGACAAGCCGCGCTGAGCCTCGGGTCGCGCTGCCGTTGAGCCCGGTGCGCCCGGCCCGCCGCGGCGCGCGGCGGCCGGGCAGCCCCGCACGGCGGTTTGCCGCATGCGGACCCGGCCCGGTCTCCAGCCGGCCCTTCTGCATGCTCAGACGGCGCCGGCGGCGCCGCCGCGCGCAAGGCCCATCAGATGCCGCAGGCGGCGCCGCTGCTCTTCACGCCGAGCTTGCGCAGCATCGTCTCCAGCGGGCACAGCCGCGTGAACGAGCTTTGCAGCAGGTTGAAGCCGACGAAGGCCGTCAGCCACAGCCAGTTGGCAGAGTGGAACAACGGGCTGGCGGCGACGCCCAGCGCCAGCGAGACGAGAATCACGGTGCCGGCAAAGGCGCGGATGATGTTTTCGAGGCTCATGTCAACTCCTGAAGAAGTGCGGTTCGGTCGCCGGCGGGTTCGGGCCCTGCCGCCAGGCGCTGCGGGATCCACGGCCCGAAGGATGCGCGGCGGGCGCCGCGATGTCTGCTACCTGGGTTGCACCGGCCGCGCGTGCGCGCCAGGCGCCGGCCGCCGATGAGCGCTCCAGCGCCGCTGCGCCAGGCGCTGCTCGAGCGCTTCCCGGTGTTCGCGTCGCTGCCCGAGGCCCGGCTCGACGCGCTGCTGGCCGCCGCGGCGCCGCGCCGGGTGCGCGCCGGCACGCGCCTGTTCGAGCCGGGCATGCCCTGCACCGGCTTCCCGCTGGTGCTCGACGGCAGCGTGCGCATCAGCAAGGTCTCGCCCGGCGGGCGCGAGATCGTGCTCTACCGCGCCGGCCCGGGCGAAGGCTGCGTGCTGTCGGGCAGCTGCCTGCTCGGCCAGGTCGACTACGGCGCCGAGGGCACGGCCGAAACCGACGTGACGCTGCTGACGCTGCCGCCGCAGGCCTTCGACGAGCTGATCCTGCAGCACGCGCCGTTTCGCCGCTTCGTGTTCCAGATGGTCGGCGCGCGCCTGGCCGAGGTGATGGAGCTGGTCGACGAGGTCGCGTTCAAGCGGCTGGACACGCGCCTGGCGCGGCTGCTGGTGCAGCGCGGGCCGGTGCTGCAGGCCACGCACCAGGGCCTGGCCGACGAGCTGGGCAGCGTGCGCGTGTTCGTCAGCCGGCTGCTGCGCAGCTTCGAGGAACGCGGCTGGGTGCGGCTGGAGCGCGAGCGCGTGAGCGTGCTCGACGCCAAGGCGCTGATCGAGTTCTCCAAGGCGTGAGCCGCCGCACCGGCAGCCGCACCCCCGGCCCATGACGGCGACGCCGGATTCACGTGCGGCCGGCGCACAGCCTGGCGGCCTTCGGGCGCGCCCGTCCGGCCGCGCTGCAGCGCTGCGGCGCCTGCTGGTCATCGTCCTGGCTGCCGCCGCCTGGCTCGCCGCCGGCTGCACGACGCTGCCGCCGCCGGCCGGCCGCACGCCGTCGCACGCCTACACCGACACGGTGCAGACCCCGCTCGGGCAGGCGGTGGCACCCGCGGTTGCCGAGCACCCGGGCCGGTCCGGCTTCCTGGCCTTCGAGGACCCGCACGACGCCTTCGCGGCGCGCGTGCTGCTGGCGGGCGCGGCCGAGCGCTCGATCGACGCGCAGTACTTCGTCTGGCACGACGACGCCGTCGGCATCCTGATGTGGCAGGCGCTGTGGCAGGCGGCGCAGCGCGGCGTGCGCGTGCGCGTGCTGCTCGACGACGCCAACACGGCCGGGCTCGACCCGCTGCTGGCCGCGCTCGGCGCGCATCCGAACATCGAGCTGCGGCTGTACAACCCGTTCCCCACGCGCAGCTCGCGCGCGCTCGGCTATTTGGGCGACTTCAGCCGGCTCAACCGGCGCATGCACAACAAGGCCTTCATCGCCGACAACCAGGCCAGCGTGGTCGGCGGGCGCAACATCGCCGACGAGTACTTCGGTGCGGCCGACGGGCTGGGCTTCGCCGACCTGGACGTGCTGGCCATCGGCGCGGTGGTGCAGGCGGTGTCGCGCGAATTCGACCTGTACTGGAACAGCGCGTCGGCCTACCCGGCCGCGCCCTTCGTCGGGCCTGCGCCGGCCGATCCCGCGGCCGTGCTGCAGCCGCGCTTCGACGCCGTGCAACGCGATCCGCAGGCGGCGCGCTACCTGCAGGCGGTGCGCGGCGCGCCCTTCGTGCGCGAGCTGCTCGAGCGCCGCCTCGCCTTCGACTGGGCCACCGCGCAGGTGCTGTACGACGACCCGGCCAAGACGCTCGACGCCGACGACCGCGCCGACCTGCTACTGCTGCCGGCGCTGATGCAGCGCATGGGCATGCCGCGCCGGAGCCTGGACATCGTCTCGCCGTACTTCGTGCCGGGCGAAACCGGCACCGCGATGCTGGCCGGCCTGGCGCGGGGCGGCGTGCAGGTGCGCGTGCTGACCAACTCGCTGGCCTCGTCGGACGAAAGCGTGGTGCACGCCGGCTACGCGAAGCGGCGCCTGGATCTGTTGCGTGCCGGCGTGCGGCTGTGGGAGCTCGAGCCCGGCGCCGCCGCGGCATCGATGCGCGTGCGCGGCCGCTTCGGGCCGGCCAAGGTCTCGGGGCTGCACGCCAAGACCTACGCCGTCGACGGCGCGCGCGTCTTCGTCGGCTCGTTCAACTTCGACCAGCGCTCGGCGCACCTGAACACCGAGATGGGGCTGGTGATGGACAGCCCGCAGGCCGCGCAGCAACTGGCACGGGTCTTCGAGACGGAGGTGCCCGAAGTCGCGTACGAAGTCCGCCTCGGGGCCGACGGAAGCAGCCTGCAATGGGTGGAGCAGCGCGACGGCGGCGCCACGGTGGTGCACGACGTCGACCCCGAGACCAGCCTGTGGCAGCGCCTGAAGATCGGCTTCCTCGAAGGCCTGCCGATCGACTGGCTGCTGTGATCGGGGCGGCGGCGTGCGGCGTATCCGGCTCAGCCCGCCGCCGCCACCGGCCGCCCCAGCGCGCGCAGCAGGTCGCGCATGAACTGCGCGCGGTCCTTCGGGTCGGCCAGTTCGCGTTCGACCCGCAGCTTGTCGTTGCCGGCCAGCCGGATGTGGCGGTTCTTCTGCACCAGCTCGATGATCCGCGCCGCGTCGATCGGCGGGTTCGGCCGGAAGCTCAGCGCCATCTGCCGGGGCGCGGCGTCGATCTTGTGCACGCCCAGCGGCCGCGCCAGCACGCGCAGCCGGTGGGTGTCGAACAGCGTGCGGCCCTGCACCGGCAGCTTGCCGAAGCGGTCGGTGATCTCCTCGAGCAGCGCGTCGATGTCGGCGGCCTTCTCGGCCAGCGCCAGCCGCTTGTACAGGCTCAGGCGCTGGTGCACGTCGGGGCAGTAGCTGTCGGGCAGCAGCGCCGGCGCGTGCAGGTTGACTTCGGTGGCGGCGCCGAACAGGCCGCCCAGCGGGCTGAGCAGGTCGGGCTCGCGCCCGGCCTTGAGCGCGCTCACCGCCTCGGCGAGCATGTCGTTGTACAGCTGGAAGCCGACTTCCATGATGTTGCCGCTCTGGCTGTCGCCCAGCACCTCGCCGGCGCCGCGGATCTCGAGGTCGTGCATCGCGAGGTAGAAGCCCGAGCCCAGCTCCTCCATGTCCTGGATCGCCTGCAGCCGCTGCGCCGCCTGCTTGCTCAGGCCTTCCACCTCGGGCACCAGCAGGTACGCGTAGGCCTGGTGGTGGCTGCGGCCGACGCGGCCGCGCAGCTGGTGCAGCTGCGCCAGGCCGAACTTGTCGGCGCGGCTGATCACGATCGTGTTGGCGCTGGGCACGTCGATGCCGGTCTCGATGATCGTCGAGCACAGCAGCAGGTTGTGGCGCTGCGCGACGAAGTCGCGCATCACGCGCTCGAGCTCGCGCTCGGGCATCTGGCCGTGGGCGACGGCGATGCGCGCCTCGGGCACCAGCTCGGCCAGCTTGGCGCGCCGGTGCTCGATGGTCTCGACCTCGTTGTGCAGGAAGTACACCTGCCCGCCGCGCTTCAACTCGCGCAGCACCGCCTCGCGGATCACGCCGCTGCCTTCGTTGCGCACGAAAGTCTTGATCGCCAGCCGCCGCTGCGGCGCGGTGGCGATCACGGAGAGATCCCGCAGGCCCTCGAGCGCCATGCCGAGCGTGCGCGGGATCGGCGTCGCGGTGAGCGTGAGCACGTCGACCTCGGCGCGCAGCGCCTTGATCGCCTCCTTGTGGCGCACGCCGAAGCGGTGCTCCTCGTCGACGATCAGCAGCCCCAGGCGCGCGAACTTCACGTCGGCACTCAGCAGCTTGTGGGTGCCCACGACGATGTCGATGCGGCCGGCGGCCAACCCCTCGAGCGCCGCCTTCACTTCCTTGCCGCTGCGAAAGCGCGACAGCTCGGCCACCTTGACCGGCCACTGGGCGAAGCGGTCGGTGAGCGTCTGGTAATGCTGCTCGGCCAGCAGCGTGGTCGGCGCCAGGATCGCCACCTGCTTGCCGCCGTGCACCGCGACGAAGGCGGCGCGCAGCGCCACTTCGGTCTTGCCGAAGCCGACGTCGCCGCAAACCAGCCGGTCCATCGGCTTCGGGCTGATCAGGTCCTGCACCACTGCGTGGATCGCGGCGCGCTGGTCGGGCGTCTCCTCGAAGCCGAAGCTGGCGGCGAAGGCCTCGTAGTCCTGCGCGCTGAAGCGGTGCGCGACGCCTGCGCGCGCGGCGCGCTGCGCGTACAGGTTCAGCAGCTCGGCGGCGGTGTCGCGCACCTGCTCGGCGGCCTTGCGCCGCGCCTTGTCCCACTGGCCCGAGCCGAGCTTGTGCAGCGGCGCTTCCTCGGGGCTGACGCCGCTGTAGCGGCCGATCAGGTGCAGCTGGCTGACCGGCACGTACAGCGTCGCGCGGTCGGCGTACTCGAGGTGCAGGAACTCGTTGGGCCCGTCGCCGGTGTCGATGTGCAGCAGCCCGCGGTAGCGGCCGATGCCGTGCTGCACGTGCACCACCGGGTCGCCCAGGCTCAGCTCGGCCAGGTCGCGGATCAGCGCATCGACGTTGCTGGTCTGCTCCTGCTTGCGGCGGCGGCGCGTCTCGCGCGTGCTGCCGAACAGCTCCGTTTCGGTGACGAACTGGATCGACCGGCCCGCGTCGGGCTCGTGCCAGTGAAAGCCCGCGGCCAGCGGCGCCGCGGCGATCGCCACCGGCTCGGCGCCGGCCTCGAAGGCCGCGAGCGTGGCCACGCCCGGCACCACGATGCCGTGGTCGCGCAGCAGGTCGAGCAGGCTTTCGCGCCGGCCTTCGCTCTCGGCCAGCAGCAGCACGCGGTGCGGCGTGCTGCGCAGGTGCCGCTCCAGCGCGGCCAGCGGCTGCGGCGCGCCGCGGTCGACGGCCAGCCCGGGCAGCGGCCGCGCCCACGGCGTGTCGCCTTCGCCGCGCAGCGCCAGCGTCGCGTGCTCGCCGGCGCGCACGAAGAATTCCTCAGGCCGCAGGAACAGCGCCTCGGGCGGCAGGATCGGGCGCTCCGGGTCGTGCTGCAGGAAGCGGTGGCGCTCGCGCGTGTCGGCCCAGAACTGCTGCAGCGCCGCGTCGACCTCGCCGTGCAGCACCAGCGCGCTGCTCGCGTGCGCGTGGTCGAAGACGGTCGCGGTCTGGTCGAAGAACAGCGGCAGGTAGTACTCGATGCCGGCACCGGCCAGGCCGGCGCCCATGTCCTTGTACAGGCGCGCGCGACTCGGGTCGCCTTCGAGCCGCTCGCGCCAGCGCGCGCGAAAGGCGCTGCGCGCCGCGTCGTCGAGCGGGAATTCGCGCCCCGGCAGCAGCCGCACCTCGGGCACCGGGTACAGGCTGCGCTGGGTGTCGGGGTCGAAGCTGCGGATCGAATCGATCTCGTCGCCGAACAGGTCCACGCGGTAGGGCACCGGCGAGCCCATCGGGAACAGGTCGATCAGCCCGCCGCGCACCGCGTACTCGCCCGGCGACACCACCTGGCTGACGTGGCTGTAGCCGGCCAGCGTCAGCTGCGCCTTGAGCGCGGCCTCGTCCAGCCGCGTCTTGTGGCGGAAGTGGAAGGTGGTGGCGGCGATGAACGCCGGCGGCGCGATCCGCATCACCGCGGTGCCGGCGGCCAGCAGCAGCAGGTCCAGATCGCGGCTGTGCAGTCGCCACAGCGCGGCCAGCCGCTCCGACACCAGGTCCTGGTGCGGCGACAGCGCATCGTAGGGCAGCGTCTCCCAGTCGGGGAAGGCGGCGATGCGCAGCCCGGGCGCGAAGAAGCCGATCTCGTCGGCCAGCCGGGCGACATCGGCCGGCTCGGCGCAGACGACGATCAGCAATTGCCGCTCGGCCGCGCGGGCCTGCGCATGGCGCGCCAGCAGCAGTGCATCGGCCGAGCCGATGGGGCGGGGCAGGGTGAAGCGCTTGCCGCGCGGGATCGAAGGCAGTTGCATGCAGACGGCGGGCGTTCAAACCGGCACGCCCCGAGACGGCCGGGGCCGCGGGGCGAGGCGCGGATTCTAGGCAGCGCGGGCGCGCAGCCCCGGCAGCGCGGCGCCGGGCGAGGGCGCGGCGCCGCCCCGCGGCTGCCCGGCGCGACGCCGGTGCCGCCGCGCAGCGTTGCACGGCCGCATCCCGGCCCGCCCCGGCCGGCGGGTATGGCGGGCGCTGCTCGCTACCATTGCCGGATGACCGCGGGCGAAGCCTCCTTGTACGCGCTGGTGCCCTGCGCCGGCATCGGCGCGCGCGCCGGGCTGGGCGCGCCCAAGCAGTACGCGCTGCTCGACGGCCGCGCGCTCGTGGCGCACACGCTGCGGGCGCTGCAGGCGGTGGCGCCGCTGCGCGCGATGCTGGTGGTGCTGGCGCCGGGCGACGACCGCTTCGACGCGCTGCTGCCCGGCTTTGCCGGCGAGCGCGGCTGGGTCGCGCGCACCGGCGGCGCCACGCGCGCCGCCACCGTGGCCGCCGGCCTGGCAGAGCTGCGGCGGCGCGGCGCGGCCGACGACGACTGGGTGCTGGTGCACGACGCCGCGCGCTGCCTGCTGCAGCCGGCGTGGGTGGAGCGGCTGATCGACGCCTGCCGCGGCGACGCGGTCGGCGGCCTGCTGGCGCTGCCGCTGGCCGACACGCTGAAGCAGGACGAGGCGGGCCTGGTTGCGGCCACGCTCGACCGGCGGCACAAGTGGGCCGCGCAGACGCCGCAGATGTTCCGCCTGGGGTTGCTGCAGCGCGCGCTGCGCGCGGCCGGCGACGCGGTCACCGACGAGTCCGGCGCGGTCGAGGCGCTGGGGCTGCGGCCCCGGCTGGTGCCGGGCGAGCTCGAGAACTTCAAGCTCACCTGGCCGGCCGAGCTGGCACTGGCCGAGCGGCTGCTGCGCCTGCGCCGGCTGGAACGCGAAGGCGGCCTGCGATGAGCGGCCTGCAATGAGCGGCCTGCGCATCGGCGAGGGCTGGGACGTGCACGCGCTGGTGGCCGGCCGGCCGCTGGTGCTGGGCGGCGTCACGGTGCCGCACAGCCACGGGCTGGCCGGGCATTCCGATGCCGACGCGCTCGCACATGCGATCACCGACGCGCTGCTCGGCGCCGCCGCGCTCGGCGACATCGGCCGGCACTTCCCCGACACCGACCCGGCCTTCGCCGGTGCCGATTCGATGCGGCTGCTGGCCGAAGCCGCGCGGCGGGTGCGTGCGGCCGGCTACGCGATCGGCAACGTCGATGCCACCGTGGTTGCGCAGGCGCCGAAGCTCGCGCCGCACATCCCGGCGATGTGCGCGCGGCTGGCGCAGGCGCTTTGCGTGCCGGCGGGCTGCGTCAACGTCAAGGCCAAGACGGCCGAGCGGATGGGCCCGGTCGGCGAGGGCCGGGCGATCGAGGCGCGCGCGGTGGCGCTGCTGGTCGCCGCAGGCGGCGCGGCCGGCGCGGCCGGCGCGGCCGCCCGCTGACGCTCAGCTCACCTGGATCTGGATGCGGCGCGGCTGCGCGTGCTCGGCCTTCGGGATGCGCACCCGCAGCACGCCATTGCTCAGGTCGGCGGCCACCTTGCCCGGGTCCAGCTCCTTGCTGAGCGTGAAGGCACGCCGGTAGCGCGCGAGCTGCACTTCGGCGTGGGTGGGCTCCATGCCCTGCGGCACCGCCAGCGCCACCTCGGCGTCGATGCTCAGCGTGTCGCCCTCGACGCGCAGGTTCAGCTTGTCCTTGGGCACGCCCGGCAGGTCGGCGTACAGCGTGATGCCGGCGGCATCCTCGATCACGTCCACCGGCGGCAGCAGCGAAGGCTCCTGGCGCGCGGCGGCGGCTTCGGCGGGCGGGGTCGCGACGTTGTTGCTCATCTGGGTCTCCTCGGGGTCATTGCACTTCGATGCGCCGCGGCTGCGCCGATTCGCGTCGCTTGATGCTGACGTGCAGCACGCCGTCGCGGTAGTCGGCCGACACGCCGTTCGGGTCGATGTCGTCGGGCAGGCTGATCACGCGGCGGAAGCGCCCGTCGAAGCGCTCGTTCACGTGCAGCGTGCTCTTCTCGTCGGCGGGGGCGGCGGCGCGCGCGCGCTCGCCCGAGATCGTCAGCACGCCGCGGTCGAGATGAACTTCGACCTTGGCCGGGTCGATGCCGGGCGCGAACGCATAGACCTCCACCGCCGCGGCGGTGTTGCCGACGTTCAGCGCCGGGAAGCCGCCGCGCGCGAAGCCGCGGATCGCCGGGGTCACGTCGAAGGCCGAGTGCATGTCGCGCGTCAGGCGGTCCATTTCGGCGAACAGGTCGCGGGGGAACAGGCTTCGATACATCAGATGCTCTCCTGGCGTGGATGGCGCGGGTGCCGCGCCGCTGCCATTCGAGGTAGGGGCCGCTGCCGGGGTTTCAAGGGCCGGCCGCCGGATGCACGGCGTCACGCCGGCGCACGCGCCGCGCGCCGCGGGGGGGATCAGGCCGCCAGCCGCAGGTGCAGGTGCAGCATCAGGCCGCCGCCGGGGGCATTGGCCAGCTCGACCGAGCCGCCCATGCGCTGCAGCGACTTCTCCACGATCGCCAGCCCCAGCCCGGCGCCGCTGGCCGCGGTGCGGGCGACGTCGCCGCGGAAGAAGGGCGTGGTCAGCTGGGCGAGCTTGTCGGGGGCGACGCCCGGGCCGTGGTCGCGCACCGTGACCACGGCCGAGCCGCCGGTGCGCGCAGCGCCGACGGTGACCGCGGCCACGCCGGTGTGCTCGCTGCGGCCGTAGCGGCGCGCGTTCTCGAACAGGTTGGCGAACACGCGGCCCAGTTCGGTTTCGTCGGCCAGCACCGCCACGTCGGCGCCGACCTCGGAGGTGATCCGGATCTGGGCCGGGTCGCGCAGCGCGGCGGCCTCGCGGTCGATCAGCGGCGCCAGCGGCACCGGGTGCAGCCGGGCTTCGCCCGGCCGCGCGTAGTCCATGAACTTGTCGATGATCGCGTCGAGCTGCTCGATGTCGGCCGCCATGTTGCGCCGGGCCTCGTCGCTGTCGACGCTCATCTCGGCCTCGAGCCGCAGCCGCGCCAGCGGGGTGCGCAGGTCGTGCGAGATGCCGGCGAGCATCACCGCGCGCGCTTCCTCGATCTTGGCGAGCTCGCGCACCATGCGGTTGAAGCCGCGGTTGACTTCGCTGATCTCGCTGGTCAGCGTGTTCTCGTCGAGGCGCGAATCGAGATCGCCCTCGCGGATTCGGCTGGCGGCGAAGGACAGCTCGCGCAGCGGCCGGTTGATCAGCCGGGCGATCACCACCGATCCCAGCACCGTGGCGGCCAGCGCGATGGCCAGCCACACCATCCAGGTCCGGCGCGTCAGCGGCCCGGTGGTCTCGGGCGGCGTGCGCATCCAGTAGGGGTCATGGTCGATCGTGAAGCCGACCCACATGCCCGGCTGGCCGTTGACGCTGCGCGCCACGAGCGCGTCGGGCCCCAGGCGCGATTGCAGCTCGTTGCTGACGCTGCGGCTGAAGCGGTCGGTGGCGAAGGGCTCCCAGCTGTCGCCGGGCTCGCGCGGCTGCACCCGCACCGTGTTCTGGCCGTCCATCGTCTTGACCAGCGCGACGCGGTGGATGCCGTCGACGCTGCGCAGCGCCGCGCGCGACAGGTTCACCAGCCCGGCGGTCTGCTGCGCGGCGGCCACTGCGCGCGGCTCGAACTCCATCTGCCGCAGGGTCTGCACCCACGCGGTGATGCCGCCTGCCAGCAGCAGCGCCAGCAGGACGAAGGTGCGCCAGAAGAGGTTGAGCTGGAAAGTCCTGCGTGCCATGGGTGGCCGCCGCCGAAACTGCGCCCGGCGGCGTCGGCAATGCTAGCGGCAGCCCGCGGGCCGCGGCCGGGCCTCAGAGGCTGAGAGGTTTTCGGCCGTGCCCGAAAGGCGCGCCGGAACGCGTCGGATCCAGGCGCAAAGCGCAGCCATAGCTCGGGCTATGGCGAGCATTTGCAACGACGAGCCGGCGTGTTCCGGCGTGCAAGGCGGGCATGGGCGAAAGCCTCTCAGCCTCTCAGTGCGTGCCGTCGGGCACGAACACGTAGCCCACGCCCCAGACCGTCTGGATGTAGCGCGGCTGCGCCGGATCGGGCTCGAGCATCTTGCGCAGACGCGAGATCTGCACGTCCAGGCTGCGGTCGAAGGGCTCGAACTCGCGGCCGCGCGCCAGCTGCGCCAGCTTGTCGCGCGACAGCGGCTGGCGCGGGTGGCGCACCAGCGCCTTGAGCATCGAGAACTCGCCGGTGGTCAGCGAGATCTGCTCGCCGTTGCGCGACAGCCGGCGCAGCGACAGGTCGAACTCGTAGGGCCCGAAGACGACGGTCAGTGGCTCCTTCGACGGTGCGCCGGGCGCCTCGGCCGGCGGGCGGCGGCGCAGCACCGCGTTGATGCGGGCGAGCAGCTCGCGCGGGTTGAAGGGCTTGGGCAGGTAGTCGTCGGCGCCGACCTCGAGGCCGACGATGCGGTCGACGTCCTCGACCTTGGCGGTCAGCATGATGATCGGCGTCGTGTCCTTGGCCGCGCGCAGCCGGCGGCAGATCGACAGCCCGTCCTCGCCCGGCATCATCAGGTCGAGCACGATCAGGTCCAGGGTCTCGCGCGTCAGCAGCCGGTTCAGCGCCTTGGCGTCCTCGGCGAGCAGGACTTCGAAGCCCTCCTGCACCAGGTAGCGGCGCAGCAGGTCGCGGATGCGGGCATCGTCGTCGACGACGGCGATGCGGCTCGGCCGCGTGGGACTGGATGGGGTCATGGGCACTCCCAATTTGTAACAACGCCATTTTGCAACCCTTTGTCGGGTGGGGCGCGCCGGTATTGATGCACGCTTACCGGTCATTTCCGTTGTTGCAACCAAGGGGCTGGACCGGGCGTGACCGATGCCACGGCGGGGCCGTGCGGCGCGGGGCGCGCCGCCTGCGCGGCGGATTGCTACGATGCCGCGGCCCGACAGCCCTGCCGGAAGCCCGAGATGACTGCCGCCGCGCTTTGCCCTTTGCGCCGCCTGCGCAGCCAGGTGCGGCGCCGCATGGTCTGCCTGCCGGGCGGGCCGGCCCCGGTGGCGGCCGCGCGGATCGACACACGGTGCCAGCCGCTGCCGCTGCCATGAAGACCGGCCCGCTGTTGACCACGCACGAAGCCGATGCTGCAGCGTCGCCGATCGTGCGCCTGGCCGACGGCCTGCAGCCGCCGCCGGGCGACGACGCCCACGGCCGCCTGCACCTGCAGCGCGCGCGCGGCTTCGCCGAGCCGCTGCTGGCGGGCCAGCGGCTCGATTCGGGCGAGGACGCGCTCGCCCACGCCGACGGCGTCGCCGCGATTCTGCAGGCCATCGGTGCGGCGCCGTCGATGCAGGCTGCCGCCTACCTGGTCTACGCCGGCGACTATCTGCAGCGGCCCGAAGAGACGGTGGCCAAGGGCTTCGGCGCGTCGTACGGGTCGCTGGTGGCGGCCACGCGGCGGCTGGTGCAGGCGCAACGCTCGGTGCGCGACGCGCGCGTCGGGCTCGAGCGGCGCGCGCAGCAGACCGAGCGCGTGCGCAAGATGCTGCTGGCCTTTGCCGGCGACCTGCGCGTGGTGCTGCTGCGCCTGGCGTCGCGGCTGCAGACGCTGCGCTGGTATGCGGCCAGCGCCAGGCCGTGCCCGCCGGTGCTGGCGCGCGAATCGCTCGAGGTGTTCGCGCCGCTGGCCAACCGGCTGGGCATCGCGGCGATCAAGTGGGAGGTGGAAGACCTGGCGTTCCGCGCGCTCGAGCCCGACGAATACCGCCGCATCGCGTCGCTGATGGACGGCAAGCGCGTGCAGCGCGAGGCGGCGATCGCCGCGGCGCGCGTGCGCCTGACGGCCGAGCTGGCGGCAGTGGGCCTGCACGCCGAGGTGCAGGGCCGGCCGAAGCACCTGTACAGCGTGTGGAAGAAGATGCAGGGCAAGGGCCTCGGCTTCGAGCGCATCTTCGACCTGCGCGCGCTGCGCGTGATCGTCGACGACGTGCCCGCCTGCTACGCGGCGCTGGCGCGCGTGCACGAGCTGTACACGCCCGTGCCCGAGGAGTTCGACGACTACATCGCCAAGCCCAAGGCCAACGGCTACCAGTCGCTGCACACGGTGGTGCACGGGCCCGACGGCGCCACCCTCGAGGTGCAGGTGCGCACGCGTGCGATGCACGAGCATGCCGAGCACGGCGTGGCCGCGCACTGGGCCTACAAGGAAGCCGGCACCAGGGGCTATGCCGGCGTCAGCGCTGCCGGCGCCTTCGAGGAGCGCGTGGCCGAGGCGCGGCGGTCGATCCTGCGCCAGCTGCTCGCCTGGGGGCGCGAAGTCGCGGCGCCGCAGCCGGGCGGGGCCGGCGCGGCGGTCGATGCTGCGCCCGGCGATGCTGCGCCCGGCGACCTGTTCGCCGACCGGATCTACGTGTTCACGCCGCAGGCGGCGGTGATCGAGCTGCCGGCCGGGTCCACGCCGCTGGACTTCGCGTATGCGCTGCACACCAGCGTCGGCCACCGCTGCCGCGGCGCGCGCGTCGACGGCGCGCTGGTGCCGCTGCACAAGCCGCTGGCCAACGGGCAGACGGTGGAGATCGTCACCGCCAAGGAGGGCGGCCCGTCGCGCGACTGGCTCGGCACCGATCCGGCCTACCTGAAGAGCCCGCGTGCGCGCGCCAAGGTGCGTGCCTGGTTCAACGCGCTGGCGCTCAGCGCCACCATCGCGCGCGGCCGCGAGCTGGTGGAGAAGCTGCTGCAGCGCGAAGGCCGCACCGCCTGGAAGCTCGAGGCGCTGGCCGCGCAACTGGGCTTTGCCGGCGCCGACGCGCTGTTCGAGGCGGTGGGCAAGGACGAATACTCGCTGCACCACATCGAGAACCTGCTGCGGCCGGCGCCGCCGGCGCTGCCGCCTGCCGAAGATGCCGTCGCGCTGCGCCGGCCGAGCGCCGAAGCGGCGGCGGGCAAGGGCGGCGTGCTGGTGGACGGCGTGGCATCGCTGCTGACCAGCCTGGCGCGCTGCTGCCGCCCGGCGCCGCCCGATGCGATCGGCGGCTTCGTCACGCGCGACAAGGGCGTGGCGGTGCACCGCGCCGACTGCCCGAACTACCGCCACATGCTGGCGCGTTCGCCCGAGCGGCGGATCGCGGTGGCATGGGCTGGCGCGCGCGCAGAGGGGACGCTGTACGCGGTGGATCTGGTGGTCGAGGCCGACGATCGCCAGGGGCTGCTGCGCGACATCTCCGAACTGCTGGCGCGCGAGCGCATCAACGTGGTGGGCGTGCACACCCAGAGCGTGCGCGACCGGCGCGGCCGCACCGCCTGGATGACCTTCACCGTCGAAGTCGCCGAAGTCTCGCGGCTGCCGCCGGTGCTGGCCGCCATCGGCCGCGTCGGCGGCGTGCGCAGTGCACGGCGCAAGTGAGCCCGGCGCCGCAGAAGGCGGCAGGGCCGCAACGGCGCACTGCTAGAATGCCCCCTTCGCAGGCGCGTAGCTCAGCTGGTTAGAGCACCACCTTGACATGGTGGGGGTCGTTGGTTCGAGTCCAATCGCGCCTACCAGATCGGAAGAAGGAACAAGCACTTGGCGCCGACGCCGGGTGCTTTTTCATTTGGTGCGGCATCAGGAAGGGGCCCTGAAGGTACCCCAGGAAGCCGGCCTTGATCTGACCCGATCTGGCCCACGGAGCCAGCGACAGTTCGGACAGCCTCGAAGTCCGCAACGCTTCAATGCCGTGCCGAGTGGTCGCCCGTCCTCGCTGCCTGGCCACCTGATCCCGGCCATGGCGCGGCTTTGGCGGACTCCGGGAGGGGCACCTGATCGCGTACTCCGGCATCGAAAGTCCGCACGTTGAGCTTGATGAGGGCTTCGTCGGGGATGACGTTCTCCTTGGTTCCCGCCTGCAACACGCCGACCGTGACGACCGCCGCATCGGCCGCGGCAATTTCGCGCGACACGATGGTTTGCAGCCGCAGCACGACCGACGCCGCCATGACGACCGGATCGATGCTGGCTTGCGGCATCGAGCCATGGGCGCCGCGGCCGAACAGGCGGATCTGCAGGCTGTCGGCGGCAGCCGTGATCGGCCCGGAGCTTCCCGCGATCGTCCCGGCCGGGCCGACCGCGACATGCTGGCCCAGCACGACCGCGGGCGTGGGGAAGCGCTGGAGGAGCCCGTCGTCGATCATGGCTCGCGCCCCTTGGGCGGTTTCCTCGCCCGGCTGGAACACGGCCATCAACGTGCCCTTCCAGCCGGCGCGCGCCTGCGCCAGCAGCGTGGCCGCGCCGACCAGCCACGCGACGTGCATGTCGTGGCCGCACATGTGCGCCACCGGCACCGTGTTGCCTTCGGCGTCGGTCGCGGTGATCTGGCTCGCATACGGCAGGCCCGTGTTCTCCGCGACGGGCAGCGCATCCATGTCGGCGCGCAGCATCACCGTGGGCCCCTCGCCATTGCGCAACAGCCCCACCACGCCGGTCTGGCCGACGCCCGTCGTCAGCTCGTAGCCGGCCTTCTCGAGCCGGGCCGCGGCGAGCCCCGCCGTGCGGGTCTCGTGCATCGAAAGCTCGGGATGGGCGTGGACATCCCGGTAGAGCGCCTCGAGATCGGGCAGCAGCCGGTCGATGCCGGCCAGAACGGCGGACGCCACTTCGTGCTTGATGCCATCGGCCATGTGCTGCTCCTGTTCGCCTTCGATCTCCGTGCCGCTGCGCAGTCGCGATGAGTCGCAGGCTCCCGCAGCCCTTGCACGCAACCCGGCGGCGCTCGACGGATTGCCTTGATGCAATCTGCGCCGGCCGATGATGCGCCCAAACACGGATCGCGGCCAAGATCGAAACGGCGCTGGCGATCGTCTGGCCGGGGACTGCCGGCGGCTGTGCCCGCCGGCATTCGCGCTCGGTGGCCGTTGCGCACGGCAACGGCCCGGGCGGGTGCGCCGCAGGCAACGCCGCACCTGCTCTGCGGCGGCGCGAATGCCGATCGCCGGCTGCCGCCGCCGGCCGCGTGCCCTCAGCGCAGGAAGAAGTAACCCCAGAGCGTCAGCACGATCACGCAGAACACGTTCAGCACCGCGCCGGCGCGCACCATGTCGATCTGGCGCATGTATCCGAGGCCGTACACGATCGCGTTCGGCGGCGTGGCCACCGGCAGCATGAATGCGCAAGAAGCGCCGATGCCGATCACCAGCACCAGCACGGCCGGCGGCATGCCCATGCGCTCGGCGATGGCGGCGAAGATCGGCACCAGCAGCGCGGCCGACGCGGTGTTGCTGGTGAACTCGGTCAGGATGATGATGAAGGTGGTGACGCCCAGGATGATCCACAGCTCGTGGGCGCCGGTCAGGAAGCGCGCCACCTGATCGCCCAGCACTTCGGAGGCACCCGAGCTGCGCAGCAGGCTCGACAGCGTCAGCCCGCCGCCGAACAGGAACAGCACGCCCCAGTCGGTGTTGTCCGACACCTGCTCCCAGCTGGCCAGACCCAGCACGACCACCAGCAGCGCGGCGATGACGGCGATCAGCGTGTCGGGCGCACCGATGCCGAGCCGCTCGCTGATTTCGCCCCCCAGGATCCAGGCGAGCGCGGTCAGCAGGAACAGCGTCATCGCCAGCATGCGCCGCGGCGTCCAGGGAATCGATTCCATCGGGACGTGGATGCGCCGATTGAGCTTGGGCCGGAACACCAGCCACAGCGTCAGCACCATCAGCGGCATCAGGACGAGCATCAGCGGCAGGCCGACCTTCATCCAGCCCGCGAAATCCATGTTGATCGCACGCGCCGCGATCGCGTTGGGCGGCGAGCCCACCAGCGTGCCCAGCCCGCCGATGCTGGCCGAATAGGCGATGCCCAGCAGGATGAAGACGAAGGTGCCGCGCTCCTTTTCGTGATCCAGGTGGCTCATGATGCCGAGCGCCAGCGGCAGCATCATCGCGGCGGTGGCCGTGTTGCTGATCCACATCGACAGGCCGGCGGTCACGCCGAACAGCAGCAGCGACGCGAACCCCAGGTGCGAGCCGGCCAGCGACATCAGCCAGAAGGCGATCTTGCGGTCCAGCCGCTGCGCATGCAGCGCCGTGGCCAGCGCAAAGCCGCCGAAGAACAGGAAGATCACCGGGTCGGCAAAGGACGCAAAGGCCGAGGCGGTGGTGATCTTGGGCAGGCCCAGCAGCAGCGCGCCCACCGGCACCATCAGCGCGGTGATCGTGATGTGGATCGCCTCGGTCAGCCACAGGATGCCGATGAACAGCAGCAGCGCCAGGCCCTTCTTGGGCGCCGGCTCGAAAGGCATCCACGCGTACAGCGCGATGCTCGCGGCCAACGCCACCACGATCAGCGTCAGGCCGCGGCGCACCTCCCGCAGCGACATGACGTGCGGGCCGTGCTCGCCCATGAACACGTCCTGCTGGGCCGGATCGGTCACGGCGGCGTCGCTGCGCGGCGTGTCGGCAGTCGGGTTCATGGCGGCTTCCGGTCTGTGGTGCAAGATGGTTGGACGGCTCCCGCATCGGTGCGCGGGTGTCCCGCTTCCGGGCCGCCGCCGGCTCGGGGCGCATTCTGGAGCCCATGCCGCAGCGACGCAATGTGGGGGCTTTGCGGCATCGATCGCGGCATCGGCCGTGCGCCGCGGCCGGCTGCGCGCGCACAATCCCGGGCCTTCGATGCCGTGCGCCGAGATGACCGCCAAGCCGATGCTGCCCGAGTTGCTCACGCCCGAGCTGCGTCTGGCGCTGCACCAGGAGCTGCACGCGCGGCCCGCCGCGCAGCTGCAGGCGCCGCTGGCCGTGAGCCACTGGGTGATGCTGGCGGACGAAGCCGAGCGGGCCGCCGGGCGCGCGCATCTGGCGCGGCTGCTGGCCGGGCGCGGGCAGCAGCCGCCGGCCGACGATGCGGCATTCGCCCAGGCCGATCTGGGCGAATTCAGCCTGCGCTGGGAACTGCACACCGAGTTCGTCACCTGGACCTTCTTCCGGCCGCTGGCGCCGTCTGATCTGGCGGCGCTGGCGCAGGGCGAGCCGCCGACCGCCGCCGAGCTGGTACCCGCGGCCTGGCGCCAGGCGCTGCCCGGGCGCGCGCTGACCGGGGTGCATCTGTGGGCGCTGTCGCGCCGGGGCACCGACACGGCAGCCGTGTTGCGCCGCTTGTTCGACGAGCAGGCCGTCACCGGCTCGCGCGTGATCAGCCAGAGCTCGGAGCTGCACACCGATCTGCGCCTGCGCGCCGATGGCTGCCTGCGCATGCTGGTGTTCACCGGCCAGACGGCGCCCGACGCCGTCACGCCGCGCCGGCTGGGGCGGCTGGTGCAGCGCGTGCTGGAGATCGAGACCTATCGCATGGCGGCGCTGCTCGGGCTGCCGACGGCCCGGCGTGCGGTGCAGTGGCTGGCCGAGGGCGAGCGCGAGCTGGCGGCGCTGGCGCAGGCCGTGCGCCACTCGGCACGCGCCGACGAACCGGGACTGCTCGATCGGCTGACGCGGCTGGCCGCCGAACTGGAAGGGCTGTACGCGGGGACCCACGCGCGCTTTTCGGCCAGCGCAGCCTATGACGACCTGGCGCGGCAGCGGCTGGCCGAGATCGCCGAGCTGCGCATCGACGGCATGCAGTCGCTGCGCGACTTCATCGAACGCCGCCTGAGCCCGGCGATGGCCACCTGCCGCTCGGCCGACCGGCGCCAGGCGGCGCTGTCGGCGCGGATCGCGCGCGTGGGCGACCTGCTGCGCACGCGCGTCGAGGTGGAACAGCAGCTGTCCAGCCGCGAGCTGCTGGCCGCGATGAACCGCCGCCAGGCGCTGCAGCTGAAGTTGCAGTCCACCGTCGAAGGCCTGTCGGTGGCGGCGATCACCTACTACGTGGTCGGCCTGGTCGCCTACGTGGCCAAGGGCGCGCAGAAGATCGGCTGGCCGGTCAGCGTCGAGCTCACGGCTGCCGCGGCGGTGCCGGTGGTGGCGCTGGCGGTATGGGCCTCATTGCGGCGGCTGCACCACCGCATCGCCGGCGCCGACGAGCCGGATTGATCGCCGCGCCCGATCGCGCTCAGCGGTAGCGCTGCAGGTACCGGCGCTCGAAGCCGCGCTTGGCCCAGTGGAACACCCGGTTGGGCGGCAGCAGCCAGTTGCGCTCGGGCGTGCGCCAGATCAGCGTGCCCTGGTCGAGGCTGTCGACGATGCAGGCCAGCTCGACCGCGAAGGTGGCGTCGGCGCGCTCGCCGCGCAGGTCGGCCAGCAGGTTGGTTGCCGCGGCAACGGCCTGCAGGTCGGCCATGTGCGCCTGCTTGGGCATCCAGTCGGGGCCGGGGAAGCTGCCGGAATCGCCGGCCACCACCACGCGCGGCCAGTCGGGCACGCGGCAGTGCGCGTCGGCGCGCAGCAACCCGCCCGGCGAGCGCGGCAGATCGGTGGCGTCGAACCAGGCGTTGCCGGTCATGCCCGGCATGAACAGGATCAGGTCGGCCGCGATCTCGCCGCCTTCGGTCACGACCTTGTCGGCCTCGAGGCGCACCATCTTGTGGCCCAGGTGGGTCGCGATGCCGCGCCGGCGCATCTCGCCGAGCAGGTGCTGCACCGCCTTGGGCCCGAGCCGGTTGCCGGGCTCGGGCGACGGGCTGAAAAATGTCAGCTCGAATCGCTCGCGCCGGCCTTCGCGGCGCAGCTGCTGGTCGATGCCGAACAGGAACTCGAACATCGGCCCGCCGCGCATCGCCTGCGGCTCGTTCGGGTTGCCGGCGAAGCCGACGGCGATGCGGCCGCCTTCCATCGCCTCGAGCCGGTCGCGGATGCGCTCGGCCGCGGCGATGCCTTCGCAGGGCGTGATCGCGTGCTCGATCCCCGGCAGCTTCTTGATGAAGCGCCCGCCGGTGGCGATGACCAGGCCGTCGTTGGCCACCTCGCCGGCGCTCGTCAGCACGACCCGGCCGCGCTCGCGCAGGCCGGTCGCCTCGCCCGCGTGGAAGTGCACGCGCGTGCGCCGCAGGAATTTGTCCAGCGGCAGGACCAGGTCCTCGCGCCGGCGCAAGCCGCTCGGGATCCAGATGATGCCGGGCAGGTAGTGCAGCTCGGCGCGCGGCGCGACCAGGGTGATGTCGGCGTCCGGGTCGCGGCGGCGCAGGTGGCGGATCGCCGACAGCCCGGCGAAGCCGGCTCCCAGCACGGTGATGCGGTGGTTGGCCATGTCGGGCGCGGCGGCTCGCCGCCGGCGATTAGCAACAGGGCGCCAGTATGCCGACATCGCCGCCGGCGCCGAAACTGCGCCTGTGCCTGTGCCTGTGCCTGTGTCTGTGCCTGTGCCTGTGCCTGTGCCTGTGCCTGTGCCTGTGCCTGCGTCTGTGCTTCGACCCGGCCCCCGGCCCGGCCGGATGATGCGCGGCGCCCGATCCTGCGCACCGGGCCGCGGCAGGGTTACTCCGGCACGGCGCGCGCGAGGGCCGCTCCTAGAATCCGGCCGTCCCACGCCTGGAGACCCCATCGCATGCAAGCCCGCCGCCGCGCCGCCGCGCCGCCTGCCGCCGAGAACGCCGCGGGCGGGCCGCGCGTGCTGAAGAAGTACCCGAACCGGCGCCTGTACGACACCCGCAGCAGCTCGTACATCACGCTGGCCGACGTCAAGGACATGGTGCTGCGCTTCGAAGCCTTCGAGGTGCGCGACGCCAAGAGCGGCGAAGACCTGACGCGCAGCATCCTGCTGCAGATCATCCTCGAGGAGGAATCGGGCGGCGTGCCGATCTTCAGCGCACAGATGCTGCAGCACATGATCCGCTTCTACGGCCACTCGTTGCAGGGCATGATGGGCCAGTACCTGGAGCAGAACCTGCAGACTTTCGTCGAGCTGCAGAAGCGCTTCGCCGCGCCCGGCCTCGCGCTGGGCGAAGGCAAGGGGTTCACGCCCGAGATGTGGTCGCAGTTCCTCGCCGGGCAGGGCACCGCGATGCAGGGGCTGGTCGGCAGCTACCTGGAGCAGTCCAAGCAGCTGTTCGGCCAGATGCAGGAGCAGTTCGCCAAGCAGGCGGGCAACCTGTTCACGGGCATCGGCAGCCGCGGCGGCAACGATCGCAAGCCCCGCGACGGCTGAGCAACGGCTGCGGCGGCCGCGCCCCGGTGCCCGGCCGAAGACCGGCCCAGCGGCCGGGTCCGAGGAACCCGCGGCGGCGGCCTCGCGGGATCCTGCGGGACAATCGCGGCAATGAATGCACCAGCCGCGGCACCGACCATCGGCTTCGTGTCGCTCGGCTGCCCGAAGGCGCTGACCGACGCCGAAGTCATCCTCACCCGGCTGCAGGCCGAGGGCTACGCCACCAGCCGCAGCTACGAGGGCGCCGAACTCGTGATCGTCAACACCTGCGGCTTCATCGACGCCGCGGTGCAGGAGAGCCTGGACGCGATCGGCGAGGCGCTGGCCGCCAACGGCCGCGTGATCGTCACCGGCTGCCTGGGCGCGAAGGCCGACGCCGACGGCGGCAACCTGGTGCGCCGGCTGCACCCGAAGGTGCTGGCGGTTACCGGGCCGCACGCCGCGCCCGAGGTGCTCGACGCGGTCCATGCGCACCTGCCGCGGCCGCACGACCCCTTCACCGACCTGGTGCCGCCGCAGGGCGTGAAGCTCACGCCGAAGCACTACGCCTACCTGAAGATCAGCGAGGGCTGCAACCACCGTTGCACCTTCTGCATCATCCCGTCGCTGCGCGGCGACCTGGTGTCGCGCCCGGTCGGCGAGGTGCTCGGCGAGGCGCAACGCCTGTTCGACGCCGGCGTGAAGGAGCTGCTGATCGTCAGCCAGGACACCAGCGCCTACGGCGTGGACCTGAAATACCGCACCGGCTTCTGGGACGGGCGGCCGGTGAAGACGCGGCTGCTCGACCTGTGCGAGCAGCTCGGCCGCCTGGCCGAGCCGCACGGCGCCTGGGTGCGGCTGCACTACGTGTACCCGTACCCGCACGTGGACGAAGTGCTGCCGCTGATGGCCGCCGGCCGCATCCTGCCGTACCTGGACGTGCCCTTCCAGCATTCGCACCCCGAGGTGCTGCGGCGCATGAAGCGCCCGGCCGGCGGCGAGCGCAACCTCGAACGGCTCGCGCGCTGGCGCGAGGTCTGCCCGCAGCTGGTGGTGCGCTCGACCTTTATCGCCGGCTTTCCCGGCGAGACCGATGCCGAGTTCGAGCATCTGCTCGACTTCGTGCGCGCCGCGCGCATCGACCGCGCCGGCTGCTTCGCCTATTCGCCGGTGGCCGGCGCCGCGGCCAACGCGCTGCCCGGTGCGCTGCCCGAGGCGGTGCGCGAGCAGCGCCGCGCCGCGTTCATGGCGGTGGCTGAAGCAGTGTCGGTCGCCAAGCTGCGCGAGCGCGTCGGCGCGACGATGCAGGTGCTGGTCGACCACGCGCCGGCGCTGGGCCGCAAGGGCGGCGTCGGCCGCAGCTACGCCGACGCGCCCGAGATCGACGGCAGCGTCAGGCTGCTGCCGCCGCGCAAGGCCTCGACCACGCTGAAAGCCGGCAGCTTCGTGCGCGCGCGCATCGTCGCCGCCGACGGCCACGACCTGGTCGGCGAACCCATCTGAGATCGACGCCGGAGCCCCGACCGATGCCCAAGCCGCCGTTGAGCACCACGCTGATCCACCACCCGTACCGTCCGCCCGATGGTTTCGTCGCGCCGCAGCCGGGCGTGTTCAAGGCCTCGACGGTGATCTTCCCGAACGTCGCCGCGCTGCACGCGCGCGACTGGAAGCAGCGCAGCGGCTACACCTACGGCCTGCACGGCACGCCGACCACCTTCCTGCTCGAAGAGCGGATCGCGACGCTCGAAGGCGGCCTGCAGACGCTGCTGCTGCCCAGCGGGCTGGCGGCGATCACGCTGGTCGATGCGGCGCTGCTGGCGGCCGGCGACGAGGTGCTGATCCCCGACAACGCCTACGGCCCGTGCCGGGAACTGGCGCGCCAGGAGCTGCAGCGCTGGGGCATCGGCCATCGGCTGTACGACCCGTCCGACCCGGGCGCGCTGGCGGCGATGATCGGCCCGGCCACGCGGCTGTTGTGGCTCGAGGCGCCGGGGTCGATCACGATGGAGTTCCCCGACCTGCCGGCGCTGGTGCGCGCGGCGCGCGCGCACGGCGTGACCACGGTGCTCGACAACACCTGGGGCGCAGGCGTGGCCTTCGACCCCTTCGACCTCGACAGTGGCGGTGAGGGTGGCCTCGGCGTCGACATCAGCGCGCACGCGCTGACCAAGTTCCCGTCGGGCGGCGGCGACGTGCTGATGGGCGCGGTCACCACCCGCGACGAGGCGCTGCACCTGCGCTTGAAGGCCACGCACATGCGCATGGGCTTCGGCGTCGGCGCCAACGACGTCGAGGCGGTGCTGCACGCGCTGCCGTCGCTGGCGCTGCGCTACGCCGCGCAGGACGCGGCCGGGCGCACGCTGGCGCGCTGGTGGGCCGAACAGCCGCAGGCGGGCGCGGTGCTGCACCCGGCGCTGCCCGGCTCGCCTGGCCACGACCATTGGGCAAGGCTGTGCACGCAGGCCGCGGGGCTGTTCTCGGTGCTCTTCGACGAGCGCCATCCGCCGGCGCAGGTGCACGCCTTCTGCGACGCGCTGCGGCTGTTCAAGATCGGCTATTCGTGGGCCGGGCCGGTGAGCCTGGCGGTGCCCTACGACCTGGGCGTGATCCGCCCGGGCAGCGGCCGGCGCGGCACGCTGGTGCGCTTCTCGATGGGGCTGGAAGACGTGCACGACTTGCAGGCCGATTGCGAGCAGGCGCTGGCGGCAGCCTTCGGCCGGGGCTGACGGCAGTGCCGTCCGGCGGATCGGGGAAAGCCTGCAGACTGCGGGCCGCGTGATTGCGCGATCCTGAAGCCGGCAGCGGGCGGATGCTCCCGGCCGGCCCGCGCGACGACACCGATTAGAGGTCAATGTGCGCAGCACGCGCGACTGGCCGACCCACGGCCTGGACTATGCGCAGACGCGCTTCTCGCGGCTGAAGAAGGTCGACACCGGCAACGTCGGCAAGCTCGGTCTGGTGTGGAGCTGCGACCTCGAGTCGAACCGCGGCGTCGAGGCCACGCCGGTGGTCATCGACGGCATCATGTACGTGACCGCATCTTGGAGCATCGTGCATGCGATCGACACGCGCACCGGCAAGCGGCTGTGGGTGTTCGACCCGAAGGTCGACCGCGGCGCCGGCTGCCGTGGATGCTGTGACGTCGTCAGCCGCGGCGTGGCGGTTTGGAAGGGCAGGGTGTTCGTCGGCGCCTACGACGGGCGGCTGATCGCGCTCGACGCAGCCACAGGCAACAAGCCATCGGCAACGGCGGCGCCGAATACGGCGTGCGCGGCTGCGTCACCGTCTACGACGCGATGAGCGGCGAGCAGAAGTGGCGCTGGTTCACCGTGCCCGGCGACCCGGCCAAGCCCTACGAGGACATCTCGATGGCACGCGCCGCGCAGACCTGGGGCCCGTCGTCCAAGTACTGGCAGTTCGGCGGCGGCACGGTCTGGGACTCGATGGCCTTCGACCCCGAACTGACCCTGATGTACATCAGCACCGGCAACGGCAGCCCGTGAGCGCGTGCCAAGCGCAGCCGGGCCGGCGGCGACAACCTGTGCCTGGCGTCGATCGTCGCGCTCGACCCGGCCCTTTTGGCGAAAGGCCCGTCTGGCCGCTGCGCGGCGTCAAGCCTTCGGCTTGGATGAGACCTTGTGTCTCATCAGCCGG
>JAFEFZ010000284.1 GCA_018240325.1 Pseudomonadota bacterium
AGCCCGAAGCGATCCGCCTGCACGGCGACTGCCACCCGGGCAACCTGCTGTGGCGCGAGCAGGGCGTGCACGTGGTCGACCTCGACGACGCCTGCCAGGGCCCGGCGGTGCAGGACTTGTGGATGCTGCTGGCCGGCGATGCCGACACTGCGGCGCGCCAACTGGCGCTGCTGCTGCGGGGCTACGCGCCGTTTCGCGACTTCGACCGGCGCGAGCTGCGGCTGGTCGAGCCGCTGCGCCTGCTGCGCATGATCCGCCACAACGCCTGGGTCGCGCAGCGCTGGCACGACCCGGCGTTCCCGGCGGCCTTCCCCGACTTCGGCAGCGCCGCGTACTGGGCGCAGCAGACGCTGCAGCTGCGCGAGCAGTTGCGCGCCGCCGCGCAGGCGCCGGACAGCCTCGTCTGACGGCGGCCGCCGGGGCGCAGCGGCGGCGCCCGGCGGCGCCGCTCAGGCCGCCAGCAGCCGCGTCACGCGCTGCACGTAGGCGGCCGGGTCGTCGAGCTGGCCGCCTTCGGCGAGCAGCGCCTGGTCGAACAGGATCTGCGCCAGGTCGTCGAAGCGCGCGTCGGTCTCGAGCCGCTTGACGAGCGCGTGCGCGGTGTTGACCTCGAGCGTCGGCAGCGTCTTGGGCGCGTCCTGGCCGGCCTGCTTCAGCAGCCGCGCCAGGTGGCCGCTGATGTCGCCCTCCTCGACCACGATGCACGCGGGCGATTCGACCAGCCGCGTGCTCACGCGCACGTCCTTCGCGCGGTCCTTCAGCGCGGCCTTGAGCCGCTCCAGCACCGGCTTGAAGGTCTCGGCGGCCTCCTCGGCCTGCTTCTTCTCGGCCTCGTCCTGCAGCTTGCCCAGGTCGACCGCGCCCTTGGCCACGCTTTGCAGCGCGTGGCCGTCGAACTCGTACAGGTGCGACAGCATCCATTCGTCGACGCGGTCGGTCAGCAGCAGCACCTCCAGCCCCTTCTGGCGGAAGACCTCGAGCTGCGGGCTGCTCTTCGCGGTGGCGAGCGTGTCGGCGGTGATGTAGTAGATCGCCTCCTGGCCTTCCTTCATGCGCTTGACGTAGTCGGCGAAGGACACGCCCGCATCGGCGTGGGTGCTGGCGAAGCGCAGCAGCTTGGCCAGCCGCTCCTGGTTGGCGTGGTCTTCGCCGATGCCTTCCTTCAGCACCGCGCCGAACTCGCCCCAGAAGGCGGCGTACTTGTCGCGCTCGGCCGCGTCGTCGTTGTCGGCCAGCGATTCGAGCATGCCCAGCACGCGCTTGGTGCAGCCTTCGCGGATCGCCTTCACGTCGCGGCTTTCCTGCAGCAGCTCGCGGCTGACGTTCAGCGGCAGGTCGGCCGAATCGACCACGCCCTTGACGAAGCGCAGGTACACGGGCATCAGCGCCTCGGCATCGTCCATGATGAACACGCGCTTCACGTAGAGCTTGACGCCGCCGCGCTTGTCGCGGTTCCACAGGTCGAAGGGCGCCTTGGCCGGCACGTACAGCAGCTGCGTGTACTCGGTGCGGCCTTCGACGCGGTTGTGGGTGTAGGCCAGCGGCGCGGCGCTGTCGTAGCTGATCTGCTTGTAGAAATCCTGGTACTCGGCGTCGGTGACCTCGCTCTTGGGCCGCGTCCACAGTGCCGCGGCCTTGTTGACCGTTTCCCACTCGCCGGTGGCGACCTGCGCCTTCTTCTCGTCGTCCCACTTCTCCTGCTGCATCAGGATCGGCAGCGAGATGTGGTCGGAGTACTTGGCGATGATCGACTTCAGGCGCCAGGCGGACAGGAAGTCTTCCTCGCCTTCGCGCAGGTGCAGCGTCACGTCGGTGCCGCGCTGCGCGCGCGTGATCGGCTCGACCTCGAAGTCGCCTTCGCCGCTGCTGCTCCAGCGCACGCCCTCGTCGGGCTTAAGCCCGGCGCGGCGCGATTCCACCGTGATCCGGTCGGCCACGATGAAGCCGGAGTAGAAGCCCACGCCGAACTGGCCGATCAGGTTGGCGTCCTTCTTCTTGTCGCCCTCGAGCCGCGCCAGGAATTCGCGCGTACCGCTCTTGGCGATCGTGCCCAGGTGCTGCACGGCTTCCTCGGCCGACAGGCCGATGCCGTTGTCGCGGATCGTCAGCGTCTTGGCATCGGCGTCGAAGAACACGCGCACTTCGAGGTTGGGCGCGTCCTCCCACAACGCGCTGTCGTCCAGCGCCTCGAAGCGCAGCTTGTCGCAGGCGTCGGACGCGTTGGACACCAGCTCGCGCAGGAAGATCTCCTTGTTCGAGTACAGCGAATGGGTCACGAGATGCAGGATCTGCTTGACCTCGGCCTGGAAGGAAAGGGTCTGCTTGTTCATCGTAGGATCGGGCAAAGAATGCGAGTGAGCGCCAACGGCGCAACCTGCGGCACCTGGGGGCGGAAAGCCGGGCTTCAAGCCCGCGCCGCCGGGAGCGGAACTTTAGCCGCCGCGCGGCCGTCCGACAGTGCCGGGCGCATGCGCCGTGGGTGCTGCCGCGCCCTCGCGCCGAGTGCCGCAACAGCCTGCGCAACAGACGATGCCCGATACCCCGAACCTCATGCCCCAGCTGCCGGCATTCGCCTGGCCCGACCCGAGCCGCATCGATCCGGTGCTGGGCGTCGCGCTGGTGACGCTGCTGGCGGTGGTCGCCGCCGGCGTGCTGCAGCATCGGTTGCGCCTGCCGCGGCCGGTGGGCTACATGCTGGTCGGGGCGCTCGCCGGCCCGCTCGGCTTCGATCTCATCGACCGCGGCAACCTCGGCGGCTGGAAGCCGCTGGTCGATCTGGCGATCGCCACGCTGGTGTTCGAGCTCGGCAGCCGCCTGCGGCCGCGCTGGCTGGTGGACAACCCGTGGCTGGCGGCCAGCTGCCTGCTCGAGGGCCTTCTGGCCACGCTGGCCGTCGGCGGCCTGATGGCCGCACTCGGGGCGCCGCCGTTGTCGGCGGTGCTCGCCGGGCTGGTCGCGGGCTCCACTTCGCCGATCATCTCGATGGCGTCGGTGCACGAGCTGCGTCCGCACGGCCAGGTCAGCGAGCGCATGCTGATGATGTGCGCGATCAACAGCCTGGTGGCGATGCTCGCGCTGAAGCTGTGGCCGCTGTTCGCGATCGCGGGCCGCGGGCTCGGCGACGCGCTGACCTGGACCGCGAGCGCCGTGTACGTGCTGTGCGGATCGTTCCTGCTGGGTCTTGCGGCCGGCTGGCTGCTGGACCGCGGTGCGCGCTTTCACGGCCACCGCGCGACGATGCCGGTGCTGCAGATCGCGCTGGTGCTGCTGACCGCGACGCTTGCGTCGGGCTGGGGCCTGTCGCCGCTGCTGACGCTGCTGGTCGCCGGCATGACGGCGCGCGCCCGGATGCGGCACCGGCTGACGGTCGAGCCCTACCTGGGCAGCGCCGGCGCGGTGCTGAACGTGCTGCTGTTCATCGCGATCGGCCTGCTGTTCCACGTCAGCAACCTGCGCGAGACCTGGCCGTGGGTGCTGGGCCTGGTCTGCGCGCGCCTGGCCGGCAAGGGGCTCGGCATCGCGCTGCTGGCGCGCCCGAGCGGCCTGTCGTGGCGGCAGGCGCTGGCGCTGGCGCTGGCGCTGCAGCCGATGGGCAGCCTGGTGGTGCTGCTGGTGGCCGACAACTTCGGCTGGGCCACGCAACTGCCGGGCGTCGATGCCCGCGTGATGCAAACCCTGCTGGCCGCGACCGCGCTGCTGCAGCTGACCGGCCCGCTGTGGCAGCAGCTGGCGCTGCGGCGCGTGGCCGGCGAAGCGGCCTGAACGCAGGAGGCGCGCAATGGCGCTCGAGACCTTCACCACATCCGAGGCATTGACGATGGGCGTCGAGCTCGAGCTGCAGCTCGTGGGCACGCTCGACTTCGACCTCGCGCCGCGCGCGCAGGATCTGCTGCGCGCGCTCGACAAGCATTCGGGCGCCTGGGACGTGAAGCCCGAGATCACGAGCAGCATGATCGAGATCGGCACCTCGATCCAGCGCGAGCACGCGCCGCTGGTCGCCGAGCTGCGCGACCTGTGCCGGCAGCTGTCGCGCGCGGCGCGCAAGATCAACGTCGGCATCGCCGGCGGCGGCACCCATCCGTACCAGCACTGGAGCGATCGCAAGATCTACCCGACCGAACGCTTCCGCCACCTCAGCGAGCTGTACGGCTACCTGGCCAAGCAGTTCACCGTGTTCGGCCAGCACGTGCACATCGGCGTGCCCAACGGCGACGACGCGCTGTGGCTGCTGCACGCGCTGTCGCGCTACGTGCCGCACTTCATCGCGCTGTCCGCGTCGTCGCCCTTCGTGCAGGGCGTGGACACCGGCTTTCATTCGGCGCGGCTGAACTCGGTGTTCGCGTTCCCGATGTCGGGGCGCGCGCCCTTCGTGCTGAGCTGGGACGCCTTCGGCCAGTACTTCGACAAGATGACCAGCACCGGCGTGGTGCAGTCGATGAAGGACTTCTACTGGGACATCCGGCCCAAGCCCGAATACGGCACGATCGAGCTGCGCGTGTGCGACACGCCGCTCACGGTGGACAAGGCCGCGCACCTGGCCTGCTACCTGCAGAGCATCGCGCGCTGGCTGCGCGAGGAGCGCCCCTTCGAGCCCGACGAGGACGACTATCTCGTCTACACCTACAACCGCTTCCAGGCCTGCCGCTTCGGGTTGGACGGCGAGATCGTCGACCCGAAGACCAAGCAGCGCGTCAAGCTGCGCGACGACATCCTGCGCACGCTGGCGCGGGTGGCCGAGCATGCGCTGGACCTGAAGTCGCTGGAGGCCGGCGACGCGATCCGCGCCCTGCTGCTCGCCGGCAACGATGCGAGCTGGCTGCGCGCCGCGCACGCCGGCGGCCTGCCGATGCCGGCCGTGGTCGAGGCGGCGGCGAAGCGCTGGATGATGGCCTGAACCTCAGCGCGGCGCGCCTGCCGCCGGCACGAACAGCTGCTGCACGCGGCGGTCGAAGTCCGGCGGGAAGACCCAGTACTTCACGCCGCCGTCGGTGCTTTGCAGCGCCAGGCCGCGGCGCTGCGGCTCGGCATTGAGCAGCATCAGCCCGAGCAGGTCACTGCTGACCCACGGGTCTTCGTACCAGAAGTCGTGCGCGCGCAGCGGCAGCTTCGGGATCTCGTTCGGGTCCACCTTGATCAGGTCGAAGCCCAGGCGCTGCGACGCCTCGAGCAGGAAGCCGGTCTGCTGCGCGTCGAGCTCGGTCGGGTTGGGCCGGCCTGCGCGCGAGCCGCGGTGCACCAGGTTGGCGAAGCGCAGCGCCGAGTCGTTCAGGTTCGCGGCGACGCTGACGCGGTCCACCACCTTCACGTAGGCAGCCAGGTCGTCGACGAAGCGCCGCGTGTCGATGTCGGGCGCGGCAAAGTAGATCTGCGCCAGCCGCAGCCGCGCGCGCACCTGCGCGCTCGATTCGCCGGGGCGCGGCACCGCCAGCCGGGCGAGCCCGGGGCTCGCGATCTGCGCGCCGGCGCTGTAGGCCAGCACGTCGATGTTCGCCGCCTTCGTGTGGGCGGCCAGCATCTCGATCAGCCGCGTGAACGGCTCCACCGAGGCCGCAGCGTTGCCCACGTCGGTGAAGTACTTCAGGATCGATCCGGCCGAAGGCCACATGAAGGCCAGCACCACCATGCGCCGGCCGGTGAAGTGGCGCAGCTGCGCCGCCTGCGCGGCGCTGATCGGCACGGTGTTGTTGGAGCCGTGCACGTAGACCAGCAGATCCTGGCTCGCGCTGGCGGCCAGCGCCCGGTCGACCAGCGCGAAGAAGGCCTGGGCATCGGGCGAATCGGCCACGCGCTCGTGCTTGCCCAGCGACACCAGCGGCTCCAGCATCTCGAGCTGCACGATCGGGCGCTCGGCCTCGTCGTCGCTGGTCGACAGCCGGTGCAGCGTGTCCCAGTCGAGCGTGCCGTCGCCGATGCGCACGTGCGCCACGCCCATGCGCAGGCGCTCGCTGGGCAGCGCGGTGTACAGCGGCACCGGCTTCTCGACGACGGCGCCGCGGTTGGTCGCGTACAGCACCGGCACGTCGGTGCCCAGCAGCTTGTCGCCGGCGACGGCGAAGGGGTCGATGTCGCCGCTGCTGAAACTCACCGGCGTGGGCATCAGCCGCACCGGCGATTCGCAGCCCGCCAACAGCACGGCGAGCAGCAGCGTGGCCAGCCGGCGCACGGCGCCGCAGCGCCGATTCAGGAAACGCGCGTACATCGCCGCGATTGTGGCGGACGCGCGCCGGCGGCGAGGCCTGGGGCACCTCCTGCCGCCGTACAGTTGCAGGGTCGGTACCCGCCCGGTCTGCGCCGGCGGCGGACGAACGGCCGCCATCCGATCCGCCGCTGCCGGCGTTGCCGATCGGGATGCGCGGGTTGGCCCTCCACCCCGCGGCCCCCACCCGGAGACTCGAGATGACGCAAGCCCACCCATCCGCGCGCCGCCCGAACTTCGTGTTCATCGTCGCCGACGACCTCGGCTATGCCGACCTGGGCTGCTACGGCGGCCGCGACGCCGAGTTCGGCGCGGTGTCGCCGGTGCTCGACCGCATGGCCGCGAACGGGCTGCGCTTCACCCAGGGGTATTCGAACTCGCCGGTGTGCTCGCCCACGCGCTTCGCGCTGATGACGGCGCGCTGGCAGTACCGGCTGCGCGGCGCGGCCGAAGAGCCGATCAACAGCAAGAGCCGCGGCAGCAGCACGCTGGGCCTGCCGCCCGCGCACCCGACGCTGGCGTCGCTGCTGCGCGGCGCCGGCTGGCGCACCGCGCTGATCGGCAAGTGGCACCTGGGCTACCCGCCGCACTTCGGCCCGCTGCGCTCGGGCTACGAGGAATTCTTCGGCCCGATGAGCGGCGGCGTCGACTACTTCACCCACGCCGATTCGTCGGGCAACCACGACCTGTGGATCGGCGAGGAACAGCGCGCCGAAGAGGGCTACCTGACCGACCTGATCACGCAGCGCGCGGTCGACTGGATCGGCCGCATGGCGGCGCAGGGTGATGCGCCGCTGTTCCTGAGCCTGCACTACACCGCGCCGCACTGGCCGTGGGAGACGCGCGCCGACCGCGGCCTGAAGGTCGAAGGCAGCCTGTTCCACCTGGCGGGCGGCAACATCCACACCTACCGGCGCATGATCCACCACATGGACGAGGGCATCGGCCGCGTGCTCGATGCGCTGCGCGCGGCCGGCCGGCTCGACGACACGCTGGTGGTGTTCACCAGCGACAACGGCGGCGAGCGCTTCTCGGACAACTGGCCGCTGGTGGGCGGCAAGATGGACCTGACCGAAGGCGGCATCCGCGTGCCCTACGTCGTGCAGTGGCCGGCGGTGGTCGCGCCCGGCGGGGTGAGCGCGCAGCACTGCCTGACGATGGACTGGTCGGCGACGATGCTGGCCGCGGCCGGCGCGGCCGCGCACCCCGACTACCCGCTCGACGGCGTGTCGCTGCTGCCGGTGCTGCGCGACCCGGCTGCCAGCTTCGCGCGGCCGATGCACTGGCGCATGAACCACCGCGGCCAGCGCGCGTTGCGCGACGGCCGCTGGAAATACCTGCGCGTGGACGGCCACGACTACCTGTTCGACATCGACGCCGACGAGCGCGAGCGCGCCAACCGCGGCCCGCACGAAGGCGACCGGCTCGCGCGGATGCGCGCGGCCTGGGAGGCGTGGGAGGCGACGATGCCGCCGATCCCGGCCGACGCGACCATCAGCCTGGGCTATTCCGCCCGCGACATGCCGCAGCGGTGATCGCCGCCGCCGACGACACCGACGACGCCGAGCGCTGGCAGCCGGTAGGCTCGCCGGCACTGGCCGGCGTGGCGGCCTTCGCGCTCGCTGCGCTGTGGTTCGGCAACCGCGGCGAGCGCTGGTTCCCGCTGCTTGACGGCGCGAACCTGCTGTTCCACGAGGCCGGGCACCTGTTCGTCGGGCTGGTGTCGCAGCGCTTCGCGGTCTGGGGCGGCACGCTCGCGCAGTTCGCCTTCCCGCTGGCCGCCGCCTGGCATTTCCGCCGCGCAGGCGCCACCGCCTCCTTCGCCGCCTGCCTGGTGTGGCTGAGCCAGAACCTGTTCGGCATCGCGCACTACATCGGCGACGCGCGCGCCCTGGCGCTGCCGCTGGTGGGCGGGCGCGACCCGGCAGACGCGCACGACTGGGCCGAGATCTTCGGGCGCTTCGGCGCGCTGCAGGCCGACACCCGCATCGCCGCGTTCGTCACGCTGCTCGGCTGGCTGGGCGTGCTCGCGGCCGCCGGCTGGCTCGGGCTGCGCTGGATGCGCGAGCGCGGGCGATGAGCGCCGCACGGCCGCTGCTGCCTTCGGCGTCGGGCTCACGCTGACGCACCACGAAGTCGCCGATCCTGAACGTCGAGCCGGTGGCTGCGTTGCTGATGGCCTGGGCGCTGCCCGGCCAGCGCATCGCGCCGCTGCAGCGGGCCGGCGCGCTGCTGGCGGTCGCCGCGGTGATGGCGCCGGAGGCTGCGGCGCCGCTGACGCCGTATTGGCTACGTCGCCGTTGACGCCCATGCACGGTAGGCATGCACCGCCGCGTCCACCGTCGGGAAGAAGGCCTCGCGGCCGAAGCGTGCGAACAGCCCGAAGCGGTGCAGCTTGTCCTTGACCGGGCCCTTCATCTCGGCGAAGGCGAGCTCGATGCCGGCGTCCTGCAGCAGCTGGTCCAGATCGGCCAGCATGTCGGCGGCGGTCACGTCGACGCTGGTCACCGGCTCGGCGGCTACCACCACCCAGCGCACGGCGGTCGGCGAAGCCTCGACCGCCTCGAGCACGTTGCGCTGGAACAGGTCGGCATTGGCGAAGAACAGCGGCGCGTCCCAGCGGAACAGCACCAGGCCGGCGTCGCGCACCGCTTCGGGGTGGCGCGCGATGTCGTGGAAGCCGTCGATGCCTTCCACCTTGCCCAGCACCGCGGTGTGCGGCCGCCAGCCGTCCCACAGGAACTCGATCACCGCGGCGACGACCGCCAGCGCGATGCCCTGCACCGCGCCGAGCACGACCACGCCGGCGGTGCAGCCGATCGCGAGCCAGAACTCCCAGGCCTGGATGCGGCGGATGCGCTGCAGGTCGCGCCATTCGATCAGCCCGATCACCGACGCGATCACCACCGCGGCCAGTGCGCTCAGCGGCAGGTCGACGAGCAGCGTCGGCGCCGCCAGCAGCAGCACCGCCACGGCGAGCGCGGCCACCACGCTGGTCAGCTGCGTCTTGGCCCCTGCCGCCTCGGCCACCGGCGTACGCGTCGAACTCGAGCTGACCGGGAAACCCTGGAACAGCCCACTGGCGAGGTTGGCTGCGCCCAGGCCGATCAGCTCGCGGTTGGCGTCGATGCGCTGGCCGGTGCGCAGCGCGTAGGTGCGCGACAGCACGCTGGTCTCGGCAAAGGCCAGCACCGCGACGGCGCCCGCGCCCGCGGCCACGCGGCGCAACTCGGCCCAGTCGAGCAACGGCAACGCCGGTGCCGGCAACCCTTGCGGCAGCGCGCCGAGCACGCTGACGCCGGCGCGGCCGTCCAGGCCGAAGACGCCGACGGCCACCGTCGCGACGACCACCGCGATCAGCATGCCGGGCACGCGCGGCCAGCGCTTGAGCACCAGGATCAGCGCCAGCGTGGCCGCGCCGATCGCCAGCGACGCGAGGTTGGCGCAGCCCTGAAGCAGGCATTGGCCGAAGTCGGCCGCCTTGGCCAGCGGCCGGCCGCCCACCGTCGCGATGCCGGCGAGCCGGGGCGCCTGGTCGATCAGCACGACGATTGCGATGCCGTTGATGAAGCCGTAGCGGATCGGCTTGGACAGCAGCTCGGTGACGAAGCCGAGCCGCGCCAGGCCGGCGGCGATGCACACCATGCCGGCCGCCAGCGCCATCGCCGCCGCGACCATGACCGCGTGCTGCGCGACGCCGGCCGACAGCGGCAGCACCACCGCGAGGATCAGCGCCGCCAGCGCCGAATCGGGCCCCAGCACCAGGATGCGGCTGGGCCCGAACAGCGCATAGGCCAGCAGCGCGGCCATCGTCGTGTACAGCCCGTTGATGCCGGGCACGCCTGACGCCACCGCGTAGGCGATGCCCACCGGCACCAGCATCGTCGCCAGCACCAGCCCGGCGGCCAGGTCGTCGCGCAGCCACTCGGCACGGTAGCCGCGCAGCGCCTGCAGCCCCGGCAGCCAGCGTTGCCAGCCAGGGGACGTCGGTGCGGGGCGGTCGATCATGCGAGGGCAGCGCGCGCCGCTATTCGAGGTGCGGCTGCACCAGTTCCTCGAACCACTCGACGAAGGCCAGCAGCCTGCGCGAGCGTTGCCGCCGGTGCGGGTACAGGAACGCGATGTCCATCGGCGGCGCGCGGTCGTCGGGCAGCACCTCGACCAGCTCGCCCGCCTGCAGCAGCGGCAGCACGTCGAAGCGCGGGATCTGGATCAGCCCCAGCCCCGCCAGGCAGCAGGCGATGCAGCTCTCGGCGTTGTTGACGACCACCCGGCTCGGCACCGCCAGCGTGCGCACCGACCCGGCCGCGGCCGACTCCCAGGGCAGCTCGCGGCCGGTGGCCGGCGACGCGTAGCCCACCGCCAGGTGCCCTTCGGCCAGATCCTCCAGGCGCTGCGGCGTGCCGTGCTCACGCAGGTAGGCGGGGCTCGCGCAGTTGACCAGCGCGAGGCGCCCGATCGGCCGCAACGCCAGGCCGCTGCTGGCCGGGCTGCCCACCCGCACCACGCAATCGACGCCTTCTTGCACCAGGTCGATCGAACGGTCGGTCGAGCCCAGGCCGACCCGCAGCATCGGATGCCGGCGCAGCAGCGTGGGCAGCGCCGGCGCGATCAGCCGGCGCGCGATGCGGCTGGGCACATCGACGTTGAGCCGCCCCGAGACCTGGCGCTGCTGGGCGCGGAACAGCTGGTCGATGTCGTCGGCTTCGGTCAGCAGCGGGCGCAGGCGCTCGAGCAGTTGCGCGCCATCGGTCGTGACATGGACCGCCCGGGTCGTGCGATGCAGCAGCCGCGCCCCCATGCCCGCCTCGAGCTGCTGGACGGCGGCCGACACCGACGCGCGCGGCAGATCGAGCGCGTGCGCCGCCCTGATGAAGCTGCCCATGTCGGCCACCTGCACGAACACGCGGTATTGGTCGAGCTTGTCCATCGCACGCACATTCTGGCGTGCCGGCGGCGCACGTTGTCGCGGTGCGCGCGCGTGCGCCTCGGCCGCGTCCATGCGTGCGCTGCCGCGAAGCGCGGCGCGCTGATCGCACGCGGCCGGAGCAGGCCGCGTCCAGGCTCGCGCAGAACCAGGCCGCAAGGGCGGCGGCCGGCTCGGCGCCGCTCACTTCGTCGTGTAGCCGCCGTTGATCAGGATCGTCTGGCCGGTGATCCACCAGCCGTCGGACACCAGGAAGCGGATGAACGGCACCACGTCCTGGATGTCGGTCAACCCGGTCTTCGAGAACTTCGACAACGCCGCAGCGGTCTTGTGATAGGCCACCGCATCGGCGCCTTCGGCCGGGTAGAAGAAGGGCGTGTCCATCGGGCCGGGGCCGACCGCGGTGACCGAGATGCCGCGATCGCCGAACTCTTTCGACGCGGCGCGGGTGAAGTGCTCGACCGGCGCCTTGGTGCCTTCGTAGGCGGCATAGAAGGGCGTGAATGCGCCGAGCAGCGAGGTCACGATCGTGCACGCCTTGCCGTGATCGTTGAGATGCCTGCCGGCTTCCTTCAGGAAGAAGAAGGCCGACTTGGCGTTGACCGCCGTCATGTCGTCGTACTCGGCCTCGCTGATCTCGACCATCGGCTTCTTCAGCACCTTGCCAACGGTGTTGATCGCGATGTCGGGCCGACCGACCGCGGCGATGGTGTCGGCGAACAGCTTCTCGACCGCGGCGGCGCGGGTCAGGTCGGCCTGGAAGGCGACCGCCCGGGCGCCGGCGGCCTGGACCGCTGCCACCGTCTGGTCGGCGTCGGCCTTGCTGGCGGCGCTGTTGTAGTGGATCGCGACGGCACGGGCGCCGTGCGCGGCGAGGTCGCGCGCGATCAGGCCGCCGAGGTTCTTGGCGCCGCCGGCGATGAGCACGGTCTTGCCTTGGATCGAATGGTCTGCCACGGGGATCTCCAGCTGAGGTCGGAAGCCTTCAGTCTAGGCACCGGCCCGCCGCGGATCAGCCCGTTGCGGCGGGATGGATCGTCCAGCGCAACCGACCAATCGAGCTGCGGCTGCGGCGCCGTGTGTCGCCCTTCGCTGATCTTGGTTGTCGCAGTCCACCACCCGGCAGGCGCAGCCACAGCCAGTCAGAAGCACCAGGTCCGCAACCGCGACTGCCCGCCGATCAGCACTTCGAGCTCTGCGCGTCCGCCTTTGGGCACGCCTTCGCCGCACCCCGGTTCGCTGAGCACGTACTCGACCTTGCCGCTGCGAAAGCGCCAGATGCGATAGAAGCACGAGCCGGTGCCTTCGCCGCCGGCCTTGCCGGTGAGTTCCAGCGCAGGCGCGTCGGGCGGCGCATGCGGCTTGTTCCACGAGCGGTAGCGCGGGGCCTTGTCGTCCTTGCCGTCGATCACCACGTGGACCTTGTCGGTGCTGCAGGCGAGCAGCGGCTTCGGCTCGGCTGCCGCAGCCGCTGCAGCCGGCGCCTTGGCCGCCGCCGCGCCGGCCGGCACGTTGACGGTGGTGACGCGGAACTGCCGGCCCCGGCCGGCTTCGACCCGGTCTGCCCAGACCTCGCCGTCGCCGTACATCACGCCGCCGTCGGGTTTGCAGAACAGCGTGTCGGGCTTTTGCCGGGTGACGGCGGCGCGCACCGCCGGGCCGAAGACCTGCGCGAACTGCGATTGCAGCGCGGCGGCGTTGTCGAGCAAGACGCGGCTGCCGTCCGCCTGGTTCACCCGCAGCGCAAAGCGCACCAGCAGCGCCAGCGCCGCCGCATCCTGCGCATCGAGCGCGGCCTTCAACGCGCTGTCGAAGCGCAGGAACTCGGCCTTGTCCTTGACGCCGAGGATGGCCAGGTCGCAGCCGTCGCCCAGCCGCGTGTCGGCGCATGCGGGCGACCAGGCGGCGGCGGCGAGCAGCAGGATCGGGATGAACTTCGAATGCATGGGAATCGCTCCTTCTAGTGCAGTGTTCCACTCTGTGCAGCACTTAAGAAAACCGATGGATTTGTCGTCCTGGCTAGGCGCAAACCGCAGCGATGCCCAGCGGCATCGCGAGGATTTGCAACGACGCCAGGGCGGCAAAGGCGCGGTTTTATGTGCTGCATAGCGTGGAACACTGCACTAGAGTGTCGGCAGGCGCCGCCGACGGGGAGCCTGCTCTGCGGCGGGCGTGGGTGGCAGGGTCAACGGCATTCCAGCACGGGCGCCCCGCGCCGCTCAGACCGGGTGCCCATGCCCGGCGCCGCGCGGGCTGCGCAGCGATAACTGCTCCCAGGCTGCGACGAGCACCAGCGTGGCGCTGGTTGCGGCCGCGATGGCCAGCGCCGACAGCAGGTGCGCGAACGCCGGCAGGCACAGCAGCGCGAGCAGGCCGAGCCCGACCAGGTGCGACAGCGGCGGCAGCGGCCGCTCGTTGCTCACCCACTTGAAGACGCCGACGCCCGCCAGGTACAGCGCCGGCCCGCCGATGATCGCGGCGATGCCGGCCGGCGCTGCATGGGCCGGGTGCGCCAGCACCAGTTCGTCGCCCACCGCGCAGCGCTCGGCCATGTGGCCGCCGTCCACGTCCCAATCGGCCGCCGACGAGCGGCCGAGCCCGGGCACCCAGAAATACAGCGCCGGCGAGACGACCTCGATCGCCAGCGCCAGCGCCCACCATCCGAGCCGCGCCTCGGCCGGTGCCAGAGCGCCGGCGATCCAGAAGGGCGCTGCCAGCGTGAGCCAGGCGAGGATGCGCTGGAAGTTGCGGCGCAGCGCCAGCCGCTCGCCGCGCACGGCCCACAGGAATAACAGCGCCCGGCCGACCTGCATGAACACGTAGGCAGCGGCAAAGCTCAGGCCCTTGTCGGCAAAAGCCTGCGGCAGCGACGCGGACAGCAGCAGCAGCCCGACCTGCAGCGCGCCGCGGCCCGACAAGTCCTGCAGCAGCGTGTGCGACAGCTGCGTGACGGCGAACACGAACACCAGGTCGAAGAACAACTCGACCATGCCGCCGCGGCCGGCGTCGGCGCCGCCGCGGCGGCGCAGCAGCGAAGCGGAAGGGGGCGGCGGGTGGCTCATCGAGGATCCCGCTGGGCCTCGGCAGGGCGCCAGTGCGGCAACGGGCCCCGGCACATTGTGCAGGCCCGACCGCGCCCGGTCGTCGCCGCGCCGTGGATGCAGTATCCGGCAGCGGCGAACGATGAGCCGGCGCTTGCGGGCTGGCGCAAGCCCGCCATGACCGCGCCCGCCACGCGCCATGCTTCAATCGCACCCATGATGGTGACTCCCGGACCCGCCGCCGCGCCCGCGACGCGCATCCACGGCGCGCTGGCCGTGCCCGCCGGCCGCGCCGCGGCCGAAGACCGGCCGCTGGCCCACTGGCAGGCACAGGCCGGCGCGCACTTCGCGCCGCCGCCCGTCGCCACCGCCTACGGCGCGCTGCTGAACCACCGCGACGCGCTGGCCGCGCTGGGCGACGCGGTGCACCGGCCGCCGTACCAGGCGCCGCCGAAGGCGCCGGTGCTGTACATCAAGCCGCGCCACTGCTTCGCCGGGCACGGCAGCGCGGTCGAGGTGCCGGCCGATGCGAGCGAGCTCGAGGTCGGCGCCACGCTGGGCATCGTCATCGGCACCGCGGCCTGCCGCGTGCGCGCCGCCGATGCGCTGGGCTTCGTCGCCGGCTACACGATCTGCAGCGACCTGAGCGTGCCGCATGCGTCGGTCTACCGGCCGTCGCTGCGCTTCAAGGCGCGCGACGGCTTCCTGCCGCTGGGGCCGTGGATCGTGGCCGCGCACCGGGTGCCGCAACCCGACGCGCTGGAAGTGGTGGTGCAGATCGACGGCGCCCTGGCGCAGCGCTACCGCACCGCCGGCATGCAGCGCGGCGTGGCGCAGCTGATCGCCGAGGTCAGCGCCTTCATGACGCTCGCGCCCGGCGACCTGCTGATGCTGGGCCACGGCCCGGCCGCACCGCGCGCGCGCGCCGGGCAGCGGGTGCGCATCACGATCGAGCCGATCGGCACGCTCGAGCACCGGCTGGTGGCGGAGGTTGCGGCATGAAGCACGCCCGCATCGCCTGGCGCGGCGCCGTGCACCACGCGGTTCACCACGCGGCGGCCGACGGCGATCGGCTGCTGCTGGCCGACGGCACGCTTCTGGCCGAGGACGAGGTGGTGTGGCTGCCGCCGGTGGTGCCGGGCACGATCATCGCGCTGGGCATCAACTACGCCGACCACAAGAAGGAACTGGCCGGCGAGCTGACGCTCAGCGCCAAGGACGAGCCGCTCGCCTTCCTGAAGGGGCCGAACGCGCTGATCGGCCACCGCGGCTGTACGCGCCGGCCGGCCGACGCCGCGTTCATGCACTACGAGTGCGAGCTGGCGGTGGTCATCAGCCGGCACGCGAAGCGCGTGGCGCGTGCCGATGGACTCGGCTGCGTTGCCGGCTACACCATCGCCAACGACTATGCGGTGCGCGACTACCTGGAGAACTGGTACCGCCCCAACCTGCGCGTGAAGAACCGCGACGGCTGCACCGCGCTGGGCCCCTGGCTGGTCGACGCCGCCGATGTGCCCGATCCGCATGCGCTGGCGCTGCGCACCTGGGTCAACGGCGAGCTGCGCCAGCACGGCCACACCCGCGACCTGATCGACGACGTGCCGGCGCTGATCGAATACCTGAGCAGCTTCATGACGCTGGCGCCGGGCGACATCATCCTGACGGGCACGCCCGAAGGCGTGAGCAACGTGGTGCCCGGCGACGAAGTGGTGTGCGAAATCGAAGGCCTGGGCCGGCTGCTCAACACCCTCGTCGCCGACGACACCGAAGGACACTGACATGCGCATCCCCCACCTGATCGACGGCCGCGCGGTCGAAAGCCGCGAGTGTTTCGAGACCGTCAACCCTGCCAACCAGCAGGTGCTGGCCGAAGTGGCGGCCGGCGGCGAAGCCGAGGTCCACGCGGCGGTCGCTGCGGCCAAGGCGGCGTTCCCCAAGTGGGCGGCGACACCCGCGCCCGAGCGCGCGAAGATGATGCACCGGCTCGGCGAGCTGATCACCAAGCACGTCGCCGAGATCGCGGCCATCGAAACCAGCGACACCGGCCAGACCATCCACCAGACCGGCAAGCAGCTGGTGCCGCGCGCGGCCGACAACTTCCACTACTTCGCCGAGATGTGCACGCGCGTCGACGGCCACACCTACCCGACGCCCACGCACTTGAACTACACGCTGTACCACCCGGTGGGCGTGTGCGCGCTGATCAGCCCGTGGAACGTGCCCTTCATGACCGGCACCTGGAAGATCGCGCCGTGTCTGGCCTTCGGCAACACCGCGGTGCTGAAGATGAGCGAGCTGTCGCCGCTGTCGATCAGCCGCTTCGGCGAGCTCGCCACCGAGGCCGGGCTGCCCAAGGGCGTGCTGAACATCGTGCACGGCACCGGCCGCGAGGCCGGCGAGCCGCTGTGTGCACACCCCGACGTGCGCGCGATCTCCTTCACCGGCAGCACCGTCACCGGCAACCGCATCATCCGCGCCGCCGGGCTGAAGAAGTTCAGCATGGAGCTCGGCGGCAAGAGCCCGTTCGTCATCTTCGACGACGCCGACTTCGAGCGCGCACTCGACGCGGCCCTCTTCATGATCTTCAGCAACAACGGCGAGCGCTGCACCGCGGGCAGCCGCATCCTGGTGCAGCAATCGATCTACGCGCGTTTTGCCGAACGCTTCGCCGAGCGCGCCGCGCGCATCAGCGTCGGCGACCCGACGGACGAGCGCACGATCATCGGCCCGATGATCAGCCCGCAGCACCTGGCCAAGGTGCGCAGCTACATCGAGCTCGGCCCGCAGGAAGGCGCGACGCTGCTCGCCGGCGGGCTGGCCGCACCCGAACTCGCCGAAGGCCTGCGCCAAGGCAATTTCGTCAGGCCCACCGTGTTTGCCGACGTCAAGAACTCGATGCGCATCGCGCAGGAGGAGATCTTCGGCCCGGTGGCCTGCCTGATCCCCTTCGACGACGAGGCCGATGCCATCGAGCAGGCCAACGACATCCAATACGGCCTGTCCAGTTACGTCTGGAGCCAGGACATCGGCCGCGCACACCGCGTCGCCGCGGCCGTCGAAGCCGGCATGTGCTTCGTCAACAGCCAGAACGTGCGCGACCTGCGCCAGCCCTTCGGCGGCACCAAGGCCAGCGGCACCGGGCGCGAAGGCGGCACCTGGAGCTACGAGGTCTTCCTGGAGCCGAAGAACGTGGCGGTATCGTTGGGCGCGCATCACATTCCGCACTGGGGGGCCTGAAGCCATGGATCAAGACAAGCCGATCGCCGCCGTCGCGCAGACCAGCTCGGTGCTGCTCGACACGCCCGCCACCATCGAGCGCGCGCTCGGCCTGATGGCCGACGCGGCGGCGAAGGGCGCGCAGTTGCTGGTGTTCCCCGAAGCCTTCATCGGCGGCTACCCGAAGGGCGCCGACTTCCACATCTACCTGGGCGGGCGCACGCCGCAGGGCCGCGCCGAGTTCAAGCAGTATTACGACGCGGCGGTCACCGTCGATGGGCCGCAGATCGCGCAACTGGCCAAGGCCGCCGGCCAGCACCGCATGCACGTGGTGGTGGGCATCATCGAGCGCGACGGCGGCACGCTGTACTGCACCGCCGTGTACCTGGGCGCCGACGGCCGCGTGCTCGGCAAGCACCGCAAGCTGATGCCCACGGCGCTGGAGCGGCTGGTCTGGGGCTACGGCGACGGCTCGACGCTCGCCGCAGTCGACACCCCCTGGGGCAAGCTCGGCGCGGTGATCTGCTGGGAGAACTACATGCCGATGCTGCGCATGGCGATGTACCAGCAGCGCGTGGCGATCTGGTGCGCGCCTACGGCCGACGACCGCGACAGCTGGCAATCGACGATGCAGCACATCGCGCTGGAAGGCCGCTGCTTCGTGCTGTCGGCCTGCCAGCACCTGCGGCGCACCCAGTTCCCGGCCGAGCGCATGCACAACCGGCTGCCCGAATCCCCGGACACGGTGCTGATGCGCGGCGGCAGCGTGATCATCGACCCGCTGGGCAAGGTGCTGGCCGGCCCGGTGTTCGACGAAGACGCGCTGCTCACGGCCGAACTCGACCTGTCGCTGGTGCCGATGGGCCAGATGGATTTCGACGCGGTCGGCCACTACGCGCGGCCCGACGTGTTCTCGCTGCAGGTCAACACCGCGGCGCAGCGCGCGGTCAAGCTCGGAGATTGACGATGGGCACGGTTGCACTCGCCGCCAAGATCACGCACGTGCCGTCGATGTACCTGAGCGAACTGCCGGGCGCGCGCCAGGGCACGCGCCAGGACGCGATCGACGGCCATGTGGAGATCGGCCGGCGCTGCCGCGCGCTGGGCGTGGACACGATCGTCGTGTTCGACACGCACTGGCTGGTCAACGCCGGCTACCACCTCAACTGCGCGCCGCACTTCAAGGGGCTGTACACCAGCAACGAGCTGCCGCACTTCATCAGCAACATGCCCTTCGAGTTCCCGGGCAACCCGGCGCTGGGCCGCATCCTGGCCCGCAGCGCCAACGACATGGGTGTGGAGACGCTGGCGCACGACGCCACCACGCTCGACCCCGAATACGGCACGCTGGTGCCGATGCGCTACATGAACACCGACCAGCACTTCAAGGTGGTCAGCGTGTCGGCGATGTGCACCGTGCACTACCTGAACGACAGCGCGCGCCTGGGCTGGGCGATGCGCCGGGCGGTGGAGCAGCACTACGACGGCACGGTCGCCTTCTTCGCCAGCGGCTCCTTGAGCCACCGCTTCGCGCAGAACGGGCTGGCGCCGGAGTACGCGTTCAAGATCTGGAGCCCCTTCCTCGAGCAGCTGGACCACAAGGTGGTCGAGATGTGGCAGGCCGGGCAGTGGCAGGACTTCTGCGCGATGCTGCCCGAGTACGCGCCCAAGGGCCACGGCGAAGGCTTCATGCACGACACCGCGATGCTGCTGGGCCTGCTGGGCTGGAGCGCCTACGACGCACCGGCCGAGATCATCACGCCCTACTTCGGCGCCAGCGGCACCGGTCAGATCAACGCCGTCTTCCCGGTGACGCCGCAGGACGGGCGGGCCATTCCGAAGGCGGTGGCGTCGGCGGCCGACGGCTACACCAGCGTGGCGACGCGGCTGTAGCCGCAAGCAGGCCGGCACGATGCCGCACCTCGTCGTCCTGTACACGCGCAACCTCGAAGCCGAGACCGACATCGGCGCCTTGTGCCGCACGCTCGCCGACGCGATGCTGGCGGTCAAGGACGAGCGCGGCGCGCAGGTCTTCCCGACCGGCGGCACGCGCGTGCTCGCTTATCCGGCCGCGCATCACGCGGTGGCCGACGGCTCGGGCGACCATGCGTTCTGCTGGTTCAACCTGCGCATGGGCCGCGGCCGCAGTGAAGCGGTGCAATGCGCGGCCGGGCAGGCGCTGGCCGATGCCGCGAAGGCGCATTTCGCGCCGGTGCTGGCGCGCCGGCCGGTCGGGCTGACGCTGCAAGTGGACGTCGGCGCCGAGGTCTTCGACGCCAAGTTCGGCAACCTGCATCCGCTGTTCGCCAAGAAGACATGAACACCACCCTCGACGCGCAGACCCTCGCCGCGCTCGCGCGCCAGCTCTACGACGCACGCAAGAGCCGCACGCCGCTGCGCCACTTCTCCAGGCAGCACCCGGGCATGACGATCGACGACGGCTACGCGATCCAGCGCGCCTGGGTGGCGCTGGAGCTGGCCGACGGGCGCAGCATCCGCGGCCGCAAGATCGGCCTGACCTCGCGCGCGATGCAGCAGGCGAGCCAGATCGACGAGCCCGACTTCGCGCCGCTGATGGACGACATGTTCTTCGCCAACGGCGGCGACATCCCGATCAGCCGTTTCATCGCGCCGCGCATCGAGGTGGAACTGGCCTTCATCCTGGGCAAGGCGTTGAAGGGCCCGGGCGTGACGCTGTTCGACGTGCTGTCGGCCACCGAATGGGTGAGCCCGGCGATCGAGATCATCGACGCGCGCATCGAGCAGTTCGACCGCGAGACGAAGGCGCCGCGCAAGGTCTTCGACACGATCAGCGACTTCGCGGCCAACGCCGGCATCGTGCTCGGCGGCCGGCCGGTGCGCCCGCACGACCTGGACCTGCGCTGGGCCGGCGCGATGCTGTTCAAGAACGGCGTGATCGAAGAGACGGGCCTTGCCGCCGCGGTGCTCAACCACCCCGGCAACGGCGTCGCCTGGCTCGCGAACAAGATCGCGCCCTACGGCGAGCAGTTGAACGCGGGCGAGGTGATCCTCGGCGGCTCGTTCACGCGGCCGACGACCGCGACGGCCGGCGACACCTTTCACGCCGACTACGGGGCATTGGGGGCAGTGTCGTTCCGGATGGCGTAGGCCGGCGGCGCCCGTGCCTGCGGCCGTCGGCCGCCGCTGCCGCGGCAGTCAAGGGGCGGCCGGGTCGGGCACTTCGTCCCACAGCGTCGCAGCACTCAGCTCGAGCTCGACCGACGCCAGCGTCACCGCCTGTCCGGGCTCGAACGGGTGCAGCACCCACAACCCGTCCCCTCCCTTGCGGTAGAGGTCGCAGCGGCGCGAGTCGGTATCGACCAGCAGGTACTCGCGCAGCGACGGCAGCTTGCGGTACGCGGCGAACTTGTCGCCGCGGTCGTAGGCTGCGGTCGCGGGCGACAGCACTTCGACGAGCAGCACCGGCTCGCGCTTGACGAGCGGGTCGGCAGCGTCGGCTGCGCTGCAGGTGACCATCACGTCGGGATAGAAGACGGCATCGGCCGCGTCGACGCGCAGCTTCATGTCGGTGATGAAGGTGCGGCACGGCGTGCCCGCGAGGTGCTGGCGCAATCGCATCGCCACGTTGAGCGCTGCCGTCACGTGTGCCTCGCCTGCGCCGGCCATCGCGAACACCTCGCCCGCGACGAACTCGTGGCGCACCGTCTGTGTCTCGTCCCAGGCGAGGAAGTCCTGCGCCGACATGCGCAGGCGTGTGGCGACGTTTCCCATGGTGTGCTCCGACTGTGCGCGCCGCCGGCGCGGGACGCGGCCGCAGTTTAGGGCGTAGGCCGGCTCGAGGGCGGATGGGAAGTTCAAACGCCGCCAGCGAGGCCCGAGGCGGCCTGGAGGCCGGCCAGCGACGGCCTGGCGCGCTCGGCATCGGCGGCTTGACATCAGCGCCGGATTCGGCGACCGAGCGCGTCCACTCAGCCTCGCGCCGTTGCGCTTGGTCAATCGCGCTCGAAGCTTTCGGCCGAAGCCGCGGCCGCGGCGTCCCGATCCGCTACGCTACGCGCACGCGACGGCGTGTCGCGGGGCTCGAAATATGGGGGGCTGGCATGGCGCAGAAGATGAAGGCCGCGGTGGTGCACGAATTCGGCAAGCCGCTGGTGATCGAGGAAGTGGACGTACCCGAGGTGCCGCCCGGCCAGGTGCTGGTGAAGGTGGTGGCTTCGGGCGTGTGCCACACCGACCTGCACGCGGCCGAAGGCGACTGGCCGGTCAAGCCTGCGCTGCCCTTTATCCCCGGGCACGAGGGCGTGGGCCATGTCGCGCGCGTCGGCGCCGGCGTCAAGTTCCTGAAGGAAGGCGACCGCGTCGGCGTGCCCTGGCTGCACACCACCTGCGGCCATTGCGAACACTGCATGGGCGGCTGGGAGACGCTGTGCGACAGCCAGCAAATGACCGGCTACACCGTCAATGGCGGCTATGCCGACTACGTGCTCGCCGACCCGGCCTACGTCGGCCGGCTGCCCGACGCGCTCGAGTTCGCGCCGGCCGCGCCGCTGCTGTGCGCCGGCGTCACCGTCTACAAGGGGCTGAAGGTGCTGGACTGCAAGCCCGGCGACTGGGTCGCGGTCTCGGGCGTCGGCGGCCTCGGCCACATGGCGGTGCAGTACGCGAAGGCGATGGGCTTCCACGTGATCGCGGTCGACGTGGCCGACGACAAGCTGGCGCTGGCCAGGCAGCTGGGCGCCGAGCTGACGCTGAACGCGGCCACGCAGGACGTGGTCGCCGAGGTGCAGCGCCACATCCGCGGCGCTCACGGCGTGCTCGTCACTGCGGTGTCGCGCGCCGCCTTCACGCAGGCGCTGGGCATGCTGCACAAGCGCGGCACGATGTCGCTGGTGGGCATCCCGCCTGGCAGCTTCGAGCTGCCGATCTTCGACGTGGTGCTCAACGCCAAGACGGTGCGCGGCTCGATCGTCGGCACGCGGCTGGATCTGCTGGAGGCGCTGCAGTTCGGCGCCGAGGGCAAGGTCGCGTCGCACTACTCGACCGACAAGATCGAGAACATCAACACGATCTTCGACGCGATGCGCGCCGGCAAGATCGACGGCCGGGTGGTGCTGCAGATGTAGCGGGCGGCGCCGGCGGGCCGCGCCGCCTACAGCCTGGGCGGCGGCAGCGGCCCGAGCACTTGCTCGAAAGCCAGGCCGATCGCCAGCAGCCGGCGGTCGCTGCCCACCGGGCCGTCGAGCTCGATGCCCACCGGCAGCCCCGCCGGCGTCAGCCCGGCCGGCAGCGCCAGCCCCGGAATGCCGGCGTTGCTGCCGGGGTCGGTGTTGCGGATGAAGGTGCCGAACACATCGACCAGCGGCCCGCCGTTGATCGAGAACTTGCCCGATCCGGCTTGCAGGTCGATCGGCACCGCCGGTGCCGGCGTGGTCGGGAACAGCATCGCGTCGACCTGGTTCGCCGCGAAGTAGTCGGCGTACAGCGCCTGCAGCCTCGGCCGGTACTCGGCGACGGCGGCGTCGTAGTCCTTGCCCATCGCGTCGGCCATGATCGCGCCGAAGGCCGCGCGCACGTCGGGGCTCGCCACCTGGCGCGCGATGTCGGCCAGCGTGATGCCGGCCACGCCGGTGGCCGCCAGGTAGGCCGGGATGTCGGCGATCGGCTCGTGCAGCGCCAGCGCGAACGAGATCTTGCCGTTGAGCTCGGCCAGCCCCGGCAGGTCGGCCTCGATGAAGACGACGCCGGCATCGGCCAGCTTCGCGCGCGCGGCCTGCACCACCGCCGCCAGATCGCGGTCCAGCCCCGCCCAGAACGACGGCGGCACGCCGAGGCGCAGGCCGCGCAGCGCCGCCGGCTGCGCCGGCGCGGTGAAGGTGATCACGGAGTCGAGCAGCGCCACGTCGGCCACGGTGCGCGCCATCGGGCCGACGGTGTCGCGCGTATGGCTGATCGGCACCACCGCGCCGGTGTCGGTGCAGCGGCGCTGGTCGATGTTGTTGCCCACGGAAGGGCGCAGGCCGACGATGCCGCACAGCGCGGCCGGGATGCGCACCGAGCCGCCGGTGTCGGTGCCCAGCCCGGCGGGCGCGATGCGCGCGGCGATCGCCGCGGCCGTGCCGCCCGACGAGCCGCCCGGGATGCGGCTGCGGTCGTAGGGGTTGCGCACCGCGCCGGTGGCGAGGTTGGTGCTGGTGATGCCGAAGGCGAGCTCGTGCAGGTTCGTCTTGGCCAGCACGATCGCGCCGGCATCGACCAGCTTCTGCAGCGTCGGTGCGTTGCGCCGCGCCTGCACGCCGCGCAGCGCCGGCGTGCCGGCGGTGGTGGGCATGCGCTCGCTGTTGATGTTGTCCTTGACGACGATCGGCAGCCCGGCCAGCCGGCGCAGCGGCCGCTGCGTGTCGCGGCGCGCGTCGACGTCGCGGGCGGCGGCGATCGCGCCCGCGCGGTCCACTGCCAGCAGCGCGTGCAGGTCCTGCAGTGCGTCGGCGCGGTCGAGCAGCGTGCTCACGTAGGTCTCGGCGTTGAGGCTGCCGTCGGCGATCGCCGCGACCGCCTGCACCGCCGTCAGGTCGAGCTGCTGCTGCACGCTCAGCGGCACGCCGCGGTAGGGCGGCGCCGACGCGCAGCCGGCGGTGGCGAGCAGCGGGCCGGCGGCCAGCGCGGCGGAGCCGGCCAGGAATTCACGGCGGGACGAAGGGCGGGACGGGAAGCGCGGCATCGCGGTCTCCGGCAGGGCTGCGGATCGAAACCCGCAGCATAAGTGCTGCCTCGCGGGCTTGGGCGCGGGCGTGGATGCGAGTCGGGACTGCGGGTGCCGCAGCCTTGCCGTCGGCTCCGCCGGCGCCGCGCCGCTGGCCGGCGCAGGCATCATCGCGGCGTCGCGCGGCCGATCCGCCGCCGCGCGCGACGTCCGAACCCGGCCCCGCCGCGGCATCAGCAGCCGTGGGCCGAACGACACACTCGAACCGGAAATCGTCATGACGCTGTGGCCAGCCCGCCTCGTGCACCTGTTGTGGGCCGCCTGCGCGGCGCTCGGCATCACGGCCGCCAGGGCCGAGACCGCGGCAATCCCCAACCCGGCGTCGGCCTATTGCGTCGCGCAGGGCGGCGAGCTCGTGACCGAGCGCGACGGCAGCGGCGGCAGCTTCGGCGTGTGCCGCTTCGAGGACAACCGCCAGTGCGAGGAATGGGCGCTGCTGCGCGGCGAATGCCCGGCCGGCGGCCTGAAGATCACCGGCTACGCGACGCCCGAGGCACGCTGGTGCGCGCTGCGCGGCGGTCACTGGCGGCTGCTGTCGGCCGGCAACGCCACGCCCGAGCAGGGCAGCTGCCGCTTCGCGAACGGCCGCACCTGCGCGGCGCACGCGGTCTTCGTCGGCCTGTGCAGCCCGGCCACGGCTGGCGGCATCGTGCACGCGCGGTACCGGTGCCAGGGCGGCGCGACGGTGGATGCCGTCTTCAACAACGGCGAGCAGACCAGCGTGTCGCTGGCACTGTCCGACGGCCGCATGCTGTCGCTGCCGCAGGCGATCTCGGCCTCGGGCGCGCGCTACGCCGATGCCGACGAGCGCTTCGAGTTCTGGATCAAGGGGCGCGACGCCTTCATCTACGAACGCGGCAAGCCCGGCCACGTCGAATGCCGCACGCGGCGCTGAGCGCGCGCGGCCGGGGATGTGCCGGCGCGCGTGTCAGCCGCGCGTGTCAGCCGCGCGCCAGCTCGGCGCGCATCGCGTTGATCACCGTGCGGTAGTCGGGCTGGCCGAACACCGCGCTGCCGGCGACGAAGGTGTCGGCGCCGGCGTCGGCCACGCGCCGGATGTTGTCCACCTTGATGCCGCCGTCCACCTCGAGCCGGATGTCGCGGCCGCTCGCGTCGATCAGCCGGCGCACGCGCTCGGCCTTGCGCAGCGCGCTGTCGATGAAGCCCTGGCCGCCGAAGCCCGGGTTCACGCTCATCAGCAGCACCAGGTCCACCTTGTCGAGCACCCACTCGAGCAGGTCCACCGGCGCCGCCGGGTTGAACACCAGCCCGGCCTTGCAGCCGGCGGCGCGGATCAGCTGCAGCGTGCGGTCCACGTGGATGCTGGCGTCGGGGTGGAAGCTGATCCAGTCGGCGCCGGCCTCGGCGAAGGCCTGCGCCAGCGCGTCCACCGGCTGCACCATCAGGTGCACGTCGATCGGCACCGGCGTGCCGTCGGCGCGCGCCGCGTGCGGGCGCAGCGCGCGGCACACCATCGGGCCGAAGCTCAGGTTGGGCACGTAATGGTTGTCCATCACGTCGAAGTGGATCCAGTCGGCGCCGGCGGCGATCACCGCGCGCAGCTCGTCGCCCAGCCGGGCAAAGTCGGCCGACAGGATGCTCGGGGCGATGCGGTAGTCGGGCATGGCGTTCGGTGCCGGAAGACGGTGCCGATTCTAGGAGCCGGTGCTGCCTAGAATCGCCACGTACGGTGCCCGCCGGGACAGCCCGCAGGGCGAAGCCGGCGCAGGCGCTGCGCGAAGATCCCCCATTCGATGAGCCGCCCGCATTTCAGCTGCCAGGTCAAGACCGAGTTCCTGCCCGAGCAGTCGCAGGAGCCCGAGGGCCCGTTCGCCTTCGCGTACACCGTGACGATCGTCAACGACGGCGACGTCGCCGCGCAACTGGTCGCGCGCCACTGGATCTTCACCGACGCCATCGGCCATGCCGAAGAGGTGCGCGGCCTGGCGGTGGTGGGCCACCAGCCGCTGCTCAAGCCGGGCGAGCGCTTCGAGTACACCAGCTGGACGCGCATCGCCACGCCGCTGGGCACGATGCAGGGCACCTTCTTCTGCATGACCGAGGACGCGCACGCCTTTGACGCGGCGGTCGCGCCGCTGACGCTGGCCCGCCCGGGCGCACTGCATTGAAGCTGCGGGGCGGCCGGCGGCGCGACAGCTGGGACCTGACCGCGCTGCTCAACGCGGCCGACCCGCGCGCGCCGCGGGCCGAGCGCCACCTGTGGCTGGCACGGCTGATGGAGTGGCTGCGCCACGCGCCGCGGGTGCGCGCGCCGGCCGACGCCGCTGCCGATGCTGCCGCGGCCGATGCAGCCGAAGCGCCGCGCACGCCGCCGCCGGTGCTGCGGCTGCGCCACCTGCTGAACGTGCTGGCCAAGCACCCGGAGCATGCGCAGCGCGTGGGCGCGCTGTTCGCGCGCTTCTTCCAGGAGCTGCGCGGTGCCGGGCTGTTCAGCGACTTCGGCTTCGGCCCGCGCATGTCGCTGTCCAGCGAGATCGCCGACCGGCTGCGCCTGCGGCTGCTGCCGCTGACGCCCGACACCAGCGAGCTGGCCGAGCTGTTCCCGCTGCTGCTGCGCGACGACGACGACGCCTGGATCGAGGCGATCGACGCGGCCACGCTGAAGCGGCTGTCGGCAGCGCTGCGCAGCACCGGCGGCGCGGCGCCCGCCGGCTGGCGCGCGCAGATGCTCGACGCGATGACCTTCCTGGTCAGCGCGGTGCGCGCGGCCGGCTTCTCGGCGCCGCTGCGCCAGCGCATGAGCGAGGCGGCGCTGGCGTCGGAGCCCTTTCGCCGGCTCGCCGCCGCCGCCGAGCAGGTGCGTCAGGACCTGCTCGACCCGCAGGCGGCGGCGCTGCACGCCGACGTGAACCTGCTGCGCGCACTGCTCGACGACTGCCGCCGCGCCGGCGCCAGCATCACCGAGCACCTCGAGGAATACGGCGTGTCGGTGGACATCGTGTTCGAGGCCGAGCAGATGCACGAGCGGCTGCACCGCATCGAGCAGTTGCTCGACTGCGTGCTCGCGCCCGAGCCCGAGCCCGAGCTGCAGCGGCTGGCGGTGTCGCTGGTGCGCACGCTGCACCAGCGCCGCCGCGTGCGCGCGCTGCTGGCGCAGCACTACGCGCAGCTGGCGCGCAAGATGGCCGAGCGCAGCGCCGAAACCGGCGAGCACTACATCGCCCGCACGCGCACCGAGTACGGCGAGATGCTGCGCCACGCCGCCGGCGGCGGCGCGGTGATGTCGATCACCACCTTCGCCAAGTTCGGCATCGGCGCGCTCGGCCTGGCGGCCTTCTGGGGCGGCTTCTGGGCGGGCGTCAACTACTCGCTGAGCTTCGTCGCGATCATGCTCGCGCACTGGACGGTGGCGACCAAGCAGCCGGCGATGACGGCGCCGGCGATGGCGCACCGCCTCGGCGACCTGGGCAGCGACGCCAAGGTGGAGGCCTTCGTCGACGACGTGGCGCACCTGCTGCGCACGCAGGCGGCCGGCATCTTCGGCAACCTGGCGCTGGTGGGGCCGCTGGTGCTGGGCGCGCAACTGCTGGCGGCCTGGGTCTTCGGTGCGCCGCCGGTGGGCGCGGCGCAGGCCGAGTACGTGCTGCATTCGCTGACGCTGCTCGGCCCGACTGCGCTGTACGCGGCCTTCACCGGCGTGCTGCTGTTCGCCAGCTCGGTGATCGCCGGCTGGGTGGAGAACTGGTTCGTGTTCCACCGGCTCGACAGCGCGCTCGCGTGGAACCCGGGCATCGTCGCCCGGCTGGGCGCGCCGCGCGCCGCGCGCTGGGCCGCCTGGTGGCGCGCCAACATCAGCGGCGTCGCCGCCAATGTGTCGCTGGGCATGATGCTCGGCATGGTGCCGGTGATCGTCAGCTTCTTCGGGCTGCCGATGGAGGTGCGCCACGTGACGCTGTCCACCGGCCAGCTCGCCGCTGCTGCCGGCGCGCTCGGCTGGCCGGTGCTGGTCAGCCTGGGCTTCTGGTGGTGCGTGGCGGGCATCGCGGCCACCGGGCTGCTGAACGTGGGCGTGAGCTTCTGGCTGGCCTTCAAGCTCGCGGCCAAGGCGGGCGGCGTGCGCGCGGCCGACCGCCGGCGCATCGGCGCGGCGCTGCGCCGGCGGCTGCGCGAGCGGCCCACCAGCTTCCTGTGGCCGCGATGAAGGCTGCGGCGCCGGCGCGCGTGCGGGCCCGGTTTCAGCCGGGCGGCTCGTCGCCGGCCGCGTCGTCGGCACGCTCGCCCTTGCGCCGACCGGCAAACATCACCCACCAGACGATGAACAGCAGCAGGCCGAGCACCAGCAGGGCTTCGAGCAACAGCAGCAGCATCAGCGGGGCAGGGTCGGGGGTGGTCGGGCGCGCGGCCGGGGCTGCCGGGCGCTGGTCGGCATCGATTCTAGGAACGCTGGCGCTGCTGGCCGGCTGCGCGACGCAAAGGGCGCCGGCGCCATCGGCGCCATCGGCGCCGGCAGCGGCCGAAGCACCGGGCGCGCCCGCGCATCCGCGCAGCCGCTGGGTGGCGGTGGGCTGGGATCAATTGCCCGGCTGGGCCGACGACCGCAGCGCCGACGCCTGGGGTGCGCTGCTGCGCGGCTGCGACCGCGCCGGCGCCGCCTGGCGCGCGCTGTGCGCCGAGGCGCGGTTGACCGAGCCGCCCGACGACCGCGCCGCGCGCGACTGGCTGGTGCAGCGGCTGCAGCCCTACCGCGTCGAGGCAAACGACGGCAACGCCGCCGGCCTGCTCACCGGCTACTTCGAGCCGCTGGTCGAAGCCAGCCGCACCCGGCGCGGCGCCTACCAGGTGCCGCTGCACCAGCCGCCGGCCGACCTGGGCCGGCGCAAGCCCTACTGGACGCGCCAGCAGCTCGACACCCTGCCCGCGGCGGCCGCGGCGCTGCGCGGCCGCGAGATCGCCTACGTGGCCGACCCGCTGGACGCGCTGGTGCTGCAGATCCAGGGCTCGGGGCGGCTGACGATCGCCGAGCCCGACGGCAGCCGGCGCAGCGTGCGGCTGGCCTATGCCGGCACCAACGACCAGCCCTACGCCAGCGTCGGCCGCTGGCTGATCGACCAGGGCCAGCTGCCGGCCGACGGCGCCAACTGGCCGGCGATCAAGGACTGGGCGCGGCGCAACCCGCAGCGCGTGCAATCGATGCTGTGGAGCAACCCGCGCGTGGTGTTCTTCCGCGAAGAGGCGCTGCCCGACCCGGCGCTCGGCCCGCGCGGTGCGGCGGGCGTGCCGCTGACGCCGGGCCGATCGGTGGCCGTCGATCCGCAGAGCGTGCCCTACGGCGCGCTGCTGTGGCTCGACTCGACCGAGCCGCTGGGCCGCCGGCCGCTGCAGCGGCTGGTGCTGGCGCAGGACACCGGCAGCGCGATCACCGGCGCGGTGCGCGCCGATTACTTCTGGGGCTGGGGCGAGGCGGCCGAGGCGCAGGCCGGGCGCACGAAGCAGCCGCTGCGGCTGTGGCTGCTGTGGCCGAAGGCGCCGCCGCCGGCCGCGCGCTGAAGGGCTCCATTCCGCTACGGCAGGCTGACGCGCAGCTGCAGCAGGCGCCGGCGCGTGGCGGTAGAAGCGCCGAAGCCTCCGGAGGCCACCGTGCCCGCCTCGCGGCCCTGCACTTCGGCGACGGTCACCCACTCGCCCAGCGGCGCCTGCACCGTGGTGACCACGCCCCACTGCGCCGGCAGCGCGGCGCGCGTGCCGGGCGGCGGTGCAGCGAGCGGCGCGCGGCGCTGCACGGCCAGCTCCAAGGTCACCGGCGCGTCGCCGCCCGGCCACGCCGGCTGCACCTGCAGGCCGTCGACCAACTCCACCCACTGGCTGCGCAGCACGGCACCCGGGCCCCAGGGCGTCCACCAGATCTCGGCGCCCTCGACCTGCACGCCTTGCGACAGCTGCAGCGTCGCACGCCCGCCGTTGAGCACCAGCACGCGCTGGATCGCATCGAGCCCCTGGCGCGAGCTGCCCGCCTGCACCGCCACCGCGGCACCGGCGTTGACGCGGCCGCCGCGGCTGCCGACGACCACCGAGCCCTGGGCCGCGCGCTGCGCGTCGAACTGCTCCTCGCTGACGCGCATCTCCACGCTCAGGTTGCGCGGTGGCGGCGCGGCCGGCGCCAGCCCGATGCACAGCAGTGCCGCCAACCCGAGGACGATGCGCTTCATGCGCCGATGCTGGCACACCCGCAGCGTGAGGTGCGGCACGATTGCGCGGGCAACCGATACTTCCGGCATCCGCCTGCCGCCTGCCGCCTGCCGCCTTTCGCCCTTCGCCGCATGCCGATGATCCATCCCGTTGCCCAGCGCACCGGCTGACCCGGGGCGCGCGTGATCCAGCTGCGCCACCTGCGCTACTTCGTCGGCATCGTCGATGCCGGCAGCCTGTCGCGCGCGGCCACCACGCTGTACGTCGCGCAGCCGGCCTTGAGCCAGCAGATGGCCGAGCTGGAACAGGCGCTGGGCGTGGCGCTGCTGCACCGCAGTGCGCGCGGCGTGCGGCCCACGCCGGCCGGCGACGTGCTGTACCGCGAGGCGCAGGCAATCCTGCGCCATGTCGCGAAGCTGCCCGACATCGTGCGCGACAGCGGCGGCGAGATCGCCGGTGCGGTCAGCCTGGGCATGTCGTCGACGGTGGCCGCGTTCCTGGCCGGGCCTTTCATCGAAGCCTGCCGCCAGGCGCTGCCGCGCGTCGCGCTGAGCCTGGTCACCGAGGACAGCGCGACGCTGAAGGCGCGCATCGCCGCGCACGCGCTCGACCTGGCGGTGGTCTTCGAGCCCGAGCCGGCGCCGGGGCCGGCGCGGATGCCGCTGTTCCGCCAGCGGCTGTTCCTGGTGGACCGCAAGAAACTGCCGGGCCATGCGCGCGCGGTGCCACTGCAGCGCGTGGCCGCGCTGCCGCTGGTGCTGGCCGGCCCGCAGAACGGCGTGCGCAAGCTGCTCGACGCGGCCTTCGCCGCAGCCGGGCTGCGGCCGCACATCGCGGCCGAGACCAACCTGTTGCCGGGCATGCTGGCGGCGGTGCATGCCGGGGTGGGCGCGACCATCGTGCCGATGGGCGACTTCTCGGCGATGCTGGGCCGCGGCACGCTGGCGGCCACGCCGATCGAGCCGCCGATCCACCTGACGGCCTGCGTGCTGCACGACGCCGGCCGCGCGCCGACACGCGCCGCCGACGCCGTGCGCGCGCTGCTGGCCGGCGTGATCGCGCAACTGCTGCGCGACCAGCCGCCGGCGGGCATGGAGCCGGTGGAGGCGTAGGCGCGGCGCGGCCAGGCGGCGGATGTGCACGGCGAGCCGGCAGCCGCCTCGATCTGGCGCTGGCGGCCGCGCTGCGAAGACCCGCAACAGGCGGGCAAAGGCCGTACGGCCTTTCGATCGGCCTGCGCCATGGCGATGCGTTGTACGTACAGATATCTGTATCATGTTTCAATGAAAACGACCCTGGACCTCAACGATCAGCTTCTCGCGGACGCCAAGGCTCTCGCGGCCCAGCAGCGCACGAGCCTGACGCGCTTGATCGAAGAAGGGCTGCAACTGCGGCTTCGTGCGCACGCCGCATCCGCGAAGCAGCGGCGGGGCCGCCTGCCGGTCTTCAAGGGCCGCGGCGGCCTGGTGGCGGGTGTGGACCCGCTGAGCAACAAAGCCATGCTCGAGGCCCTGGGCGATGACGCCTGATGTCAATGTGCTCGTCGCTGCGTCGCGGGCCGATCACCCGCATCACGCCGTGGCGCGTGCCTGGCTCGAAGCCGCA
>JAFEFZ010000285.1 GCA_018240325.1 Pseudomonadota bacterium
AGTGATCCGGTGGTTCTGTATGGAAGGGCCATCGCTCAACGGATAAAAGGTACTCTGGGGATAACAGGCTGATACCGCCCAAGAGTTCATATCGACGGCGGTGTTTGGCACCTCGATGTCGGCTCATCTCATCCTGGGGCTGTAGCCGGTCCCAAGGGTATGGCTGTTCGCCATTTAAAGAGGTACGTGAGCTGGGTTTAAAACGTCGTGAGACAGTTTGGTCCCTATCTTCCGTGGGCGCTGCAAGATTGAGAGAGCCTGCTCCTAGTACGAGAGGACCGGAGTGGACGCACCTCTGGTGTACCGGTTGTCACGCCAGTGGCATTGCCGGGTAGCTAAGTGCGGAAGAGATAACCGCTGAAAGCATCTAAGCGGGAAACTCGTCTCAAGATGAGTCTTGCCGGGGACTTGAGCCCCCTGAAGAGTCGTCCGAGACCAGGACGTTGATAGGTCGGGTGTGGAAGCGTAGTAATGCGTTGAGCTAACCGATACTAATTGCTCGTGCGGCTTGACCCTATAACTTTGACAATCGTCGATATGAGTTATGCCGACAGCGTGATCCGCTGATTTGACTTTATGAATTGGCCTTCAGACACAAGTCTGTAGGCAACAAGTCAAGCCTGATGACCATAGCGAGGTGGAACCACTCCTTCCCATCCCGAACAGGACAGTGAAACGCTTCTGCGCCAATGATAGTGCGGGTTCCCGTGTGAAAGTAGGACATTGTCAGGCTATTATCCAGGGGTAGCCCGGGTTCTCAGGAATCCGGGCTATTTTCTTATGTGAGGCGACTGGTTCGCGTCGGTTCGAATCAATCGGGCGCCGACGGCGCATCAGGCCGACTCCGGGCGCAGGCGGCTAGGCAACCGCTGTCATGTCCGCCTCCAGCAGGCGGGAGGCGTGTGCGATAAGCTCCGCGTCGGCGTAGGGTTTTCCAAGGAGGGTATCGACCCCCGCATCGGCCGCTTCAATCCGGTGGCGTTCGTCGGCGGCCGTAATCATGATTACGGGAATTCGGGCAGTGCACGGATCCGCTCGCAGTCGGCGGGTGAGGCCGAAACCGTCCAGCCCGGGCATCTCGACATCGGTGATGACCAGGTCTGGCGCGCATGCTTGGATCTGGCGCAGTGCGTCGAGCCCATCGGTCGCTTCGACCACCACGTAACCCTGCTGCGACAGCAGCCTGCCGGTCTTTACGCGGACCAGGCGCGAGTCATCGACCACCAGGACTCGGGCCAGGCTTCGGTGGTGCTGTTGCAGCTTCACCTGGCGTTCGTCGATCGGGTGTTCGAGCGCGATCGGCGGACGCGCCGCCACTAGCGCGATTTCGATCGGGTGGATTTCGGATTCTGCGTCCGGGAGTGCCGACGGCAAAGCGGGCTCCGGCGTGAGCCTCGGGGCTGCTTGGCGGCTGGGCGGGCGATCACCTGCGACGGCGGCCAAGGGTTGTGAATCAGCGAGTCCCGTTCGATCGAAGGGAGCATGCTCGGCCGTGGTTCCGGGCGCAGTTGCCGCGGGTTCGGCGAGCTCACGTCGCCCCTTTGATCCAGCGAGCGTTGATGGCTGCCGTGTAATGGAGTGTTCGGCCGTTGGGCAACTATCCGTCGTGAGGACGGCCTCGACACGATGCTGGCCCTCTCGCCGCAACGAGGCGCTCGGCCCGGCTTCGGCCGGCGCGGCTGTGGCGCGTGGTGGATGGGTGCGGGCAGCATTGCTGCGATCAAGAACCGCCTTGTGCAATCGTCGCCGACGTCGCCAATACAACCAGCCGACGGCTACCAGCACCGCGAGTGCACCCAACGACCACAGCGTCGATTCATTCATGTCGTCGTAGATCTGCCATTGCGGCAGCAGACTGAGGGGGATGTGAAGCGTAGGTGCAAACGCCATGGGAACCGACGCGATGTCTGGCGCCTTTCGGCAGATTGTTCGCGAAGTCGCCTGCATCGTGGGCCGCCGGCGCCGGGCGCGAGGTACGCAACCGACTCGGTGGTCCGCGGCCGGCGTGTCGTGCGCGAGTGCAACGCGAGCAAGCTCGCTTGCATCGAACGAAGAATCGCTTCGCTATCCCGGCAATGGACGCTTCGATGAGGACTCAGGTTTGCATCATCGGCGGCGGCCCGTCAGGGCTGTTGCTGGCGCAACTGCTCGACCTGAAGGGCATCGACAACGCGCTGCTGGAACAGCACAGCCGCGAGTGCGTGCGGGCGCGCATCCGTGCGGGCGCGCTCGAGCATGGGTTCGCGGAACTGATGCGCGAGGCGCAGTGCGGCCAGCGCAAGGGCCGCGAAGGTGAGATCCACGACGGCTTCTTCATCGCCGACCACGACAGGCTCGATCGTGTGGACCTGCACGAATGCAGCGCGGCACCTCGGTGGTGGTCTACGGCCAGACCGAACTGACGAAGGATCTGTACCATGCCCGCGACCGCATGAAGGGGGTCGTGATCCACAACGCCGAGGATGTGCAGCCGCACGACCTGACGGGCGCCGAGCCCCATGTCACCTACCGCGGGGGATGGCATCGTGCGCATCGACTGCGACTACGTGATCGGCGTCGACCTTGTCGGAAGCCGCGCAGCGCTCGCTGACCGAGAACCACGTCGGGCCGCCGTTCCAGAGGCTGCGGCCGCTGCCGGGCCAGGAAGCACATTCCTGGCTCGGCACCTTGCGTGGATACGCGAAGCGGAGCCGGCACGGGGCACCGCGTCGCCGCCCAGTTACCAACGGCGCGGGTCCACGCCGTACAGCCGCGCCAACTCGTCGGCCACTGCGGGCGCCTGCGCCTGCAGCGCCGCCGGGCGCTCGAAGAAGATCTCGGTGGCCACGGCAAAGAACTCGGCTGGATCGCCGAGCGCGTAATCGTCGAACAGCGGCGGCACATCGGCGCCGGGCATCGGGTGCGGCACGCCCCGCTGCGCTGCGGCGCGTGCAGCCTCCATCGCCCGGGCGAAGCGGTGGGCGTCGGCCGGCCGGGCTTGCCAGGGGCGGCCGTCAGCTGCGCCGCCGTCCTGGTCCACCTGGTGCGCGAACTCGTGCAGCACGACGTTGCGGCCGTCGTCGGGATCGGCCGCGCCCGCCAGCACCTCCGACCACGCCAGCACGACCTGGCCCTCGCCCCAGGACTCGCCGACCAGCGCCTGCGCACGCTCGCTGAGCACGCCCCCAGGCAGCCACTGACGGCGGCGCACGATGAACGGCCCTGGATAGACCAGCACCTGGCGCAGCCGCGGAAAGACCTCGCCATGCTCCTGCCCGAGCAGGAGCATGCAGGCCTGTGCGGCAATCGTCAGCCGCACTTGCAGCCCGACCTGCTGCCCGCGGCAGCCGACGAAGGCCTTGTCCGCCAGGAAGACGCGAAGATGCGCATCGAGCCGCTCGCGCAGTGCCGGCGGCAGTCGCTTGACCAGCGGCACCTGTTCCTCGATCAACCGGGCCCAGCCGGGCGGCAGCGGCAGCGCGCGCAACTGCGCGCGGCGCCGACGCACGATCCATGGCCAGCCCACCACCAGCCCGGCAACTGCCGCGCCCAAGGCCACCAACCAGGCGCCGACGACAGGAGTGGACATCGGCAGCACGTGGGTGCGCCGACGGCTCCTTCAAGATACGCGCGTCCCCATCGCCGTGACCCAGGCCACGCGGCCGTGGCCGGCCGATCCGTGCCGCGGGTTTACCCCGCCATGCCAGGATGCCAGCCGGCGCCCACCATTCTCATAATTCGCTGGAAGACGGGAGGGCGAGCCGGACACAGGTGCGGTCCTGCCTCCCGGGCCTGCGGAGCAGGCCCGGGAGGCAGCCGTGGCGCCAGGCCCGGCCGGCTGGCAACACGCCGACCCGCTCCCTGCGTCAACGCAAGCGCCCGACCACGATGTCCGATCGCAGCTCTCGAGGAAACGCCGGGCCGCCCCAAGTTGTATCGGCCCCGCGGGTGCGGGCTGGGCGCAACCCGGCCCTGGGGGCGCTCGGCAGGCCGTCGAGCGTGCGCGCCATGCGTGCGGCGTGGCCGCTCCAGCGATGGGCCCGGCACCTGCGCCACCATCATCGCAGCGCGCTGCGCGGCTCCGGCGGCTTCCGTGCCGAATCCGCACGGCAAGCGCATCGCAATTCTTCAAGGCTGTTCGCGCGCCATTGAGGGCCCCCCTCGATTTCCGATTGAATCCCCAAGACCCGAAAACCGGAGAACATCACCACCATGCCCGCCAAGCAGCCCAACCCCGGCGACCTCGAGGCGATCGAGACCGCGAGCCGCGACCAGCTCACCGCGCTGCAGCTGCAGCGGCTGCAGTGGACCCTGCAGCATGCGTACGAGCGCGTGCCGCACTACCGCCGCGCCTTCGATGCCAAGGGCGTGCACCCGTCGGACTGCCGGTCGCTGGCCGATCTGGCGAAGTTCCCGTTCACGACCAAGCACCACCTGCGCGACAACTACCCCTTCGGCATGTTCGCGGTGCCGCGCGAGCAGGTGGTGCGCGTGCACGCCAGCAGCGGCACCACCGGCAAGCCGACGGTGGTCGGCTACACGCGCCGTGACATCGACAACTGGGCCGACCTGGTCGCGCGCAGCATCCGCGCCGGCGGCGGCCGGCCCGGCGACATCGTGCACGTGGCCTACGGTTACGGCCTGTTCACCGGCGGCCTGGGCGCGCACTACGGCGCCGAGCGCCTGGGCTGCACCGTGGTGCCGATGAGCGGCGGCCAGACCGAGAAGCAGGTGCAGCTGATCACCGACTTCCGGCCCGACATCATCATGGTCACGCCCAGCTACATGCAGGTGATCATCGAGGAGATGGAGCGCCAGGGGATCGACCCGCGCGCCTCGTCGATCCAGGTCGGCATCTTCGGCGCCGAGCCCTGGACCGAGGCGATGCGCCACGACATCGAGGTGCGCGCCGGGCTCGACGCGGTCGACATCTACGGCCTGTCGGAAGTGATGGGCCCGGGCGTGGCCAGCGAGTGCATCGAAGCCAAGGACGGCCCGGTGATCTGGGAGGACCACTTCTACCCCGAGATCATCGACCCGATCAGCGGCGACGTGGTGCCCGACGGCGAAGAAGGCGAGCTGGTGTTCACCACGCTGACCAAGGAAGCGCTGCCGGTGATCCGCTACCGCACCCGCGACCTGACGCGGCTGTTGCCGCCCACCGCGCGCAGCATGCGCCGCATGGGCAAGATCGTCGGCCGCAGCGACGACATGCTGATCATCCGCGGCGTCAACGTGTTCCCGACGCAGGTCGAGGAGCTGGTGTTGCAGCACGGCGCGCTGTCGGGGCAGTACCAGCTGGTGGTCACGCGCTCGGGCGCGCTCGACGACCTGCAGGTGCTGGTCGAGCTGCAGCCGCAGCACGCGAACGCGGCGCGCGAGGGCATCGCGCAGGAGCTGCAGCATCGCATCAAGAACCTGATCGGCGTCAGCGCCACCGTCAGCGTCGGTGCGCCCGATTCGATCGAGCGCACGCTGGTCGGCAAGGCGCGGCGGGTGATCGACAAGCGCCCCAAGTAGGCTGCGGCAGCGCAGGGCCGGCCGCCGCCGGCGCGCGCAGCCGCAGGCTGCCGGCGGCGGGCGGCGCGCGCCATGGATCCGCGCCGCCTCGAGTCGAGGCAGCCGGGCGCCTCGAGTCGAGGCAGCCGGGCGCCTACTTGCGCCAGTAGTTGTTGGCGGCCGCCACGGTCTGGAAGTTGATCGCGATGACCTGCGATGCCGCCGTCAGCGCATCGGCGTCCTCGGCGTACACCGGGCGCAGCTTCTTGAGCACGTCGGTGTCGGGCTGGGTGTAGCGCACGCCGCGCCGGCTCAGCGTGATCGCGAGCTCGAATCCGGCCTGCGGCGTGTCGGTGATGAGCGTGGGGAGCCAGGTGTCGGCCATGGGGGAAGCCTCCGGTCGTGGGAAAGAAGCACGGTCGCCGGAGTATGCCGCCCGAGCCGCCGCACTTCCCGGGCCGGGCCTTTGTCGGACGACGGGCGGATCGAAGGCTGGGGCGTCGCGCCGGACGGCCGCTGCAGGGTGGCGTCGGCGGTGCCCGGCGCCGGCACCGCGAATGCAGGGCTTGCCGGAATCGCCTGCCGCGCAACGCGCGTGCCGCTTACCATCACGGCCCTTTCTCGATCAGGAGTGCAGCGATGGCGAGCGTCACTTTCAAAGGCAATCCCGTTCCCCTCGGCGGCAACGTGCCCGCGGTCGGCAGCCAGGCACCGGCATTCCAGCTGGTGGCGGGCGACCTGTCGGACCGTGGCCTCGCCGACTTCGCCGGCAAGCGCAAGGTGCTCAACGTCTTCCCGAGCATCGACACGCCGGTGTGCGCCGCGTCGGTGCGCCACTTCAACCAGGACGCGGCGGGCCTGTCCAACACCGCGGTGCTGTGCATCTCGGCCGACCTGCCCTTTGCGCAGGGCCGCTTCTGCGGCGCCGAAGGCATCAAGAACGTGACGATGCTGTCCACGCTGCGCGGCAGCCGTTTCCTGCGCGACTATGGCGTGGCCATCGATGCCGGCCCGCTGTCCGGCCTGGCGGCGCGCGCGGTGTTCGTGCTCGACGAGCACGACAAGGTGCTGCATGCGCAACTGGTGCCCGAGATCGGGCAGGAGCCGGACTACGCCGCTGCGCTGGCGGCGTTGCGCTGAGCTGCGGCCGTCTGCGCCGCGCCTGGCAGGCCCCGGCGCGCTTCGCGCCCCGGGCGGGCAGCGCAGTCGGCGCGGCGGCTCATTCGCGCCGGCGCAGCGCGCCCAGCCGCAGCCGTCCCACGACGCCGGCCGGGAAGTAGTAGACCGACAGCACGAACAGCACGCCCAGCCACAGCAGCCAGCGGTCGGGCGACACCAGTTGCGCGAGCACCGGCACGCCGCCGAGCGCGCCGGCCGCCACCTTCAGCAGGTCCTGCAGGTAGTTCTGCGCGAGCACGAACAGCACCGAGCCCACCACCGCGCCGTAGATCGTGCCCATGCCGCCGATGACGACGATCAGCAGGATGTCGAGCATGATCTCGAAGCTCAGCGTGGTGTCCGGCCCGGTGTAGCGCAGCCAGATCGCGAGCAGCGCGCCGGCCACGGTGGCGAACAGCGCCGACAGCACGTTGCTCAGGGTGCGGTAGACGACGGTGCGGTAGCCGATCGCCTCGGCGCGGAAGTCGTTCTCGCGGATCGCCTGCAGCACGCGGCCGAAGGGCGAGTTGACGATGCGCAGCAGCAGCAGGAACAGCAGCGCCGCCACCCCGAACAGCAGGTAGTAGCTGAACACCTTGCCGTCGAGCATCAAGCCCAAGACTTCGGACTCGAAGGGCTCGAACGACGGGCTGAAGAACAGCGGGTTCTTGAACGTCAGGCCATCCTCGCCGCCGGTGATGTCGGACAGCTGCGACGCGAGCGTCTGGAACGCGGCGGCCACCGCCAGCGTGATCATCGCGTAGAAGATCGCCTTCACGCGCAGGCTGAACAGGCCGATCACCAGCGACAGCACCAGCGACAGCGCCAGTGCGGCCGCCACGCCGATGCACACCGCGGCGAAGCCTTCACCCAGGCGCGTGCTGGCGATCGCGATGCCGTAGGCGCCGATGCCGAAGAACATCGTGTGCGCGAAGCTGACGATGCCGGTGTAGCCGAGCAGCAGGTCGTAGCTGGCCACCAGCAGGATGAACACCAGCATCTTCGCGGCGACGCCCAGCGCCTTGCTGCCCGGGAACAGGAACGGCGCGAAGGCGAGCGCGATCGCGATCGCGACCAGCGCGACCGCGAGGATGCGGCTGCGCGGGTAGTCGTGCGAGAGCAGGCGCTTCAGCATGTTCCGGTCTGCGCGAACCAGGCCGGTGCGCTCATCGGTTCGTCACCGGATACAGGCCCTGCGGCCGCCACAGCAGGATCGCGACCATCAGCCCGATGTTGGAGAACAGCGCCACCTTCGGCGCCAGGAAGCCGGTGTAGTTGGCCATCAGGCCGACCAGCAGCGCGCCGACGAAGCAGCCCAGCGTCGAGCCCAGGCCGCCGATGATGATCACGATGAAGATCAGGATGTTGACCTGCGCGCCGATCTGCGGCACCACCGCCTGCTGGTACAGCCCCCACATCACGCCGCCCAGCCCGGCCAGTGCGCTGCCCGCGACGAACACGCCGACGAACAGCCGCCGGATGCGGTAGCCGAGGCTTTCCACCATCTCGCGGTCCTGCACGCCGGCGCGGATCAGCAGCCCGACCTTGGTGCGGTTCAGCGCCCACAGCAGCAGCGCGAACACCACCAGCCCGATCGCCACCGCGAGCACGCGGTACTTCTCGATCGACGCGTCGCCGAGCACGAAGCTGCCGCGCAGCGTTTCCGGCAGCGGCAGGGCGATCTGCTGCGGCCCCCAGATCACCTTGATCAGTTCCTCGCCGACGATCATGCCGCCCATCGTGATCAGGATCTGCTTCAGGTGCAGCCCGTAGACCGGGCGCACGATCACGCGCTCGAAGGCCAGCCCCAGCGCGCCGGCCGCGGCCATCGCGACGAGCATGGCCGCGAACACCGCGCCCAGGTTGCGCAGCAGCGAATCGCTCGCCGTCCAGTCGGCCATGCCGCCCATCACGCTGGTCGCCACGAAGGCGCCGAGCGCGATGAACACGCCGTGGCCGAAGTTGAGCACGTCCATCAGCCCGAAGATCAGCGTCAGGCCCGACGCGATGATGAAGATGATCAGCCCCATCGCCAGCCCGGCGACGCTGAGCGTGACCCAGGTCGAGCTGCTGCCGATCAGCGGCCACGCGGCCAGCAGCAGCGCGCCGAGCAAGGCCAGCGGCTTCCAGTCGAACTCGGCCTTCGGAACCTGGAGCCCCTCGACCGGGGAGTAGCCCGGCAGGTTCCCCGAGGGGCCGAGCGCGGATGTGGACTGCCCGGGGGGCAGTTCACGCCCGTGAGGAGCCGACTCGGGAGCGGCCGGGTGCTCGGCCCGCCGCGCTTGCGTGTTCATTGATGCGCCCCCAGCGACAGGCCCAGCAGGCGCTGCTGCAGCGCTTCGTCATCGGCCAGTTCGGCCATCGCGCCGGCGTGCACGACGCGGCCGTCGTCCATCACCGCCACGCGGTCGCCGAGCGCGCGCGCCATCTGGAAGTTCTGCTCGACCAGCAGGATCGTCGTGTCCTGGCGCTTGAGCTGGCCGAAGGCGTCGATCAGGTTGCGGATGATCGACGGCGCCAGCCCCTTGCTCGGCTCGTCGATCAGCAGCAGCTCGCGCGGCTCGACGATCGCGCGCGCCACCGCGAGCATCTGCTTCTGCCCGCCCGACAGCTTGCCCGCCGGATACAGCCAGAACTTCTGCAGCGCCGGAAAGAGGCCGAAGATCCATTCGAGCCGCTGCGTGTCGAGCTCGGCCGCGCGCCGCGCCGAGCGGGCGGCGAGCACCATGTTCTCCTGCACTGTCAGGTCGGTGAAGATGCCCATGCTCTCGGGCACATAGGCGATGCCGAGCTGCGCGATCTCGGGCGTCGGCAGCTGCGCGCCCTTGCCGCCGATGGCCCGGCCCTTGAAGCGCAGCGCGCCGGCGGACGCCGCCCACAGGCCCATGATCGTGCGCAGCGTCGTCGTCTTGCCGGCGCCGTTGCGGCCGAGCAGCATCGTGACCTGGCCGGCCGGCACGACCAGGTCGACGCCATGCAGGATGTGGTAGGCGCCGATGTGCGTGTGCACGCCGTCGAGCTCGAGCACCGGCGCCGTCATGCCGCCCCCGCGTCGCGGCCTGCATGCCGCTGCGATTCGGTCGGCTCGCGCCGCTCCGCAGGGGCCGGCGCCAGCCCGTCCTCGTCCTCCGGCACCACGCCCAGATAGGCCTGCTGCACCACCGGCGACGCGATCACCGCCGCCGGCTCGCCGTCGGCCACGAGCTGGCCGTTGTGCAGCACGACGATGCGGTCGGCCAGCTCGCGCACCACGTCCATCTTGTGCTCGACCAGCAGGATCAGCCGGTCGCGGCGGCGTTGGAGCGTGCGGATCAGGTCGAGCACCACCGGCACCTCGTCCACGCTCATGCCGGCGGTGGGTTCGTCGAACATGTAGACCTTCGGGTCCAGCGCCATCAGCAGCGCGACCTCGAGCTTGCGCTGGTCGCCGTGCGGCAGGCTGCTGGCGTGCGCGTCGCGCTTGTCGTCCAGCCGCACCGAATCCAGGATGCGCCGCGCCTCGTCGATCCAGCCCTTGCGGTCGAGCCACACGCTCAGCAGGTCCAGCCCCAGGCCGCGCCGGCCCGATTCGCGCGCCTGCACCGCCAGGCGCACGTTCTCCTGCACCGTCAGGTTCGGGAACAGCTGCGTCAGCTGGAAGGCGCGGCCCAGGCCGCGGTGCGTGCGCAGCGGCGCCGGCAGCCGGGTGATGTCCTCGCCGTTCAGCAGCACCCGGCCCTCGGTGGCCGGCAACTGGCCCGAGATCAGGTTGAAGTAGGTGGTCTTGCCGGCGCCGTTGGGCCCGACGATGGCCGTCAGCGTGCCCGGCGCGAAGGCACAGGACACGCGGTCGACGGCCACGTGGCCGCCGAATCGGATCGTCAGGTCGCGGGTCTCGAGCACGGCAGGCAGCGGTGCAAAGCGGGTTCGTGGCGGGCAAGGCGGGCTCGATCGAGCGGACACCGCGGATCCGGCTTTGCCGGTCCGCAGGTGTCGCCCCCTCGAGGGGGGGCGCCGAAGGCGCTGTACGGGGGTGGTCCGACTACCGCTTGTTGCGGATCGGCACGTCCATCTCGGAGGCCTTGATCTCGCGCACCAGTTCGGGCACGCCCCAGGCGAAGGCCGGGTCCACCTTGATGCGGAAGTGGTACATGTCCTGCATCGCCTGGTGGTCTTCCTTGCGGAAGGTCATGGTGCCCTTGGGCGTCTCGAAGCTCATGCCTTCCATCGCTGCGATCAGCTTGGGGGTGGCGGTGTCGCCGCCCGTCTTCTTCAGCGCCTCGACCACCGCGATGCCCGCGGCCATGCCGCCGGCCGTGAAGAAGTCGGGCGGCGCCTTGAACTCCTTGTAGTGGCGCGCGACCAGCCACTCGTTGACCTTGTTCTTCGGGATGCCGAAGTAGTAGTACAGGCCGCCTTCCATGCCCGGGAACTGCTTGTAGGCCACCATCGCCGGCAGGATGTTGCCGCCGGTGGCGATCTCGATGCCGTAGCGCTTCAGGTCCATGTCGGCGATCTTGAACGGGTTGCCGCCGGCCCAGACGATCCACACCACCTTTTTGCCCGGCAGATCCTTCAGCTTGTCGATGATGCGCTGCCCGGCCGCGGTGAAGTCGGTGGTGGCCGCGGGCAGAAATTCCTCGTGCACGATCCTGGCCTTCTTCAGCGCGTCCTTGAAGGCCTTGACGCCGTCCTTGCCGAAGGCGTTGTCCTGCGCCAGCGTGACGATGCTGGTGCCGGCGGCGTCCAGTGCGACGGCGTTGCTGATCGCATCCTGGCTCGAGTTGCGGCCGGTGCGGAAGATGTACTTGTTCCACTTGTCGCCGGTGATCGAATCGGCGACCGCCGGCTCCACCAGCAGGATCTTCTTGTACTCCTCGGCCACCGGCAGCATCGCCAGCGCCACCGGCGACGCGGTCGGGCCGACGGCGATGTCCACCTTGTCGTCGGCATAGGCCTGCGCGAGCAGCGTCTTGCCGACGTCGGGCTTGCCCTGGTCGTCCTTCTCGATGACCACCAGCTTCTTGCCGGCCACCGTCATCGTGCCGTTGGTCGCGTACTCCAGCCCGAGGTTGAAGCCGGTGATCGTCTGTTTCGCATAGGCCTCGAGCGGGCCGGTCTTGCTGGCGATCAGCGCAATCTTCACTTCGCCCTTGTTCTGCGCGATGGCGTTGCCCAGCGGCAGCGCGGCCAGCGTCGCGGCCATCACGGCGGCGGCCAGCCAGGATGTGGTCGATCGAATCACGTCTTCAGTCTCCTTCGGGGCAGTAGGGGGCGGCCGCGTGGCCGCGGTGCGGCGCATCGGGCGCTGCGGGCGTGCCGGCCGGCTCCGCGCCGCCTCGACGCCGACCTTGCGCGGACGGTGCGGCTCGCGGCGCACGGTCGATGCACGGCGTCGCGGCGGCCATCGGCGGCCGGATGATAGCGGCGCCGATATCGCCGCCCGCGCGCGCCCGCACACACGGCAGCGTGCGTCCGGCGCTTGCACGCGGCGGCAATGACGCAGAATCCGGATCCCACTTGAACCACGCTCCACGCGGCCGGCCACCATGAGCGATCTGTCCTTGCTCGACCTGGGCTTCTTCATCACCGAAACCGCAGCCAGCCCCAAGCACGTGGCCGGGCTGCTGGTCTTCGCGCGGCCGCCGCGCGCCGGCGCCGATTTCGGGCGCAAGTTGTACGAGACCCTCGGCGAGCACACCGACGTGAAGGCGCCATTCAACCGGCTGATCCGCCTGTCGCTGACGGCGCTGCCGCAATGGGTGGACGCCGAATCGGTGGATCTGGCGCAGCACCTGCACTTCCATCGCCTGCCGGCCGGCGCCAACGGCCGCCAGGCGCTGTTCGACTTCGTGGCCGCGCTGCACGAGCCGATGCTCGACCGGCGCCGGCCGCTGTGGGAGGTGCACCTGATCGACGGGCTGTGGGACGGCCACTTCGCGCTGTACCAGAAGATGCACCACGCCTGCGCCGACGGCGTGACCATGATGCGCTGGACGGCACAGGGGCTGAACGACAGCGCCGCCGACCGGCGGCTGCAGCCGATCTGGGCGATCGGGCACGGCGGCCGGTCCCGGCAGCGCGAGGGCGGCGCCAACCGGCTGCTGCAAGGCGCGATGCACCAGTTGCGCACCCACTCGCGCCGCGCGCTCGGCGCCGGCAGGCTGGCGGCGATGCTGATGCTCGAGACGCTGACGCTGACGCGGCATGCGATCGCGCTGCCCTTCGTGTCGACGGCGCGCACGCCGCTGACCGGCCAGGTCACCAGCGGCCGCCAGTTCAGCGCCGCAGCGGTGCCGATGGCGCGCGTCGATGCGCTGCGGCTGCGCACGCGCTCGACCGTCAACCACGTGGCGCTGACCTGCCTGGACGGCGCGCTGCGGCGCTTCCTGTCGGAGCTGGGCGTCGAGATCAAGGGGCCGCTGACGATCCAGATGCCGGTCAACCTGCGCAGCGAGGGCGAGAAGTCGGCCGGCAACAAGATCGGGATCATCCAGGTCGAGCTGTCGCCGCCCACCGACGACCCGCTGGTCCGGCTGCGCAACGTCGGCTTCTCGCTGCGCAGCGTGCGCACGATGATCGACAGCGTGGCGCCCGAGGGCATCGAGGCCTACACCATCGTCACCGGGCTGCTGGCGCAGGGCGCCGAGCTGCTGCGCCTGAGCGACACGCTGCCGCCCACCGGCAACACGCTGGTGTCGAACGTGCCCGGCCCGAAGCAGCAGCTGTACCTGATGGGCGCGCCGCTCGAGGAGATCCACCCGCTGAGCACGCTGCCGCCGAGCAACCTGCTGAACATCACGCTGATCAGCTACGCCGGCAACCTGTTCTTCGGGCTGATCGCCACCGACCGGGTGCCGCACCTGTCGACGCTGGCGGACTACGTGCACGACGCCTTCGCCGAGCTCGAGCAGGCGGTGGCGGGTACCGCCGCCGCGCCGGCCCCGCGCCGGCCCCGCGCCCGGCAGGCCAAGCCAGCACGACAGGCCCGCGCCGATGCTCGATGACTGGCGCGCAGCCGCGGCGCGGCAGCAGGCCGACCACCAGCTGCGCAGCCTGGTGCTGGGCTGCCGCCGGCTGCTGTCGGAGCCCGGCGAAACCAACAGCCTGGCGATCGCGCGCCGCGTGCTCGGGCAGCTCGACGCGCTGCCGGCCGCGCAGCTCGACGCCTTCTTCGGCTACCTGGCGCGCGAACTGGTGCCCGACGCACAGCAGGTGCTGCAGGCCGCCGCCGACTATGCCGAGCAGCCGAGCGCGGCGCACCAGATCCGGCTGACCCAACTGGCCGAGCCGCCGCGCCAGGAGCTGATGCGCCGGCTCAACCGCACCGGCGGCGGCACCGCGGCGCTGCTGCGGCTGCGGCGCGCGCTGCTGCAGCGGCTGCCCAAGCAGCCCGAGCTGGCCGCGGTCGATGCCGACCTGCGCCACCTGCTGACCAGCTGGTTCAACCCGGGCTTCCTGGAGTTGCGCCGGGTGGACTGGGATTCCCCCGCGCGGCTGCTGGAGAAGATCATTCACCATGAGGCGGTGCACGCGATCGACGGCTGGGACGACCTGCGCCGCCGGCTGCAGCCCGACCGCCGCTGCTTCGCCTTCTTCCACCCGCAGCTGCCCGAAGAGCCGCTGATCTTCGTCGAGGTGGCGCTGCTGCCCGAGATGCCGGCGCAGATCGCGCCGCTGATCGACAAGCGCAGCGAAGCGCTGCCGCCCGAGCGCTTTCGGGTGGCCGTGTTCTACGGCATCAGCAACTGCGAGCCGGGGCTGCGCAACGTGTCGCTGGGCAACTTCCTGATCAAGCGCGTGGCCGAACAGCTGCAGCACGAGCTGCCGCGCATCCGCAGCTTTTGCACGCTGTCGCCGGTGCCGGGCTTTGCCGCCTGGCTGCTGGCCGACCCCGACCTGCGCACGCTGCCGCCGCCGCGGCGCCATGCCGCCGCGCACTACGAATCGATGCGCGAGCAGTTGCGCAGCGCCGCGGGCGGCGACTTGCGCGCGCTGCAGCACGCACCCGTGCATGCCGGGCTCGATGCGGCGGCGCAGGCGGCGCTGCTGTCGTTGTGCGCCGCGTACCTGGTGCACCTGGCTCCCACGCCGGGCGGCGACTCGGTGGCCCGCTTCCACCTCGACAACGGCGCCCGGCTGGAGCGCCTGAACGCGGGTGCCGACCTGTCGGCCAAGGGCTTGAAGCAGTCCTTCGGCGTGATGGTCAACTACCTGTACGACCTGGAGCAGATCGAAGCCGGCCACGAGAAGTTCGTGAATGCCGAAGTCGCCCGCTCGCGCGCGGTGAACGCCGTGATGTGAGCGCCCGGCCGGCGCGGCCGCGCCGCCACCGCCTTGAAGCCGCCATGCCCGACAACGCCAACCTCTACGCCGCGCTGCGCGCGGCCTTCCCCGCGGACCTGGATGCCGTCGCGATCGAGACCGCCGACGGGCCCGGGGCGCCGCTGCACTACACCTGGCGCGACCTCGATCGCGGCAGCGCGATGCTCGCCAACCTGCTGGCCTCGCTCGAGCTGCAGGCCGGCGCGCGCGTGGCGGTGCAGACCGACAAGAGCGTCGAAGCACTGATGCTGTACTTGGCGGTGCTGCGCGCCGGCTGCGTGTACCTGCCGCTGAACACCGCCTACCAGGCCGGCGAGATCGAATACTTCATCGGCAATGCCGAGCCCGAGGTGGTGGTGTGCACCGGCCGCAACTTCGGCTGGGTCAGCCGGATCGCGTTCAGCGCCGGCGTCGGCCACGTGTTCACGCTGGACGACGACCGCAGCGGCAGCCTGCTCGAGCGCGCGGCGGTGCAAGGCGACCGCCACGAGCCCGCGGCCCGGCGCGCCGACGACCTGGCCGCGATCCTGTACACCAGCGGCACCACCGGCCGCAGCAAGGGCGCGATGCTCAGCCACGGCAACCTGCTGAGCAACGCGCGCGTGCTGCACGAATACTGGGGCTGGCGCGGCGACGACGTGCTGATCCACGCGCTGCCGATCTTCCACGTGCACGGCCTGTTCGTCGCGTCGCACGGCGCGCTGCTGGCCGGTGCGCGCATGATCTGGTTCGGCAAGTTCGACCCGCGCGCGGTGATCGCACGGCTGCCCGAGGCCACGGTGTTCATGGGCGTGCCCACGCTGTACGTGCGCATGCTGGCCGAAGCCGCGCTCACGCGCGCAGCCTGCGCCCGCATGCGCCTGTTCATCGCCGGCTCTGCGCCGCTGCTGCCCGAGACCTTCGAGGCCTGGCGCGAGCGCACCGGCCACACCATCCTCGAGCGCTACGGCATGAGCGAGACGATCATGCTGACCTCCAACCCGTACCGGCCGGTCGAGGCGCGGCGCGCCGGCACCGTCGGCCCGGCGCTGCCCGGCGTGCAGCTGCGCGTCGTCGACGACCAGGGCCTGGCCGTCAGCGCCGGCGCGATCGGCGGCATCCAGGTCAAAGGGCCGAACGTGTTCAAGGGCTACTGGCGCATGCCCGAGAAGACGGCCGAGGAATTCACCACCGACCTGTGGTTCAAGACCGGCGACGTCGGCAGCATCGATGCCGGCGGCTGCGTCACCATCGTCGGCCGCAGCAAGGATCTGATCATCAGCGGCGGCTACAACGTCTACCCGGCCGAGATCGAAGCGCTGATCAACGAGCTGCCCGGCGTGGCCGAGTCGGCGGTGGTCGGCGTGCCGCACCCCGATTTCGGCGAGGCGGTGGTCGCGCTGATCGTGCCCAAGCCTGGCGCCGTGCCCGACGCGGACGGCGTCGTCGCGGCGCTGAAGTCGCGCATCGCCAACTTCAAGGTGCCCAAGGCGGCTTTCGTCGTCGACGAGTTGCCGCGCAACACGATGGGCAAGGTGCAGAAGAACCTGCTGCGCGACCGGCACCGGTCGCTGTTCGCCGGCTGAGCGATGCCGGCCGCAGCCGACGCCTGCGCCGAGCGCTGCCCGCGCTGCGGCGGTGCGATGCGCTGCGGCATCGGCGGCCCGGCGCCTTGCGCCTGCACCACCGTCGCGCTGGATGC
>JAFEFZ010000286.1 GCA_018240325.1 Pseudomonadota bacterium
AGGTAGACGCCGCCGGCGCCGTCGTCGCCGCGCACGTAGTCCTTGCTGATCAGGCCGCGCGCGCCGAGCTTGCGGAACTTGGGCGCCGAGCGCTTGGCGATCTCGATGAACTGCTCGGCCGAAGGGACCGGAAGACGGAAGTGACAGATGACGATGCAGGGGCTCATGCGGGGATCTCCTCGGTTGGTGGCGGGCGCCCATTGTGCGGCGTGCGTCGAACCGGCCGTGCTTCACCCGGCAGCATGCGTGCCGGACATCCGCTGGCCCGCCGTGCATGCCGACGGCGCTCGCGCCCGAGCCGTCGCGTACCGGCCGCGCCGCCGCCGCGGCGATGGCCGCGGCGCCCGGCATACTTGCGCGGCCGCTGCCGCCTGCATCGGCCGCAACCGCGATTCCTGCCGCAACCGACGATGCCGAATCCATCCGCCCGCGCCGCTCACGCCGACGAAGCCGCCAGCGTGCTGCACAGCTGGTGCGTGCCTTCCACCTGGCAGGCACCGACCGTCGTCGGCGGCGACGGTGCCTGGCTGCAGCTCGAGGGCGGCGCGCGCGTGCTCGACATGAGCTCGCTCGCCGAGTGCAGCCACCTGGGCCACCAGCACCCGCGGCTGGTGCGCGCGATCGCCGAACAGGCGCAGCGGCTGTGCTTCGTCACCAACCAGTGGGGCGCGCGTGTGCGCGCCGAGCTGGCCGAGGAACTGCTCACGGTGTCGGGCTTCGCCGGCGGGCGCGTGTTCTTCACGCTCGCCGGCGCCGACGCCAACGAGAACGCGGTCAAGATCGCGCGGCTCGCGAGCGGCCAGCCGCGGGGCGCGGTCGTCGCGCGCGAGCGTTCGTACCACGGCGCCACCTTCATGGGCATGGCGCTGTCGGGCGATGCGCGCGTGCGCGAGTGGGTCGACCCGGCCGCGCTGGGCGTGCACCACGTGCCGCCGCCCTACGCCTACCGCTGCCCCTTCGGCAGCACGAGCGACGACGACTGCGGCCGCGCCGCGGCCGCGGCGGTGGCGGCCAAGATCGACCAGACCGGCGCGGTCGCGGCGATCGCCGAGCCCAACGCCGGCACCAACGGCATCGTGCCGCCCGCGAGCTACTGGCCGGCACTGCGCCGCGCGACCCGAGAGCGCGGCGCCTGGCTGATCGCCGACGAGGTGATGAGCGGCTTCGGCCGCTGCGGCCGCTGGTTCGCGTGGCAGCAGCACGGCGCCGCGCACGCGCCCGACCTGATCAGCTGTGCGAAGGGGCTGACCGGCGCGGCGCTGCCGCTGGGCGCGGTGATCGTCTCGGCGGCGGTCTACGACAAGATCGCCGACCGGATGCTCAACACCGGCCTGACCTACTGCGGCCACCCGCTGGCCTGCGCCGCCGGCCTGGCGGCGGTGCAGACCTACCGCGACGAAGGCCTGATAGAGCGCTCGCGCCGCCTCGGCGGCTGGATGCTGCAGCGGCTGCGCGCGCTGCAGCAGCGCCACGCCGTGATCGGCGACGTGCGCGGCGGCGACGGCCTGTTCGCGGTGATCGAACTGGTCGCCGACCGCCAAACCCGCACGCCGCTGGCGCCCTGGCCGCAGATGCCGCCGGCGCTGGCCGCGCTGCTGGCGGCGGCGCGTACGCGCGGCGTGTCCTTCGCCGCGCGCGGCAACCTGATCCTGCTGGCGCCGCCGCTGGTGATCGGCGAGGACGAACTGGCCGGCGCGATCGACCTGCTCGACGAGTTGATCGGCCGGCATCTGCCGACGGAGCAAGCCCGATGAGTTTTCGCCTGACCTACGCGACGATGTTCGACCCGCCCGAGGGCATGCACACCGCGTTCGAGGCGGCGTTGGCGGAATTGAGGCCGACGCTGGGTGCGCGCCACGCGCTGTACCTGGACGGCGCCGACGCGATGCGCGCCGCCGCGCAGCGGCTGGTGTCGCCGATCGACGCCACGCTCGTGCTCGGCGACTTCGCGCTCGCCGATGCCGACGACGTCGACACGGCGGTGCGCGCCGCGCAGGCCGCCTGGCCCGCGTGGCGCGCGCGCCCGGCGGCCGAGCGCTGCGCGCTGCTGCGCCGCACCGCCGAGTTGCTGCAGGCGCGCGTCTACACGATCGCCGCGGCGCTCGCACTCGAGGTCGGCAAGAACCGGATGGAGGCGCTGGGCGAGGCGCAGGAGACGGTCGACTTCTTCCGCCAGTACGCCGACGACTTCGAGCGCGCGCAGGGCTACGACATCGCGCTGCCCGACGACCCGATCGCCGGCATCGTGTCGACCAACCGCTCGGTGCTGCGGCCCTACGGCGTGTGGGCGGTGGTCGCGCCGTTCAACTTCCCGCTGGCGCTGATGGGCGGGCCGACCGCGGCCGCGCTGGTCACCGGCAACGTGGTGGTCGCCAAGGGTTCGTCGCACACGCCGTGGGCGGGCCGGCTGCTGGCCGACGCGCTGCGCGATGCCGGCGTGCCGCCGGGCGTGTTCCAGCTGCTGCACGGGCCGGCGGCGAGCGTCGGGCGTGCACTCACCGAGCACCCGGCGGTGGCCGGCATCACCTTCACCGGCTCGGTCGCGGTCGGGCGCCGGCTGCTGGCGCACAGCGTGGCCGGGCGCTGGCCGAAGCCGTGCATCGCCGAGATGGGCGGCAAGAACCCGTGCATCGTCAGCGCGCGCGCCGATCTGGATGCGGCGGCCGCCGGCATCGTGCGTTCGGCCTTTGGCCTGAGCGGGCAGAAGTGCTCGGCGCTGTCGCGGCTGTACGTGGATGCATCGGTCGCCGACGCGCTCATCGAGCGGCTGCGCGCGCGCATCGCGGCGATCGCCGTCGGCGACCCGACCGCGCGTGCCCACTGGATGGGGCCGGTCAACAACGCAGCCGCGTATGCGAACTACGCCGGCGCGGTGCAGGCGCTGCGCGCCGGCGGCGCCACGCTGCATGCCGGCGGCGAGCGCCTGACGGCCGGCGATCTGGCGCGCGGGTACTACGTGGCGCCGGTGCTGGCCGAAGCGCCGCCGGCGCACCCGCTGTGGCGCGAGGAGCTGTTCCTGCCGATCCTGCTGCTGCAGCGCGTGCACTCGCGCGACGAGGCGATGGCGCTGGCCAACGACAGCGAGGTCGGCCTGAGCGCGGGCTTCTACGGCGGCGCCGACGAGGTCGACTGGTTCCACGAGCACATCGAAGCAGGCGTCACCTACGCCAACCGCGCGCAGGGCGCCACCACCGGCGCCTGGCCCGGCTACCAGCCCTTCGGCGGCTGGAAGGGCTCGGGCTCCACCGGCAAGGCGATCGCGTCGTTCTACTATCTGCCGCTGTACCTGCGCGAGCAGTCGCGCACCGTCGTGCGCTGAAGAAGCAAGCGGGGCGCGCCGGTCAGCGCTTGGCGGCGCCGAAGGCGGCCAGCGACGCGAACAGCACCAGCAGGTACAGCGCCAGGCTCCACAGCTCGTAGGGCACGCCCAGCAGCTGCACCGCGGCGTCGGCGCAACTGGCGCGCGGCTGGAAGATCTCGGGCAGCCGGGCGTCGAGCTGCGCGCCGCTGACGATGCGGTCGGCCAGCGTCAGGTTGCACGAGTCTGACTTGGCCGCCACCTGGTTCTGCCACAGCGCTGCGCCCACGCCGGCCAGGCTGAGCAGCGCGACCAGCGCCGATGCGGCGCGCCGCACCAGCGCCACCCGCACCACCACGCCCAGCAGCGCGAGCAGCGCGATCAGCACGAAGATCAGCCGCTGCAGCACGCACCACGCGCAGGGCTGCATGTCCCACAGGTGCTGCGACACCAGCGCCAGCGCCACCGAAGCGGCGGCGGCCAGTGCGATGGCCGCGAGCAGCGTGCCCGCGCGCCGCATCAGGCGGTTTCGGCGATCAGCTCGATCTCGACGCAGGCGCCCAGCGGCAGTTGCGCCACGCCGAAGGCGCTGCGCGCATGCGCGCCGACTTCCGCGCCGAAGACCTCGACCAGCAGCTCCGAGCAGCCGTTGGTCACCAGGTGCTGGTCGGTGTAGGCGGGCGTGCTGTTGACCAGGCTCAGCACCTTGACCAGCCGGCGCACCCGGGCCAGGTCGCCGACCGCGGCCTGCAGCGTGCCCAGCAGGTCGATCGCCACGGCGCGTGCCGCGGCCTTGCCTTCGTCGGTGGCGATCGCGCCGCCGAGCTGGCCGACCCAGGGCTTGCCGTCGCGGCGCGCGATGTGGCCGGAGATGAACACCAGGTTGCCGCTGCGCACGAAGGGTACGTAGGCGGCGGCGGGCACTGCCAGCGGCGGCAGCGTGATGCCCAGGGACTGCAGGCGTTGTGCAATTGACATGGCGGGGCGCGGCTCGTGCCGCCGCAGGGTAGGGGGCGGCCGGCATCCTACACTGGCCCGATGCCAGCCGAGGGCTCGCCGCGCCTGCCGCTGCCCGCATCCGCCGGGCCGGACACGGCGGCCTGGCCGCCGCCGGTGCGGGGTGCGCAGGCCGCCGCCGACGCGCGGCTTGCGCCCGCGCCGCCGCACGCACCGGATGCACCGGATGCACCGATCCAGTCGGGATCGTCGCCCGTGCCGGCCGATGCCGGCTTGCGGCTGGCGGCGCTGATGCTGGCCTGGCTCGGCGGGATTGCGCTGCAACTGCAGCAGCCGCGCTTGTGGACTGCGCCGATCTATGCGCTGCTGGCGGTGGCGGCCGCGGCGTCGGCATGGGCCGCGGTGCGGATGGCGCAGCGCGGGCACCGCCCAGCCACGCCGACTGCGCGCCGGCGGCTGCCGGCGGCGTGGCTTGCCGCCGTGCTGGCGGCGGCGCTGGCCGGCTTCGCCTACACCGGCGCGCGCGCCGGCTGGCGGCTGGCCGAGCGGCTGCCGGCGGCGCTGGAGGGGCGCGACCTCGAGCTGACCGGCATCGTCACCGGCCTGCCGCAGCCGGGGCCGCATGGCCTGCGCTTCGACTTCGCGGTCGAAGCCGCGCGCCTCGACGGCGTGGCCGTCGCGCCACCGGCGCGCGTGAGCCTGAACTGGAGCCGCGGCTTCGACGCCGACCCGCTGCTGGGCGTGGCGCCGCCGCCGATCGAGGCCGGCCAGCGCTGGCGGCTGCCGGTGCGGCTGCGCCAGCCGCATGGGTTGATGAACCCGGGCGGTTTCGACCTGGAGCTGTGGCTGTTCGAGCAGCGCATCGGTGCGACCGGCAGCGTGCGCGCGGCCGACGGCAGCGCGCGGCTGCTCGACGCGCGGGCCGGTCGCCCGGTCGATCGCCTGCGCCAGCGGCTGCGCGACGCGATCCTGCTGCGCGTGGCCGATCCGCGCGCCGCCGGGGTGCTGGCGGCGCTGGCGGTGGGCGACCAGGCGGCGATCGCGCGCGACGACTGGGAGCTGTTCCGCACCACCGGCATCGCCCACCTGATGAGCATCAGCGGCCTGCACGTGACGATGTTCGCGTGGCTGGCCGGCGGCCTGGCCGGCATCGCGTGGCGGCGCTGCGGCCGCTGCCTGCTGTGGCGGCCGGCGCCGCCGGTGGCGCGCTGGTGCGGCGTGGCGGCCGCTGCGGCCTATGCGCTGCTGGCCGGCTGGGGCGTGCCGGCGCAGCGCACCGTGCTGATGCTGGCCGCCGTCGCCGCGCTGCGCTCGGGCGGGCTGCGCTGGCCGCCGCTGCTGGTGCTGCTGGCCGCGGCGACGGCGGTGACGCTGCTCGACCCCTGGGCGCTGCTGCAGGCGGGCTTCTGGCTGTCTTTCGCGGCGGTCGGGCTGTTGATGGTCGGCGATCCGCCGCACCGCCGGCCCGCTGCTGCAGCCGGCTGGCGGCGCGCGCTGCAGGGGCTGCGCGGCGGCGTGCGCAGCCAGGCGGTCGCGAGCCTGGGCCTTGCGCCGCTGACGCTGATCTTCTTCCAGCAGGTGTCGGTGGTGGGCTTCGTCGCCAACCTGGTGGCGATCCCGCTGGTCACGCTGCTGATCACGCCGCTGGCGCTGCTGGGCGTGGTCTGGCAGGCGCTGTGGCGGCCGGCCGCGTGGCTGGTCGACGCGCTGGCGCAGGGGCTGGCGCTGCTGGCGGCGTCGCCGTGGGCGGTGTGGAGCGTGCCCGCGGCGCCACCCTGGGCCGCGGCCGCAGCCGCGCTCGGCATGGCGCTGCTGCTGCTGCCGCTGCCGCCGCGGCTGCGGCTGCTCGGCCTGCCGCTGCTGCTGCCGCTGGCGGCGCCGCCGCTCGATCGGCCGGCCGAAGGCCGCTTCGAGGTGGTGGCAGCCGACGTGGGGCAGGGCAGCGCGGTGCTGGTGCGCACCCGCGGCCACCTGCTGGTGGTCGACGCCGGCCCGCGCTATTCGCCCGAGGCCGACGCCGGCGAGCGCGTGCTGCTGCCGCTGCTGCGCAACCGCGGCGAGACGCGCATCGACCGGCTGGTGCTCAGCCACCGCGATGCCGACCATGTCGGCGGCGCCGCCAGCCTGCTGGCCGGCATGCCGGTGGCGGCAATCAGCAGTTCGCTCGAATCCGGGCACCCGCTGTTGCGCGAACCGCAGGCGCATGATCCCGGCGGGCCGCCCCAGGGGCAGGTGCCGCCGCGCGCCGCGCGCAGCCTCGCCGTCGAGCGGTGCGCGGCCGGGCAGCGCTGGGTCTGGGACGGCGTGCGCTTCGAGTTCCTGCACCCGTTGCCCGGCGAGCCGCCGCCGGGCACGCCGACGAACGCGCGCAGCTGCGTGCTGCGCGTCGAAGCCGGCGACGGCCGCAGCCTGCTGCTCCCCGGCGACATCGAGGCGGCGCAGGAAGCGGCGCTGGTCGCGCGCGCCGGGGCGCAGCTGCGCTCGATGGTGCTGGTGCTGCCGCACCACGGCAGCCGCACGTCGTCGACGCAGGACTTCCTGCTCGCGGTGGCGCCGGGCGCGGCGCTGGCGCAGAGCGGCTACCGCAACCGCTTCGGCCATCCGGCGCCCGAAGTCGAGGCGCGCGTGCGCGCGCTGGGCATCGAGCTGCTGCGCAGCGACCGCTGTGGCGCCTGGACCTGGGATGCGCAAGGCGCGAGCCGCTGCGAGCGGCAGGCGGCCGCGCGCTACTGGCACTACCAGGCACCGCCCGAGGACGCCGCGGCGCGCTGAGTGCGGCCGCGCCGCCCGGCGCAGCGGATTCGTCGCAGCAGGCGCTTCAGCCGCGCCGCACCTCGGCCTGCATCGCCGCCCACACCGCAGCCACGTGCTCGCGCTCGGTCGCCTCGGCGCCGATCGACACCCGCACCATCCAGCGCCCGTCGAGCGTCGCCGGGGTCAGGTAGGTCAGCCCCGAGCGGTTGAGCCGCTGCGCCCAGGCCTGGGTGTAGGCGTCGAGCGCATCGCCCGCCAGGCCCTCGGGCTCATGGCGCACGCACACCGTCTGCAGCGGCACCGGGGCGAGCACGCGCCAGCCGGGCGTGGCGCGCACCTGGTCGGCCAGCCACTGCGCGTTCGCCAGGTCGCGCCGCAGCCGCGCGCGCAGGCCTTCGACGCCCTGCTCGCGGATCAGGAACCACAGCTTCAGCGCGCGAAAACGCCGCCCCAGCGGCAGGCCCCAGTCGCGGTAGTTGGTGACCTCGGCGTCGGCGGCCGACTGCAGGTAGCTCGGGCTGGTCGACATCACCCGCACCAGGTGCTGCGGGTCGCGCACGTAGTAGGTCGAGCAGTCGAAGGCGACGCCCAGCCACTTGTGCGGGTTGAGCACGACCGAGTCGGCGCCCTCGATGCCGTCCCACAGCGGGCGGCATTCGGGCAGGATCATCGCCGAGCCGGCCATCGCCGCGTCCACGTGCAGCCACACGCCGTGGCGCTGCGCGACCGCGGCGATCGCCGCCACCGGGTCGATCGCGGTGGTCGACGTCGTGCCGGTGGTCGCCACCACCGCGCAGGGGCGGCGGCCGGCGGCCAGGTCGGCGACGATCGCGGCCTCCAGCGCGTCGGCGCGCATCGCGTAGGCGGCGTCGTGCGCGATCAGGCGCAGGTGCTCGCGGCCGAATCCGGCCAGCAGCGCCGCCTTGTCGACCGAGCTGTGCGCGTGCGCCGACGCGTACACCACCAGCGGCGCGGCGCCGTCCTGCATCCCGGCGCGCGCGAGCGCATAGCCGCTGCTGCGCTCGCGCGCGCACAGCAGCGCCACCAGCGTGCTGGTCGAGGCGGTGTCCTGGATCACGCCGCGCCAGGCCGGCGACAGCCCGACCATCTGGCGCAGCCAGTCGGTGGCGACCTCCTCGATTTCGGTCAGCGCCGGGCTCGATTGCCAGGCCAGCCCGAGCACGCCCAGCCCGGTGCTCGCCAGGTCGCCGAGCACGCTGGCCAGCGAGCTGTTGGACGGGAAGTAGCCGAAGAAGCGCGGGTGCTGCCACAGCGACAACCCCGGCACGACGACGCGGTCCAGATCGGCGAGGATCGCCTCGAAGGGCTCGGGCGCCTCGGGCGGCTGCGCCGGCAGCAGCGCGCGCACCTCGCCGGGTGCCGTGCGCGCCATCACCGGCCGCGGCTCGAGGCCGGCGCGGTAGTCGGCGATCCAGTCGATCAGCGCGTGGCCTTGCTTGCGGAATTCTTCGGGCGTCATGGCGGGCGGCGGCAGGCAGTAGCGGCGCGGCATTGTCGCCGCGCCGTTGCGCCGCCGCGCCTACAGCGGCCGGCTGACGAGCATGAAGTCGGGGCTCTCGACGAAGCGCTTGATCTGGAAGCCCAGGCGCCGCATCAGCGCCAGCATGCCGGCGTTCTCGGTCAGCACCAGGCCGACGATCTCGGCCAGGCCCTTGTCGCGCGCGACTTCCATGATGCTTTCCATCAGCCGCGTGCCCAGGCCCTTGCCGGCGACGTCGTCGGCGATCACGATCGAGAACTCGCAGCTCGTCTGGTCGGGGTTGGTCACGTAGCGCGACACGCCCAGCAGCCGCTCGGTCTCGGTGACTTCGCCGTCGGCGCCGGTGCGCCGCTCCTTGTGCACCGCCACCAGCGCCATCTCGCGGTCGTAGTCGATCAGCGTCAGCCGCGCCAGCAGCGCCGGCGGCAGATCGGTGATCGACGACACGAAGCGGAAGTAGCGGCTCTCGGGCGACAGGCGGTGCACGAAGTCCTGCAGCATCTGCGCGTCGTGCGGCTGGATCGGCCGCAGCAGGTATTCGCCGCCGCCGGCCAGCGGCCACACCTGCTCGTAGTGCGCCGGGTACGGCAGGATCGACAGGTGGTGGTAGGCGTGGCCCAGGCCGGTGCGCGCCGCCTGGCCGCCGCCGTCGACGACGACGATGCGCGCGTCCACCGCCACCGCGCCGCGGGCGTCGACGATGATCGGGTTGATGTCCATCTCGCGCAGCTGCGGCAGCGCGCACACCATCTCCGACACGCGCAGCAGGATCTGCTCGATCGCCTCGATGTCGGCGGCGGGCGCGCCGCGCCACGCCGCCAGCGTCTCGGCCACGCGCGAGCGCTCGATCAGCCGGTGCGCGAGATAGCGGTTCAGCGGCGGCAGCTCCATCGCGCGGTCGCCGATCAGCTCGATCATCGTGCCGCCGGCGCCGAACACGATCACCGGGCCGAAGGGGTCGTCGGTGACCACGCCGATGTTGATCTCGCGCCCGCGCCGCGCCGGCGCCATCTTCTGGACCGTGACGCCGTTGATCCGCGCCTGCGGCTTGAGCCGCGCGACGCGTTCGACCATGTCGGTGTAGGCGTCGCGCACCGCGGCGCCGTTGGCCAGGTCCAGCGCCACGCCCTGCACGTCGGACTTGTGCGCGATGTCGGGCGAATCGATCTTCAGCGCCACCGGGAAGCCCAGCTGGGTGGCCAGCATCATCGCCTCGGTGGCGCTGCGCGCGCGCACCGTCTGCGTGACCGGGATCAGGAACGACGACAGCAGCGTCTTCGATTCCAGCTCGGTCAGCGCGCTGCGTCGTTCGGCGAGCACGCTCTCGATGATCAGCCGCGCGCCCTCGACGTCGGGCTTGGCCAGCGTCGACATCGGCGGCGGCGTCTGCTGCAGCAGCAGCTGGTTCTGGTAGAAGGTGGCGAGGTTGCCGAAGGCGCCGACCGCCGCCTCGGGCGTGGCGAAGCTCGGGATGCCGCCTTCGCCGAGGATCGCGCGCCCGGCGTCGGCCGAGACTGCGCCCATCCAGCAGGTCAGCAGCGGCTTGCTCATGCTGCGCCGCGCCTGCACCAGCGCGGCGGCGACGGCATCCGGGTCGATGCCGATCTTGGGCGAGTGGATCGCCAGCACGCCGTCGATCTCGGGGTCGGCGTTGGCCGCAGCGATCGCCGCGCCGTAGTGCTCGGGCGTGGCTTCCTCGGAGACGTCGATCAGCCCGGCCAGCACCGCGGCCGCCGGCAGCCTGGGCGCCAGCTCGGCAGCGGCCGCCGGCTCGAGCCCGGCCAGCGGCAGCCCGATCTCGTCGATCCAGTCGGCCGCCAGCACGCCCGGGCCGCCGCCGTTGCTGATGACCGCCAGGCGCTTGCCCACCGGCCGCTGGCGCGACGCCAGGCAGCGCGCGGCCGAGAACAGCTCGATGAAGGAATGCACCCGCACCGCGCCGGCGCGGCGCAGCGCGGCGTCGAAGGCATCGTCGCTGCCGACGATCGCGCCGCTGTGCGTCTGCGCCGCCACCCGGCCGCCGGGCCTGCGCCCGGCCTTGAGCACCACCACCGGCTTGGCGTTGGCGGCCGAGCGCAGTGCGCTCATGAAGCGGCGCGCGCTGACGATGCCTTCCAGGTACACGAGGATGCTGTGGGTGTCGCCGTCGGTGGCCAGGTAGTCGAGCACGTCGGCGATGTCGATGCCGGTGTGCCGCCCCAGCGACACCACCGACGAGAAGCCCACCGCGTTGGCGCGCGCCCAGTCGAGCATCGCCGCGGTCAGCGCGCCCGATTGCGACACCAGCGCCAGCGGCCCCGGTGCGGCCAGCGGCCCGACGATGCCGGCGTTGAGCTGCTGCGCCGGCCGCTGCAGCCCCAGGCTGTTGGGGCCGAGCAGCGCGATGCCTTCGCGCCGCGCGACCGCCTTCAGCTGGGTCGCCTGCTCGGCGCCGATGCCGCTGCCGATCAGCGCCGCCGAGCGGCAGGCCATGCTGCTGGCCAGCTCGATCGCGCGCACCAGCTCGCTCGGCGGCAGCGCGATCAACGCCAGGTCGGCGCGCAGCCGCGCCAGGTCGGCCAGCGTGCCGGGCGTGTCGATGTCGAGGAAGTTCAGCGTGCCGGCGTAGCGCTGCGCGCGCAGCGCCTCGTGCAGCTGCGCCGCGTGGCGCGGCAGCGCAGGGTCGTCGGCGCGGCCGGCGAAGACGTTGATCGACGCCGGGCGGAACAGCGGGGTCAGGTAGTGCTTGTCCATCGGCGGCCTACACGATGCGCTGCGCGCGCAGGTCGCGCAGCTCGTCGTCGCCCAGGCCGAGCAGGCCGCGCAGCACCGCGTCGGTCTGTTCGCCCAGCAGCGGCGGCGGCAGCTCGTAGCGCACCGGCGTGTCGGAAAAGCGCAGCGGGCTGGCGAGCAGCGAGATCTCGCCGCTGGCGTGCCGCATCGGCACGCGCATGCCGCGGTGCTGCACCTGCGGGTCGTCGAACACCTGGTCGATGTTGTTGATCGGCCCGCAGGGCACGTTGTGTGCCTCGAGCAGTTCGATCCACTCGTGCATCGTGCGCGCCATCATCAGCTCGGCGACCAGCCCGCACAGCAGGTCGCGGTGCGCGCCGCGCGCCGCGCCGACCTTGAAGCGCTCGTCCTCGGCCCACTCGGGCTTGCCCACCGCTTGCGCGAAGCTCCTGAACTGGCCGTCGTTGGCCACCGCCAGGATGATGTAGCCGCCTTTGCACGCGAACACCTGGTAGGGCACGATATTCGGGTGGCCGTTGCCCAGGCGCCTGGGTACCTCGCCGCTGACGAACCAGTTCAGCGTCTGGAACGAGGTCAGCGCGATCAGGCAGTCGAGCAGCGCGATGTCGATGTGCTGGCCGCGGCCGCTGACGTGGCGCTGCTCGACGGCGCCGAGGATCGCCACCGTCGCGTACATCGCGGTGACCAGGTCGGCCACCGCCACGCCCACCTTCATCGGCCCGGCGCCGGGCTGGCCGTCGGGCACGCCGGTGATGCTCATCAGCCCGCCCATGCCCTGGAACACGAAATCGTAGCCGGGGCGCGGCGCATAGGGCCCGGTCTGGCCGAATCCGGTGATCGAGCAGTACACCAGCCGCGGGTTGACCGCGCTCAGCGCGGCGTAGTCCAGGCCGTAGCGCGCGAGCGTGCCGACCTTGTAGTTCTCGACGCAGATGTCGCATTGCGCGGCCAGGCGCTTGATCAGCGCCTGCCCCTGCGGCTTGGCGAGGTCGACGGTGATCGACTTCTTGTTGCGGTTGGCCGACAGGAAGTAGGCCGAGTCGCCGCGCGCGGCCGGGTCGGCCTTGACGAAGGGCGGGCCCCAGCCGCGGGTGTCGTCGCCGTCGCCGGGCTTTTCGACCTTGATCACCTCGGCGCCCATGTCGGCCAGGTTCTGCGTGGCGAAGGGGCCGGCGAGCACGCGCGACAGGTCGAGCACGCGCAGGTGCGACAGCGGTCCGAAAGCTCGGGGTGCGGCGGCTGGGTTCATGGCGGCTTCAGCGTTGCGGGTCGAGGACGGCCAGGGTGATGCGCGAGATGCAGACCGGCCGGCCGGCATCGTCGGCCACGTCGATCTGCCACACGTGCGTGCTGCGGCCGCGGTGGATCGGGCGCGCGGTGCCGGTGACCCAGCCGCTGCTGACCGCGCGCAGGTGGTTGGCGTTGATCTCCAGGCCCACGGTGCGCTGTTCGGGCGCGCTGGAGAAGGCGGCGCCGCACGAGCCCAGCGTCTCGGCCAGCACCACCGAGATGCCGCCGTGCAGGATGCCGTAGGGCTGGCGCGTGCGCGCGTCCACCGGCATGCGCGCGCTGATGGTGTCGTCGCCGACTTCCAGGAATTCGATGCCCAGGTGTTCGGGCGAGGTGCCGCGGTGCACCTCGCGCAGGATGTCGACCGACAGCGGCTGGGTCCAGATTCGCGCCATGACAGGGCTCGGGCAGTTGATCCGGGCCACAGTGTGCCAGCCGCCGCGGCCGCCGGCGCGGGCAATCCCGCCCGCCGTCGGGGTCGTGCGGCCTGCTATCGTGGGCGCGATGGATGACGCCGACCGCGACGACACCCTGATCGGCGGCCCCGGCCACAAGGGCTGGCCGCAGGCGCTGCCGCCGCTGCCGCGGCGTGCGATCGCCGCGCAGCGCTGGAACCTGCTGCGCGGCGACCTGCCGCTGCCGCTGGCCGTGATCCGCCGCGGCGCGCTGCAGGGCAACCTGCACTGGATGCAGGATTTCGCGCGCGCACGCGGGCTCGAGCTGGCGCCGCACGGCAAGACGACGATGTCGCCGCAGCTGTTCCGCGCGCAACTGGCCGCCGGCGCCTGGGGCATCACGGTCGCCAACGCGGTGCAGGCGCGCGTGGCCGCCGATGCCGGTGCGCAACGGGTGTTGATCGCCAACCAGGTGCTCGCCGCCGCCGACCTGGCGGTGCTGGCGGCGCTGCGGCGCGAGCGGCCGGCGCTCACGGTTGTCTTCCTGGCCGATTCGCCCGCGCAGTTGGCGCTGGTCGAGCGCTGGTTCGCCGCGCAGCCGCAGCCGTTGCCGCCCTTCGACGTGCTGCTCGAGATCGGGCTGGACGGCGGGCGCACCGGCTGCCGCAGCCACGACGGCGCGATGGCGCTGGCGCGGGCCTTGAAGGCCAGTGCGGCGGCCCGCCTGGTCGGCATCGAGTGCTACGAAGGGCTGTGGGCCAGCGGCCGCAGCGACGACGACCGCGCGCTCGCCGAAGGGCTGATGCAGCGCGTGGCGGCGGTCGCGCGCCAGTGCGCGGCCGAATCGTTGTTCGAGGCCGACGAGGTGCTGCTCAGCGCCGGCGGCTCGTCGATCTTCGACCTGGTGGCGCCGGGCTTGCGGCTCGAGTTGTCGAAGCCGGTGCGCGGCGTGCTGCGCTCGGGCTGCTACGCCACGCACGACCACGGCAGCTACCGGCGCTGGTTGGCGGCGGTGGACCAGCGCCTGGGCTGCGGCCACGGGCTGCAGGCGGCGCTCGAGGTGTGGGCGAACGTGCAGTCCTGCCCCGAGCCGGGGCTGGCGATCGTGTCGGCGGGCAAGCGCGACGCGTCCTACGACATCGAGATGCCGCTGCCGGTGCACTGGTGGCGCGCGGCCGAAGCCCGGCTCGATCCGGCGCCGCCGGGCTGGACGATCGGCTCGATGAACGACCAGCATGCATACCTGCGCTTCGCGCCCGATGCGGCCGATGCGCCGCAGGTCGGCGACCGCGTCGGCCTGGGCATCTCGCACCCTTGCACCACCTTCGACAAGTGGCGCTGGCTGGCGGTGGTGGACGAGGGCTACGACGTGGTCGATGCCGTTGCCACCTGCTTCTGAAGCCGCTCGATCACGACCTTGCCGACCGCGGTGCCGCCGGCGAGCGCGCGATAGGCCTCGGGCAACTGCTCGAACGCGAAGCGCGCGCCGATGTGCGGGCGCAGCAGCCCGCGTGCGGCCAGGGCTTCCACCGCCTGCCGGTTCTGCGCGCCGCGGACCGGGTCGCGCCGGCCGTATTCGCCGGCGCGCACGCCCAGCACCCCGAAGCCCTTGATCAGCGGCAGGTTCGCCGGCACGCTGCCGATGCGCCCGCTGGCGAAGCCGACGACCAGCAGCCGCCCGCCCCAGGCGATGCAGCGCAGCGACGCGTCGAACACGTCGCCGCCGACCGGGTCGAAGACCACGTCGGCGCCGCGCCCGGCAGTCAGGTCGAGCACTGCGCTGCGCAGCGCGGCGGCACCGCTGTCGAGCACGACCGCATGCTGCGCGCCGGCGGCAAGTGCCGCCTGCAGCCTGGCGGCCGAGCGGCCGGTGGCGATCACCGTCGCGCCCAGGTGGCGGCCCAGTTGCACCGCGGCCAGCCCGGTGCCGCCCGACGCGCCGTGCACCAGCAGCACTTCGCCCGGCTGCAACTGCGCACGCCGCACCAGCGCCACCCAGGCGGTCAGCGCCACCGCGCCGTAGGCGGCGGCCTCGGCGTCGTCGAAGCCGGCGGGCGCCGCACGCACGGCTGTGGCCGGCACGACCAGCGCATCGGCGAAGGCGCCGCCCTGGGCGTGGTAGACGACGCGCTCGCCGATGCGCGGCCAGGCCAGGCCGGGTGCCGCGGCGGTGACGACGCCGGCGCACTCCAGCCCGGGCACGAAGGGCAGCGGCGGCTTCAGCTGGTACAGGCCGCGCGCCATCAGCAGATCAGGGAAGTTAAGCGCGGCCGCGTGCACCTGCAACTGCACTTCGCCGGCGGCGCAGCGCCGCAGCGGCTCGGCGCCGAGCCGCAGGCCGCTGAAGTCGTCGGTCAGCGCGGTGCACAGCCAGCGGCGGCGGGTATCGGCGGGGTCGGCGGTGGTCGGCATGTACGGGATTGAACCACCCTGCGCGCGCGGGGGCGGCGGCTACCATCGCCCGCTTCGTCAGCCCCAACCGCAAGGAGTGTTTGCATGAAGCTGCTTCCCCGCATCGCGGCCGCGCTGCTGGCCGCCGGCCTGGCCGCCGGCGCGCAGGCACAGGTGTTCTTCCGCATCGGCACCGGCGGCACCGCCGGCACCTACTATCCCGTGGGCGGCATGATCGCCAACGCCGTCAGCCAGCCGGGCAAGATCGTCGTGACCGCGCAGTCGAGCAACGGTTCGCTGGCCAACGTCAACGCGATCGCCGGCGGGCAATTGGAGTCGGGCTTCTCGCAGGCCGACGTCGCCACCTGGGCCTACAAGGGCACCGGCGTGTTCGAGGGCAAGCCCAACGTGCCGGGCTTGAGGCTGATCGCCAACCTGTACCCGGAGAGCGTGCACGTCGTCGTCAAGAAGGGCAGCGGCATCAAGAGCATCGGTGATCTCAAGGGCAAGCGCGTCGCGCTCGACGAGCCGGGATCGGGCACCTTGATCAACGCGCGCGCGATCCTCGCCGCCTACGGCATCAAGGAGGCCGACATCAAGCCCGAGTACATCAAGCCGAACCAGGCCGGCGACAAGTTGAAGGACGGCGCGCTCGACGCGTTCTTCTTCACCGGCGGCGCACCGGCGGGGGCGATTGCGGAACTGGCCTCGGCCGGCGGCGGCATCGAGATCCTGCCGATCGACGGCGCGCAGGCCGAGGCGCTGAAGAAGAGCAGCGGCTTCTTCGCCGACGACCTGATTCCGGCCGACACCTACAAGGGCGTCGGCGCGGTCAAGACGCTCGCCGTCGGCGCGCAGTGGGTCACGAGCGACAAGGCCGATCCGCAGGTGGTCTACGAGATCGTCAAGGCGCTGTACAGCCCCGCCGGCCAGAAGGCGATGGCCGCGGGCCACGCGAAGGGCAAGCTGATCACGGTGCAGAACGCGGTGCAGGGCGCGGGCATTCCGTTTCATCCCGGGGCCGAGAAGTACTACAAGGAAGCCGGTGTGCTGAAGTAGCCGCGGCCGCGGCAGCATGAGCGCAACCACGCCCGACCAGGCGCAGCTCGACGCGCTCGAACGCAAGTTCGACCCCGAGATGCGCTTCCGGCCGCTCGGCCGGATCGCCGCCGTGCTGGTCGGCGCGCTGCTGCTGCTGCTGTCGCTGTTCCA
>JAFEFZ010000287.1 GCA_018240325.1 Pseudomonadota bacterium
GCGGCGGTGCCGCGCACGCCGCCGCCTGCGCTGTGCCGCGCAGGCGCCTGCGTTCAGGCGCCGAGCCAGGCGGCGAGGTCGGACTCGAGGCGAAGCAGGTCGGGCTCGCGCGTGTACATCATGTGGCCGGCGTCGTAGTGGCGGTGGGTGATGCGTGCGCGCACGCCGGCATCGACGTCGAGCTGCGCGAGCGACCAGTCGCTGGCGCTGTAGGGCGTGCCCAGGTCGTAGCGGCCGCTGGCGACGAACACCTTCAGGTGCGGGTTGCGCCGCAGCGCGCGCCCGAGGTCGGGGCTGGTGCAGGCGAAGCCGTTGCCCTGCTCGGCGCCGCGGCTCCAGTTCCACTGGCGGTACACGTCTTCGGCGAAGACTTCGTAGCGCGCAGCGGCGTGCAGGCCCAGCACCTCGCCGTACCAGGCGAGCGCGGCCATCGTGTAGGGCCCTTGCAGCGCCTCGATGCCCGGGTCGAACTCCATCGTGTGGCCCTGCTGCGCCGGCATCGGCGCGCTCACGCGCGACTCGAGCCGGCCGACGATCCGACCCTGCGGCCGCAGCGCCTCGGTGAAGAAGCGCTCGTCGCTGATGCGCAGGTTCTGCTGCTCGACCAGCGGCTGCGGCAGGCCGGTCAGCTCGGCGATGCGGCGCGCGATCCGGCTGCGCGCCCGCCCGTCCAGCCGGTGCCCGGCATGCAGCGCGGCCACGTAGTCGTCGGCGGCGAAGGCCTCGGCCGCCGCGCGCGCCGCTTCGGGCGAAGCCGCGATCGGGCCCTTCAACAGCCCGTGGTACTGCGCGGTGTTGGCGAAGCCGGGCAGGAACAGCGCATACGGCAGATCGTTGCGCGGCGCGAACACCAGGCTTTGCAGATCCATCGCGCACGACACCAGCACCAGCCCCGACAGCGACACGCCTTGCGCCTGCAGCTTGTCGGCGAGCACCGCGCCGCGCGTCGTGCCGTAGCTCTCGCCGGCCAGGTACACCGGCGAGCCCCAGCGGCGGTGGCGCGTCAGCCAGGCGCGCACCACTTCGGCCAGCGCATCGGCGTCGCCGTCGACCGACAGCAGCTTCTTGCGCACCGCCTCGCCCGCGGTGATCGACCAGCCGGTGTGCGGCGGGTCGATGAACACCAGGTCGAAGTGCGTGAACCAGCTGGCCGGGTTGTCGGTCACCGCGTAGGGCGCGCGCGGCTGGTTGCCGTCGTCGGCGACGACCACGCGCTTCGGGCCGAGCGCGCCGAACTGCAGCCAGATCGACGCCGATCCCGGCCCGCCGTTGAAGGCGAAGCACACCGGCCGCTCGGCCGCCGCGGCGCCGCGCAGCAGGTAGGCGGTGGCGAAGACGGCGGCCTCGGGCTCGTTGCCGGCGCCGGCCAGGCCGGCGGCCACCACCGGCACGAAGGCGGCGTGCACGTCGTAGTCGAGCGTGCGCCCGCCGAGCTCGGCCCGGCCCCGGCCGAGCGCCGCGCTGCGCGCCAGGCATTGCTCGACGCGCTCGCGGCTGCGGCGCTCGGCGTCGGCAGCCGCAGGTGCTGCCGGCGCGCCGGCGGATGCAGGGTCGGCCATGGGGTCTCCTCGCTTGTTCTTCGTTGCGGCCGCAGCGCCGGCCGCGCTTCAGGGGCCGGCGCCGATCAGCGCAGCATAGCGCGGCAGATCGACGTTGCCGCCGCTGACGATCACGCCCACGCGCGCGCCGCGCAGCGGCAGCACGCCTTCGAGCAGCGCGGCCGCGGCCAGGCAGCCGGTGGGCTCGACCACCATCTTCATGCGCTCGGCGAAGAAGCGCATCGTCGACGCCAGCTGCGCGTCGCTGACGGTGACGATGCCGGCCGCCAGCGCCCGGATCACCGGGAAGGTCAGCTCGCCGCTGGCCTGGGTCTGCGCGCCGTCGGCGATGGTCTGCGGCGTCGGAATGCGCACGATCCGGCCGCGCTGCAGGCTCTGCTGGGTGTCGTTGCCGGCCTCGGGCTCGACGCCCCACACGGCGATGCCCGGCAGCCGGTGCTTCGCCGCGACCGCGCAGCCGCTGATCAGCCCGCCGCCGCCCACGCACACCAGCAGCGCGTCGAGCGCGCCGGCGTCCTCGATCAGCTCCAGCGCCGCAGTGCCCTGCCCGGCCATGACCTGCGCATCGTCGTAGGGCGGCACCAGCGTCATGCCGCGCTCTTGCGCCAGGCGCCGGCCGATCGCTTCGCGGTCTTCGGCCCAGCGGTCGTACAGCACGACTTCGCTGCCGGCCTGCCCGGCCTGGTAGCCGCGCGTGGCCGCGAGCTTGGCCGGCGGCGCGTCGTGCGGCATCACGATCACGCTGGGCATGCCCAGCAGCCGCGCCGCCAGCGCCACTGCCTGCGCGTGGTTGCCGCTGGAGTACGCGATCGCGCCGGCGCGCCGCTGTGCCGGCGTGAACTGCGCGAGCGCGTTGTACGCACCGCGGAACTTGAACGCGCCCATGCGCTGGAAGTTCTCGCACTTGAAGAAGACCTGCGCACCGCTCAGTTCGTCGGCGCGGCGCGAGCGCCGCACCGGCGTGCGCAGCGCCACGCCGGCCAGCCGCTGCGCGGCGCGCTGCACGTCGTCGAAGCCGATCGCGAGCTCAGGGTCTGCGGCCGCCATGGTCTTGTCCTTCAAACGGGGTCCTGGAAGCCGCCGGCGCGGCAGGTCAGCACCAGCGTGTCGCGCTGGGCGGGCGCGCCGGCGTGCAGTGCGCGGATCGGCGTGGTTTCGTGGATCACGCGTGCATCGTCGAGCAGCAGCGCGCTCCAGGGCTCGGTGAGCGTGAAGCGCATGCCCTGGGGCCCGTGCGCGTCGAACACGCGGGTTTCGCCGCCGTTGACGTTGCGCCGGCCGACCAGGATCACCGCCACCAGGTCGACGCCGTCGCGGTGCGCGCCTTCGGGCGTGGGCCGGCCGATGCCGTCGGCGCCCGAGTCGATCCGGAAGGCGTGCGCCTCCACGTACCAGGGCTGCACGCCGCGCAGCGCGCTGGCGCAGCGGGCGATGCCCGCGAGCAGCCGCGCGAAGCCGGCGTCGTCGGCCAGCGCCGGCGGCAGCGGCTCGAACCAGCGCTCGAAGCCGCCGTGCAGCGCGTTGTACTCGAGCGGCTGCCAGTGCGCGCGCTGCGGCACCGCTCGCACCTGCTCGCCCTCGACCACGAAGCTGCCGTGCCGGCGCTGCCGGTAGCGGCCGCCGTCGCGCAGGTGCGCGTCGGGCGGCAGCGCGTCCCAGAAAGGCCGCCAGCCGTCAAGATGCGCGACCGCAACGTCGCACAAGCGCGACAGGCCGGCGGCGTCGATCACCGCGAAGCCGGCGCTGCGCAGCCGGTCGTCGAGGCCGGACAACGCGGTCAGCGGCGGCGCGGGGTGGGTTGCTTGCGTCATGCGGAATCGGACGGCAGCTTGGGGCCATGACTCTAATCGGCTGTCAGCCTCGGGTGCTTTGGGGGCGTTAGAGTGGAACTACGCTGCACTGCACAATGACTTCGCAATGACTGCTGGACCTGCCCACGACCAGGGTCTGCTCGATCTGGTCGAAATCGTCGAGTTGAAGTGGCTTCTGGCCGCCGAAGGCACCCACGTGCATGTCGAGAAGCTGCAAGCCGACCGCGACTATGCGTGCCGCTGCCTGGCGGCTGCCGAAGCGTCGAAAAACACCGCGCTGCGCCGCGTCGCGCACCGGCTGCGCCAGCGGCTCGACTGCCGCCAGCCCGGCTGACGGCCGCAGCACGCACACGCGCGCCCACGCTCCTTCAACCGCTTCACCGCGCATCTCGCCGCCCGCAGCAAGCGAAGCGCCCATCGGCCGCAACGGCTGTCGATCCGTTGCGGTCCTTCGGGAAGCCTGTTGTTCTTCGTCGCCTTCCTGGGCCGTTGAGGCGAATCGACGAACGGCCGCAAAAGGCTGCGACCCGAACGAGGCGTTCACCTCGCTCCCGCCGACAGCGGCCGCCGGCAGCCGGCAGCTACGATAGCCGCCAAAGGATACGGACGATGAAGCGGCGGCTGCCCCCCTGGCTCAACACCCGGCTCGTGATCGCCTGTGCGCTGGCGCTCGCGCTGGGCTTCGTCATGCTCGCGTGGCTGCAGCCGGGCCTGTTCGGCGCCGCGCCCGCACAGGAGCCCTTGCAACACTCCGGCCCGGGCGACGACAGCCGCGGCGACCCGCAGCGCGAGCACATGGCCGACTCGACCGAAGCAACCGACGCCACGCCGGCGCGCCTGGCCAGCCTGCCGGCCGGGCACCGGCAGGCCGTGTTCTCGCTCGGCTTCGCCTTCGGCGCGGCGAGCGAGCTGACCGGCTCGACCGTGATGGCCACCCCCGCGCAGCGCGACGCCGCGGCCAAGCTGGCGGATGCCATGCTGCGCGGCGCGGCCCGGGGCGTCGCGCAGTACGGCCTGGGCGGGCTGCAGCCGCTGCAAAGCGCCGACACGCACGCCTATGCCGAACTGGCCGCGCGCTATGAAGCCGACGAAGGCGGCATCGGCGCGCGCATCGAGCAGCAGTTGTCGCCGCTGCACCGGCACCTGTTCCTGCTGGGCGTGCACCTGGGCAGCGAAGCGGCGCGGATCGAGAACACCCAGGTCGGCCAGGCCCCCCCGCCGCCGGCCGCGCTGATCGAGCGCCACGCGACGCCGGCCGGCATCGAGCCGTCGCTGTGGCAGCCGCTGGCCGCCGCACCCGCGGCCGATGAAAGCCCCACGCGACGGCAGGAGCGCTATCGGCTGGCGGTGGCCGCGCTCGGCACCGGCATCGCCCGCCAGGAAGAAGGCCGCGGCCGGTGAGCAGCGCCGCCGGCCCCGGCCTGCCGCCGGGCGCGCAGGCCTACATCGTCGGCGGCGCGGTGCGCGACGCGCTGCTCGGCCAGCCCAGCGCCGACCGCGACTGGGTGGTGGTCGGCAGCACGCCCGAGGCGATGATCGCCGCCGGCTTTCGCCAGGTGGGCGCCGATTTCCCGGTGTTCCTGCATCCGCAGACCAGCGAGGAGCACGCGCTCGCGCGCACCGAGCGCAAGAGCGCGCCCGGCTACCGCGGCTTCATCGTGCATGCCGATCCGTCGGTCACGCTCGAGCAGGACCTGGCGCGCCGCGACCTGACGATCAACGCGATCGCGATGCGGCCCGACGGCACGCTGGTCGACCCCTTCGGCGGCGCCGCCGACCTGCGCGCCGGCGTGCTGCGCCACGTGTCGCCCGCCTTCGGCGAAGACCCGGTGCGCATCCTGCGCGTGGCGCGCTTCGCCGCGCGCTGGCCCGCGTTCAGCGTCGCGCCCGAGACACAGGCGCTGATGCGCGCGATGGTCGAGGCCGGCGAGGTCGATGCGCTGGTACCCGAGCGCGTCTGGCAGGAACTGGCGCGCGGCCTGATGGAAGACCGGCCGTCGCGCATGTTCGCGGCCCTGCGCGACTGCGGCGCGCTCGCGCGGCTGCTGCCCGAACTCGAACGCCTGTGGGGCGTGCCGCAGCCGGCCGCGCACCACCCGGAGATCGACACCGGCGTGCACGTGATGCTGGTGCTCGACACCGCGGCCGCGCTGCGCGCGTCGCTGCCGGTGCGCTGGGCCTGCCTGTGCCACGACCTGGGCAAGGGCCTGACGCCCGCCGCGCAGCTGCCGCGTCACATCGGCCACGAGGCGCGCAGCGTCGCGCTCGCCGACGCCGTCGCCGCACGGCTGAAGGCGCCCGGCGACTGCCGCGAGCTGGCGGCGCTGGCCGCGGCCGAACACGGCCACGTGCACCGCAGCCTCGACCTGGGCCCGGCCGCCGTGCTGCGGCTGCTCGAGCGCAGCGACGCGTTGCGCCGGCCCGCGCGTTTCGCCGAGCTGCTGCTGGTGTGCGAATGCGACGCGCGCGGCCGCACCGGCTTCGAGCACGTTGCCTATGCGCAGCGCCCGCACCTGCTGCAGGCGCTGGAGGCCGCGCTCGCGGTAGACACCGCGGCGCTCGCGCAGGCCGCACAGGCACGCGGCCTGGCCGGCGAAGCGATCGGCCGCGCGATCCACGCGGCGCGCGTCGATGCGCTGCGCGCCGCGCTGGCGCCCGCGGCCGACGCCGGCACGCCGCCGGCGGCGGGGTGACAATCCGGCACGGCATCGAGCGCCCGCAGGATCGCCGCATGGCAACCGCACCCAGTGCCCCCGCAGCCGCCGACGCGCGCGGCCCGGGGCGGCCGTTGGCCGGATGGCGCCTGCACTGGTACACGGTGATCTTCGAGGCCGACACCGCGGCCGGGCGCGCCTTCGACCTGGCGCTGATCGGCGCCATCGTCGCCAGCGTCGCCGTCGTGGTGGCCGACAGCGTCGCGTCGCTGCATGCGCGCTTCGGCACCCTGTTCTACGTGCTGGAGTGGTGCTTCACGATCGCCTTCACCGCCGAGTATCTGGTCCGCCTGGCCTGCGTGCGCCGCCCGCTGCGCTACGCGACGAGCTTCTTCGGCGTGGTCGACCTGCTGGCCGCACTGCCCACCTACCTCGCCTATTTCGTGCCGGGGCTGCACACGCTGATCGACGTGCGCATCCTGCGGCTGCTGCGCATCTTCCGGATCTTCAAGCTCGGCGCCTACGCGCACGAATACGGCGCGCTCGCGCGCGCGCTGGCGGCGTCGCGGCGCAAGATCTTCGTGTTCGTGGGCTTCGTCGCGATGGTGGTGCTGCTGATGGGCACCCTGATGTACGTGGTCGAGGGCCCCGACAACGGCTACACCAGCATCCCGGTCGGCATCTACTGGGCGATCACCACGCTGACCACCGTCGGCTTCGGCGACATCACGCCCAAGACCGACCTCGGGCGCTTGATCGCATCGCTGATGATGCTGCTCGGCTGGGGCACGCTGGCGGTGCCCACCGGCATCGTCAGCGCCGAATTCGTGCAGCAGGCGCGCGGGCGCGAGCAGACCACGCGCACCTGCCACGAGTGCCTGAGCGAAGGCCACCTGCCCAGCGCCCGCTTCTGCCGCGACTGCGGCGCCCGGCTGCCGCCGTACCGGCGCGACGGCGCCTGACAAGCCGGCAGGCGCGCGGCGCCCGGCCCCGGCGCTTCCTCGAGGGCACGGGCCGAGGCCGCGTGCGCGCACGCGTTGATCTCCCCGACGCCGAGCTGCGGCGTGCCAAGCCGCACAATCGCGCCCCATGGAAGTGCAATTCACCGAGGAAATCCGCCAGCTGCGCCTGGGCGCGGGCGAGACCTTTCATGGCGAGGGCATCCTCGCGATCACCAAGGCGCTGCTGCAGTCGGGCGTGGCCTACGTGGGCGGCTACCAGGGCGCGCCGGTGTCGCATCTGCTCGACGTGATGGTGCAGGCCGAGCCGTACCTGCGCGAGCTCGGCGTGCACGTCGAGGCCTGCGCGAACGAGGCCTCGGCCGCGGCGATGCTGGGCGCGAGCCTGCACTACCCGGTGCGCGGCGCGGTCACCTGGAAGTCGATCGTCGGCACCAACGTCGCCGCCGACGCGCTGTCGAACCTGGCGTCGCCGGGCGTGACCGGCGGCGCGCTGATCGTCAGCGGCGAAGACTACGGCGAAGGCGCCAGCGTGATCCAGGAGCGCACCCAGGCCTTCGCGATGAAGAGCACGATGCTGCTGCTCGACCCGCGCCCCGACCTGGAGCTGATGGTGCGCATGGTCGAGCACGGCTTCGCGCTGAGCGAGGCGAGCCATATGCCGGCGATCCTGCAGCTGCGCATCCGCGCCTGCCACGTGCGCGGCAGCTTCGTCGCGCGCGACAACGTCGCGCCGCGCATCTCCGCGCGCCAGCCGCTGGCCGAGCCGGCGCCCTTCGAGTACGCGAAGCTCGCGCACCCGCCGGTGGTCTTCGCGCACGAGAAGCTCAAGGTCGAGGAGCGCATTCCGGCGGCGCAGGCCTACATCGCCGCGCACGGGCTGAACGAGCACTTCGCCGGCACGCACGACAGCGTCGGCCTGATCGTGCAGGGCGGGCTGTACAACTCGCTGCAGCGCGCGCTGCAGCAGATCGGCCTGGCCGACGCCTTCGGCCATGCGCAGCTGCCGATGCTGGTGCTCAACGTGAGCTACCCGCTGGTGCCGCAGGAAGTGGTGGGCTTCTGCGTGGGCAAGCGCGCGGTGCTGGTGCTCGAGGAAGGCGCGCCCGAATACATCGAGCGCGACATCCTGGCCGCGCTGCACCGCGCCGACGTGCAGACGCCGCTGCTGGGCCGGGCGCTGATGGCGGCGCACGGCGAATACAACGTCGAGGTGCTGGCGCGCGGGCTGCTGCGCCTGTGCGACGCATGGCTGCCCGGCGTTGCCGGCGAGGCCGGCCGCGCCTGGCTCGCGGCCAACGACGCGCGCCGCACCGCGGTGGCGCAGGCGCTGGGCGAGCCGCTGCCGCCGCGGCCGCCGAACTTCTGCATCGGCTGCCCCGAGCGGCCGGTGTTCGCGGCGCTGAAGCTCGCGCAGCGCAATGTCGGCCGCGTGCACGTGGCGGCCGACATCGGCTGCCACTCCTTCGCCACCTTCGAGCCCTTCGCGTCCGGGCACTCGATCCTCGGCTACGGCATGAGCCTGGCCAGCCGCGCCGGCGTGTCGCCGCTGATGCAGCGGCGCACGCTGTCGGTCATGGGCGACGGCGGCTTCTGGCACAACGGGCTGCTGACCGGCGTGCAGAGCGCCCTGTTCAACGGCGACGACGCGGTGCTGCTGATCATGAAGAACGGCTACACCTCGGCCACCGGCACGCAGGACATCATCTCCACGCCCGACGACGCGGTGAAGGACCACGCTGCCGACAAGCAGCAGAGCCTGGTGCACAAGAACCACACGATCGAGGGCACGCTCGAGGGCCTGGGCGTGCAGTGGCTGCGCACCGTGGACAACTACGACGTGACCGCGATGCGGCGCACGCTGGAAGAGGCCTTCACCACCGGCTTCGCCGGGCTGAAGGTGATCGTCGCCGAGGGCGAATGCCAGCTCGAGCGGCAGCGCCGCGTCAAGCCCTGGGTCGCCGGGCTGCTGGCGCGCGGCGAGCGCGTGCAGCGCGTGAAGTACGGCGTCGACGAAGACGTGTGCACCGGCGACCACGCCTGCATCCGGCTGTCGGGCTGCCCGACGCTGACGGTCAAGGACAACCCCGACCCGCTGAAGGTCGACCCGGTGGCCACCGTGATCGACGGCTGCGTCGGCTGCGGCCTGTGCGGCGCCAACGCGCACGCGGCCACGCTGTGCCCGA
>JAFEFZ010000288.1 GCA_018240325.1 Pseudomonadota bacterium
CGGCCGGCCGGGGCTGGAGAACACCAGCGCGTCGAGCAGCCGCTCGGCCGGCACGCCCAGCAGGCTCGCATCGCCGGCGTCGATCACCAGCAGGTCGGCGCGCGCGCCCGCTGTCAGGCCCCAGCGCGCGAAACCCGCTGCGCGGCCGCCGCCGTCGAGCGCGCGCTGCAGCAGCCGCGCCGCGGTCGAGGGCCGGCCTTCGTCCGGCGCCGCACACACGTTGCGTTGCCGGCGCAGCAAGCGCTGGCCGTAGTCGAGCCAGCGCAATTCCTCGCGCCAGCTGCGCGTGACCTGGCTGTCGGAGCCGATCGCCAGCGGCACGCCGGCCGCGAGCCAGCCGGGCACGTCGGTCAGGCCGTCGCCGAGGTTGGCCTCGGTGCTCGGGCAGAGCACGATGCCGGCGCCGGCGCGCGCGACCGCGTCGATCTCGGCCTTCGTGGCATGCGTGGCGTGCACCAGTTGCCAGCGCGCGTCGGGCGCGGCGTGCGTGCACAGCCAGTCGATCGGCCGCAAGCCGGTGGCGGCGACGCAGTCGTCGACCTCGGCCTGCTGCTCGGCGACGTGGATGTGGATCGGCATGTCGCCCAGGCCGTCGGCCAGCGCCGCGATCGCCGCGGCTTCAGCCGCACGCAGCGAGTGCACCGCCACGCCCGCGTTCAGCAGCGGCCGGGCACTCGCCGCCAGATCCCGCTGCATCGCGCGCACCGTGCCCGCGTCGGTGGCGAAACGGCGCTGGTCGGCGCGCAGCGCGTGCTGGTGGAAGCCGGCGCGCTGGTACAGCACCGGCAGCAGCGTCAGGCCGATGCCGGCCTCGGCCGCCGCGTCGGCCAGCGCCCACGACAGCGCCAGCGGGTCGGCGTACGCGCTGCCGTCGGGCGCGTGGTGCAGGTAGTGGAACTCGCACACCTGCGTGTAGCCGCCGCGCAGCAGCTCGGTGTAGAGCTGCGCGGCGACCGCGCGCAGTTGCGCCGGCGTGATGCGCAGCGCGACGCGGTACATGCGGTCGCGCCACGACCAGAAGTCGTCGGCTTCGGATTCGCGGTGCTCGGCCAGGCCGGCGAAGGCGCGCTGGAACGCGTGGCTGTGCGCGTTGACCAGCCCCGGCACCACCGGGCCGGCGAGCACCTGCGCCTGCGGCGGCGCGGCGACGCCGGGCCTGACCTCGGCCCAGTGGCCGTCGGCGCCGATGCGCAGCAGCACGTGCTCGGCCCAGCGGCCGCCGACCCAGGCGCGCGGCGCCCACAGCAGGGCGGGCGCGGGGCCGCTCACCGGACAACCCTCGACGCTGCGCGTTCCGGGATTCGCGCTTGGCAGCGGCCCGGAGCGCTCATGGCCGCCACGCGATCATCGTGCGCACCAGCTCGTGCAGCAGCGGCTGCACGCCGGCGGCGCGCGCGGCGTCCCAGGCCCAGGGCGGCGCCTCGTCCATGTAGCTGCTCCAGCACTGCTCGAGCTGCACCGCGTGGATGCCGTCGCCGGGGCGCCCGAAGTGGCGCGTGATGTGGCCGCCCTTGAAGCGGCCGTCGATCGCGACCGTGAAGCGCCGCTGCCGCTGCAGCACCGCGGCCAGCGCGTCGCGCAGCGCGGGCGCGCAGGCGGCACCGCCGGCGGTGCCGAGGTTCAGGTCGGGCAGCTTGCCGTCGAACAGCCACGGCAGCTCGGACTTGATGCTGTGGCCGTCGAACAGCACGGCGTGGCCGTGCGCGGCGCGCAGCCGATCCAGCTCGGCGCGCAGCGCGTCGTGGTACGGCTGCCAGTAGGCGGCGACGCGCTCGCGCACCTCGGCCTCGCCCGGCGCCTGGCCTTCGCGGTAGAGCATCTCGCCGCTGAAGAAGCGCGTCGGGCACAGCTCGGTGTTGTTGGCGCCGGCGTACATCGGCTGGTTGTCGCTCGGCCGGTTCAGGTCGACGACGTAGCGGCTGTGCCGCGGCACGATCAGCCCGGCGCCGAGGCCGGCCACGAAGGCGTAGAGCTTGTCCAGATGCCAGTCGGTGTCTTCGCACTGCAGTGCGCGCGGCAGCAGCCTGGCGCCGATCTGCGGCGGGATGCGCGTGCCCGTATGCGGCAGGCTGACCAGCAGCGGCGTCGTGCCGCGCTCCAGCGCATAGATGGCGTCGTTCATGCGTCGCGCTCCAGGCCGCCGGCGACCACGCGCCGGCAGGGGTTGCGGCCGAACCAGTAGGCCAGTTCGTTCGGGTGCTCGAGATCCCACGCGGCGAAGTCGGCGCGCTGCCCGGCTTGCAGCATGCCGCGGTCGGTGAGGCCGAGCGCGCGCGCGGCGTTGATGGTCGCGCCGCGCAGTGCCTCTTCGGGCGTCAGGCGGAAGAAGGTGCAGCCCATGCTCAGCATCAGCAGCAGCGACAGCCCCGGCGACGATCCCGGGTTGTGGTCGCTCGCGATCGCGATCGGCACGCCGGCGTCGCGCAGCGTGCGCACCGGCGGCAGCCGGGTCTCGCGCAGGAAGTAGAAGGCGCCGGGCAGCAGCACCGCAACCGTGCCGGCGGCGGCCATCGCGCCGATGCCGCCGGCCGACAGCCATTCGAGGTGGTCGCACGACAGCGCGCCGTACGACGCCGCGAGCGCCGCGCCGCCGCTGTCGCTCAACTGCTCGGCGTGCAGCTTGACCGGCAGCCCGAGCGCCTGCGCCGCATCGAACACGCGCCGCGTCTGCGCCGGGCTGAAGGCGATGGCTTCGCAGAAGGCATCGACCGCGTCGATCAGGCCTTCGCCGTGCAGCACCGGCAGCCAGGCGCACACGGCGTCGATGTAGGCGTCGGGCTGGCCGTCGAACTCGGGCGGCAGCGCGTGCGCGGCCAGGCAGGTGGTGCGCACCGTCAGCGGCAGCTCCCGGCCCAGGCGGCGGGCGACGCGCAGGCAGCGCGCTTCGTGTTCCAGGCTCAGGCCGTAGCCCGACTTGATCTCGATCGTGGTCACGCCCTCGCGCATCAGCGCGAGCGCGCGCTCGCGCGCTGCGGCGTACAGCGCCTCGTTGCCGGCCGCGCGCGTCGCGGCGACGGTCGAGCGGATGCCGCCGCCGGCGCGCGCGATCTGCTCGTAGCTCGCGCCTTGCAGCCGCAGCTCGAACTCGCGCGCACGCTGGCCGCCGTAGACCAGGTGGGTGTGGCAGTCGACCAGGCCCGGCGTCAGCAGCGCGCCGCCCAGATCCACGTCGCGCTCGGCCTGCAGCCCGGCGGGAAGCGCCGCCTCGCCGCCGACCCAGCGGATCGTGTCGCCCTCGGTGAGCAAGGCGCCGTGCCCGATCCAGCCCCAGGGCTCGCCGCCCGGCAGCGGGGCCAGCGTCGCGAGGCGGGCGTTGCGCCAGAGCGTCGTCGTCATGCCGGCCTCGGCTCGAAGTGCAGCCACCACGCCCGCGGCGGCTGGCCGGCGGCCGGCTCGATGCGCCACGCGCCGGTGCCGCCGTCGGCCCAGGCCAGCGCGAAGGCCGGCAGCTGCAGCGCATCGGCGCCGTCGATCCGCAGCGTGCACGCGTCGGCGGTGAACAGCGCGCGCAACCGGGCGTGCGGCGCGAAGGCCTCGCCCGCCCGCGCGCGCTGCATTGCGCCGCGGCCGGCGTCGCGCCGGATCATCAGGTTCAGGTCGCGCGTCGGCCCGGCCAGCAGCGTGCACGGCGGCGCCGCCTCGCCGCGGAAGTGCAGCGGCGCGTCGCCGGCCTTGACGCTGCGCTCGCCGTCGGGCAGCGCCAGGCGCACGCCCGCGCCTTCGAGCACCGCAAACCAGCGCTCGACGCCGGCAAAGACCGAAAAGGGCCCGTCGGCGCCGATGTCGGCCACGCTGATGCGCAAGGCCCAGTCGCCGCTTGAACCGCCGCGATCGGGCCAGGCGAGCAGCTCGCGCGTCAGCCCGCCGCCGTTCTGCCAGCGCTGCGGCTCGACCGCGTCGGCGCGCACCACATGCAGCGTCACGCCGGCTGCTCCCACAGCACCGGGAACAGCGGGTCGTCCATCGGCACGCCGGCCGGCAGCCGCTGGTCCAGGCCGGGGAAGGGCGGCGAGGTGACCCAGGCGCGCGGCGCATGCACCATGTCGTCGCCGAGCACGCGCAGCGAGAACACGCGCCGCCGCCGGTCGCCGTCGACGCCGCCCGATGCGTGCAGCGCGAGCATGTGGAAGGCCACCACGTCGCCCGGCTCGAGCGCCCAGCCGAGGATCGTGCGCTCGGCGCAGGTGGCCTCGATGTCGGGCATCTCCTGCAGGCTGCCGTCGGGGAACCACTTCGCCTGGTTGTCCATGAAGCTGCGCGGCATCAGCCAGGGCCCGCGCTGCGAGCCGGCGACGAACTCGAGCGTGGACGCGCGCCGCACCGGGTCGACCGGGATCCAGAAGCTGCAATTCAGGTCGCCCTCGACGTTGTAGTAGGGCTGGTCCTGGTGCCAGGGCGTAGGCGCGCGCGTGCCCGGCTCCTTGGTCAGCATGTGGTCGTGGTACAGGCGGATGCGGCGGCTGCCGGTCAGCAGCCCGGCCGCGGGCGCCAGCGCCGAGCCGAAGATCACCTCGCGGTAGGCGGCGTTGTCCTGCCAGTTGCAGAAATCCTCGATGAAGAAGCCGGGGTCGCCGGGCCGACTCGCCACCTTGGCGCGCGGGCTGGGTTCGGCCAGGTTGGCGTCGATGCCGGCGCGCAGGCGCTCGACTTGCGCCGGCGTCAGCAGCGCGCGGATGCACACGACGCCGTCGCGGCGGAAGGCGGCGATCAGCTCGGGCGTGACGCGCTCGCGGGCGCGCGCTTCGATCTCGGGATTCATGGCTTGAACTCTCCTTGCAACAGGTAGCGCGAACCCGGGTGCACGAGCCGCGCGAGCGTGATCGGCAGCTCCGGCCCCACCGTGCGCCGCACCACCACCAGGCAGGGCTCGTCGCGGACGATGCCCAGCAGCCTGGCCTCCTGCGCGGTGGGGCGCGCGGCCTCGATCGAATACTGCGCCTGCCACAGCGGCGCCACCTGCAACAGGTACTGCGTGGGCGTGACCCGGGTGAAGTCGTTGTCCAGGTACTGCGGCGCGGCGGCGGCATTCACGTAGCGGTCTTCGCACTGCAGCGCCACGTCGTTCTCGAGGTGCACGATCAGCGTGTGGAACACGCGCGCGCCGTTCTCCACGCCCAGGCGCGCGGCCAGCGCGCCGCCGGCCGATTCCTCGCGGGCGAACTGCACTTGCGCGCGGTGGCGGTGGCCGCGCGCGCTGATCTCCTCGTGCAGGTCGCGGATCTGCAGTTGCGAGGCGACGCGCGCCAGGTGCGCGGCGAAGGTGCCCACGCCCTGCACGCGCTCGATCAGGCCTTCGGCGCGCAGCTCGTTGAGCGCGCGCGTCACCGTCATGCGGCTGACGCCGAACTGCGCCACCAGCTCGGCGTCGGAAGGCATCGGCGCGCCAGGCGGCCAGCGGCCCCGGCCCAGCTCCTCCTTCAGGTGCTGCTTGATCAGCGCGTAGGGTGCCGCCGCCTTCTGCGGGCGCGGCCGCGGCGGAAGCAGCGTGCTGGGCATCGCGCAAATTCTACTTGCCTAGGCTTGTCTAGGCAAGTACAGTCGCGTCATTCGACTTGCCGCCGCCGCGGCCCGCTGGAGCCACCCGATGTCCGACCTGTCCGACCTGTCCCCCGTGCGCCGCCGGTCGCAACCGCGCGTGGTGCGTTCGCCGCGCGGCAGCCGACTCTCGTGCCGCAACTGGCTGATCGAAGCCGCCTACCGGATGCTGCAGAACAACCTCGACCCCGAGGTGGCCGAGAACCCCGACGCGCTCGTCGTCTACGGCGGCATCGGCAAGGCGGCGCGCAACTGGGACTGCTTCGACGCGATCCTCGAGTCCTTGCGCGCGCTGCAAGAGGACGAGACGCTGCTCGTGCAGTCGGGCAAGCCGGTCGGCGTCTTCCGCACGCATGTCGATGCGCCGCGCGTGCTGCTTGCCAACTCCAACCTCGTGCCGAAGTGGGCGACGTGGGAGCACTTCCACGAACTCGACCGCAAGGGCCTGATGATGTTCGGCCAGATGACCGCCGGCAGCTGGATCTACATCGGCAGCCAGGGCATCGTGCAGGGCACCTACGAGACCTTCGTCGAGGCCGGCCGGCAGCACTATCCGGTGAGCCCCTCGTCCGACGGGTACGTCGGCCGGTCCCCCGAGGGGACGGCGCCGGGCTTGGGGCGGCCCGGCGCTCCGGCGCGCGGCGGCAACTGGGATGGCCGCTGGATCTTGACCGCCGGCCTCGGCGGCATGGGCGGCGCGCAGCCGCTGGCCGCGAGCTTCGCCGGCGCGTGCTCGCTCAACATCGAGTGCCAGCAGTCGCGCATCGACTTCCGGCTGCGCTCGAAGTATCTGGACGAGCAGGCCGCCGACCTGGACGACGCGCTCGCGCGCATCCGCAAGTACACGGGCGAAGGCAAGGCGGTGTCGATCGGCCTGCTCGGCAATGCGGCCGAAGTGCTGCCTGAATTGGTGAAGCGCGCGCAGGCGGGCGGCATCAAGCCCGACCTCGTCACCGACCAGACGAGCGCGCACGACCTGGTCAACGGCTACCTGCCGGCGGGCTGGACGGTCGAGGGCTGGAAGGCGGCGCAGCGCGACGCCGGCCAGCATGCGGCCTTGCGCGACGCCGCGGCCAAGAGCTGCGCGGTACACGTGCGCGCGATGCTCGACTTCCAGGCGATGGGCATCCCGACCGTCGACTATGGCAACAACATCCGCCAGGTCGCCTTCGACACCGGCGTGACCAACGCCTTCGACTTCCCCGGCTTCGTGCCGGCCTACGTGCGGCCGCTGTTCTGCCGCGGCAAGGGGCCGTTCCGCTGGGTGGCGCTGTCGGGCGACCCCGAGGACATCCGCAAGACCGACGCCAAGCTGAAGGAACTGTTTCCCGCCGACGCACACCTGCACCGCTGGCTCGACATGGCGGGCGAGCGCATCGCCTTCCAGGGCCTGCCGGCACGCATCTGCTGGATCGGCCTGGGCGAGCGCCATCGCGCCGGCCTGGCCTTCAACGAGATGGTCAAGTCGGGCGAGCTGAAGGGCCCGATCGTGATCGGCCGCGACCACCTCGACAGCGGCTCGGTCGCGAGCCCGAACCGCGAGACCGAATCGATGCGCGACGGCAGCGACGCGGTCAGCGACTGGCCGCTGCTGAACGCGCTGCTCAACACCGCCGGCGGCGCCACCTGGGTCAGCCTGCACCACGGCGGCGGCGTCGGCATGGGCTATTCGCAGCACGCCGGCGTGGTCATCGTCTGCGACGGCACCGACGCGGCCGCCAAGCGCATCGAACGCGTGCTGTGGAACGACCCGGCCACCGGCGTGATGCGCCATGCCGACGCCGGCTACGAGGACGCGATCGCCTGCGCGAAGGAGCAGGGGCTGAAGCTGCCGATGGTCGGGGCTTGAGACAATCATCCGGGGCCCGGTGGCCCGGCCCGGGGAGCGGAAATGTTGGACACGGTGGAGGCGGTGCAGCTGCGGCATTCGCGCGACACGCCGGCCCGGCACAAGGCCGCGCTGGGCCAGTTCTTCACGCCGGTGTCGATCGCGCGCTTCATGGCCTCGCTGTTCGAACCGGCCGCAGCGCGCGCGCGCCTGCTCGACGCGGGCGCCGGTGTGGGCACGCTGTCGGCGGCCTTTGCCGAAGCCTGCGCCACGCTGGGCATCGGGCAGCTGCACATCGACGCCCACGAGCGCGACCCGGCGGTGCACGATGCGCTGGCGCGCAACCTGTCGGCCGCATCGGCGCACGTGCCGCGGCAGTTCAGCATCACCGGCGGCGACTTCGTCGAGACCGCGGTCAACCGCATCCAGTTCGGCGCATTGCCCCGGTACACGCACGCGATCCTGAACCCGCCGTACAAGAAGATCCACGGCGCATCGGCGCAACGGCTGTTGATGCGGCAGGTGGGGCTCGAGACCGTCAACCTGTATGCCGCCTTCGTGGGCTTGAGCCTCGAGCTGCTCGAGCCGGGCGGGCAGCTGGTGGCGATCGTGCCGCGCAGCTTCTGCAGTGGGCCCTATTACCGGCCGTTCCGTCGATGGCTGTTCGAGCGTGCGGCCTTGCGCCGCATCCACCTGTTCGACTCGCGGGTGTCGGCGTTCAAGCAGGACGCGGTGCTGCAGGAGAACGTGATCATCGCGCTGCGGCGCGGCGCGGCGCAGGGCGCCGTCGTCGTGTCGCACGCGACCGACGACGCGTTCGCCGACCTGGTTGCGGCCGAGTTCCCGTTCGAGCGGGTTGTCAGCCGGGATGCCGATCAGGTCATCCATGTGCCCGGCCCGGCGGCGCCGCCTGCCGCCGATGCGGGGCCGCGCCCGGGCCGCACGCTCGCCGCACTGGGCATCGAGGTCTCGACCGGGCCGGTCGTCGACTTCCGCCAGAAGGAGCACTTGTGTCGGCAGCCGGAGCCGGGCGCGGTGCCGTTGCTGTACCCGGGGCATTTCTCGGCCGCCGGCCTGATCTGGCCGAGGCCCAACTACAAGAAGCCGAATGCGATCCGGGTGAATGCGCAGACGCAGCGGTGGCTGTATCCGGCCGGCAGCTACACCGTGGTCCGCCGGCTGTCGTCGAAGGAGGAGCGGCGCCGCGTGGTGGCCGGCGTCGTCGACGCCCGCGCCTTCCCGGGCGTGGAGCAGCTCGGCTTCGAGAACCATCTCAACGTGTTCCACCAGAACAAGCGCGGCTTGCCGCTGATGCTGGCCCATGGTCTGGCCGCCTACCTGAACTCGACCATCGTGGACGAGGCCTTCCGCAGCTTCAACGGCCACACCCAGGTCAATGCGTCGGACTTGCGGCGGCTGGACTACCCGAGCCTGGCCGATCTGCAAACCCTCGGCGCATGGGCTGCCGGCTTCGATGCGCCGCCGGTGCAGGAAGCCGTGGATGCGCGGCTCGAGGGCTGGCTGCGGTGACGTCGCGGGTCGATCGGCGCCTGGCGCAGGCGCTCGAGTCGCTCGCGGCAATTCGGCTGCCGAAGGCGCAGTTGAACGAACGCTCGGCGCTGTGCCTGCTCGCGCTGCTCGATCTGCCGCCCGGCAAATCGTGGGCACAGGCGGCGTCGCCGCTGATCGGCATCACGCCGATCATGGACTGGGCCCGGCTGCACTTCCGCAAGGACTACGCGCCGAACACGCGCGAGACTTTCCGACGCCACTCGATGCACCAGTTCGTCGCTGCCGGCATCGCGCTGTACAACCCGGACGATCCGGCGCGCGCGCCCAACAGCCCGAAGGCGGTCTACCAGATTTCGCCTGCCGCGCTCGAAGTGTTTCGGGCCATCGGCACGCGCCGATGGCAGCCGGCGGTGGCCGAGTTCCTGCGGCAGCAGGGGTCGCTGGCCGCACGCTATGCCGGCGAGCGGGCACAGCGGCTCGTCCCCGTCAGGCTGCCGTCCGGCGTGGCGGCCAGGCTGAGCAGCGGCGCGCACAGCGAACTGATCAAGGCGGTGATCGAATCCTTCGCGCCGCGCTTTGCGCCCGACGCGGCGCTGCTCTACCTCGGCGACACCGGCAACCGCAGCGTGCATTTCGATCGTCGAGCGCTGGCCGCCCTGGGCGTGGTGGTCGGGCCGCAGAGCAAGCTGCCCGACGTGGTGCTGCACCTGGCATCGAAGAACTGGCTGCTGCTGGTGGAAGCGGTCAGCAGCCACGGCCCGGTGGACGCCAAGCGTCACGCCGAACTCGCGCAGCAGTTCGCCGGCAGCAGCGCCGGGCTCGTGTTCGTCAGTGCCTTCGCCGACCGGGCCTCGCTGGCGAAGTTCGTCTCGGGCATCGCCTGGGAAACCGAGGCCTGGACGGCCGATGCGCCGTCGCATCTGATTCATTTCAACGGCGAGCGCTTTCTCGGGCCCTACGCCGACAGCAACGGAGCACGACCTTGAACAACGGCAGCTTGCGGATGAAGCCCGGCCATCTCGGTCTCGAGCAGTTGCAGGCCATCCACGCCGGCGGCGCGGCGCTCGAGATCGACGACGCGGCGCGCGCCGCGATCGCCGCCGGCGCGGCGGTGGTGCAGCGCGCCGCAGCCGGCCAGGCGGCCGTCTACGGCGTGAACACCGGCTTCGGCAAGCTGGCATCGACGCGCATCAGCGCCGGCGACCTGGCGACGCTGCAGCTGAACCTGATCCGCTCGCACGCGGTCGGCGTCGGCGAGCCGCTCGCGCCCGAAGTCGTGCGGCTGGTGCTGGCGCTCAAGGCCGGCTCGCTCGCGCGCGGCGCGTCGGGCGTGCGCGTGGCGGTGGTGCAGGCGCTGCTCGCGGTGCTGAACGCCGGCCTCGTGCCGTACATCCCGAGCCAGGGCTCGGTCGGCGCGTCGGGCGACCTGGCGCCGCTGGCGCACCTGACGCTGGCGCTGATGGGCGAGGGCGAATTCCTGGTGGCCGAGCCGGGCCGCGCTGCGGGCGACACGGGCGGGCGCCGCCCCGCGGCCGCGGTGCTGCAGGCGCACGGCATCGAGCCGCTGCGGCTCGAAGCCAAGGAAGGCCTGGCGCTGATCAACGGCACGCAGGTGTCGACCGCGCTGGCGCTGCATGCGTTGTTCGCGTTCGAGCCGGTGCTGGAATCGGCACTGGTGATCGGCGCGCTCACGGTGGACGCGGCGCGCGGCAGCGACGGCCCCTTCGACCCGCGCATCCATGCGCTGCGCGGCCAGCCCGGGCAGATCGACGTGGCGCAGTACTACCGCGCGCTGCTCGCCGGCAGCGTGATCCGCAAGTCGCACGAGCAGGGCGACGACCGCGTGCAGGACCCGTACTGCCTGCGCTGCCAGCCGCAGGTGGTGGGCGCCTGCCTGGACCAGCTGCGCCACGCCGCGCTGGTGCTGCTGCGCGAGGCCAACGCGGTCACCGACAACCCGCTGGTCTTCGCCGACGAAGCCGGCGCAGGCACGCTGATCAGCGGCGGCAATTTCCACGCCGAGCCGGTGGCGCTGGCCGCCGACGCGATGGCCAACGCGATCGCCGAGGTCGGCGCGATCGCCGAGCGCCGCATCGCGATGCTGATCGACAGCAACGTGTCGCGCCTGCCGCCCTTCCTGACCGCCGACGCGGGCCTGAACAGCGGCTTCATGATCGCGCATGTCACCGCCGCCGCGCTCGCCAGCGAGAACAAGAGCCTCGCGCACCCGGCCAGCGTCGACAGCCTGCCCACCAGCGCCAACCAGGAAGACCACGTGTCGATGGCGACGTTTGCCGCGCGCCGGCTGCAGCCGATGATCGCCAACGTCGCTCACATCCTGGGCATCGAATACCTGGCAGCGGCCGAAGGCATCGAGTTCCTGCGGCCGCTGGCCAGCAGCGCGCCGCTGGAAGCGGCGCATGCCTTGCTGCGCGAGCGCGTGCCGCGGCTGGACCGCGACCGCTACCTCGCACCCGAGATCGAGCGGGCCACGGCGCTGGTGCGCGCCGGTGCGCTGGCGCGCGTGTTCCGCGCGATCGAGGGCTTGCCCGCACTGTGGATCCCGGCGTGATCGGCGACGATCACGCCTTTCGTGCAACCCGCAGGACTGGAGCCCCGATGAAACATCTCGCCCTCGCCGCCGCCGTGCTGGCGCTGACCGCCGCTGCCCACGCGCAGGAGACCAAGGTCGCGGTCGCGATCTCGGGCTGGACCGGCTTCGCGCCGCTGACGCTCGCCAAGGAGGCAGGCATCTACAAGAAGCTCGGCCTGGACGTGACGATCAAGAAGATTCCGCAGAAGGACCGCCACCTCGCGATCGCCTCCGGCGACGTGCAGTGCGCGGCGACCACCGTCGAAACCTGGATCGTCTGGAACGCCAACGGCGTGCCCACGACGCAGATCTTCCAGCTCGACAAGAGCTACGGTGCCGACGGCATGGTCGTCAAGCCGGGGATCGCGAAGATCGCCGACCTGAAGGGCAAGACGATCGCGGCGAGCGCGCCGGGCACCTCGCCGTTCTTCCTGATGGCCGGGATGCTGAGCAAGAACGGCCTGACGGTGAAGGACGTGAAGGTCGTCAACCTCGAGCCGCAGCCGGCGGCCAGCGCGATGGTCACCGGCACCGCCGGCATCGACGCGGCGATGACCTACGAGCCCTACCTGTCGACGGTGCGCGACAAGCCCGAGGCGGGCCGGATCATCGCGACCACGCTCGACTACCCGCTGATCATGGACACCTTCGGCTGCAGCCCGAAGTTCCTGGCCGACAACCCGAAGGCCGCCAAGGCGCTGGCCGACGGCTACTTCGAGGCGCTGGCGATGATCAAGGCCGACCCGAAGAAGAGCTTCGAGATCATGGGCGCCGACGTCAAGCAGACCGCCGAGCAGTTCGAGCGGAGCCAGAGCTTCCTGCGCTGGCAGGACCGCGACGCGAACCTGAAGTTCTTCACCGGCGGCGAGTTCGCCGAGTTCAACAAGATGGCGGCCGACCTGCTGCTGCAGGCGGGCGTGATCAAGGCGATTCCCGATCTGGGCAAGCTCGCCGACACGCGCTTCCTGAAGTAGCCCGCGGATGAAGCCGCTCGCGCCGATCGCCCCGGGCCTGCGCGTCGTGCTGGGGACGGCGTTCTTCGTCGTCTTCGTCGCCGCGTGGGCCGCAGCGACCTTCGGCGGCTTCGTGTCGCCGACCTTCCTGGCCGACCCGCTGACGATGTTGCGCTCGGGCTGGGTGCTGCTCACGCAGATGAACTTCGGCTACGACATCGGCATGACGGTGTGGCGCGTGCTCGGCGGCTTCGTGATGGCCGCCGCGATCGCGCTGCCGCTCGGCATCGCGATGGGCGCGTACAAGCCGGTCGAGGCCTTCTTCGAGCCCTTCATCAGCTTCTCGCGCTACCTGCCGGCCAGCGCCTTCATCCCGCTGCTGATCCTGTGGGCCGGCATCGGCGAGGTGCAGAAGCTGCTGCTGATCTTCATCGGCAGCTTCTTCAACCTGGTGCTGATGATCGCGGTCATCGTCGGCAACACCCGGCGCGACCTGGTCGAGGCGGCGTACACGCTGGGCGTGAAGGACGCGTCGCTGATCCGGCGCGTGCTGATCCCCGGCGCAGCGCCCGAGATCGCCGAGGCGCTGCGTATGGTGCTCGGCTGGGCCTGGACCTACGTGATCGTCGCCGAGCTGATCGGAGCTTCCAGCGGCATCGGCCACATGATCACCGACAGCCAGGCGCTGCTCGCCACCGACCAGATCATCTTCGGCATCATCGTGATCGGCCTGATCGGCCTGGCGAGCGACCTCGCGTTCAAGTGGGCCAACGCCCGGCTCTACCCGTGGGCCGCGCTGGGGCGTTGAACATGGCGCGCATCCTCTCGATCCGCGGCGTCGAGCGCCGCTTCGACACCACGCTCGCGCTGCAAGCGACCGACCTGGACGTCGCCGAGAACGACTTCATCACGATCCTCGGCCCTAGCGGCTGCGGCAAGAGCACGCTGCTGCGCATCGTCGCCGGGCTCGACACGCAGACCGCGGGCGAGGTCACGCTGGACGCCAAGCGCATCCAGGGCCCCGGCGCCGACCGCGGCATGGTGTTCCAGAGCTACACGTTGTTCCCGTGGCTGAGCGTGCTCGACAACGTCTGCTTCGGCCTGGTCGAGCGCGGGCTGCCGCGTGCGCAGCAGCTCGAGATCGCGCACGGCTTCATCGCCAAGGTCGGCCTGAAGGGCTTCGAGCAGCACTACCCGAAGCAGCTGTCGGGCGGCATGCAGCAGCGCACCGCGATCGCGCGCGCGCTCGCCAACGACCCGCGCATGCTGCTGATGGACGAGCCCTTCGGCGCACTCGACCACCAGACGCGCGAACTGATGCAGGAGCTGCTGCTCGGCATCTGGGAGGAGCAGCGCAAGACGGTGCTGTTCGTCACGCACGACATCGACGAGGCGATCTTCATGGCCAGCCGCGTGGTGGTGATGAGCGCGCGCCCCGGGCGCATCAAGCTCGACCGCGAGGTGGCGCTGCCGCACCCGCGCCACTACTCGGTGAAGACGACGCCCGAGTTCGCCGAGCTCAAGGCCGAGCTGACCGAGGCGGTGCGCGTCGAGGTGCGGGCCGCGCAGCAGGCGGCGGCCGCGGCCTGAACGCGCCGGCTGCGCCGGCACGCGATCCGGGGCAAGGCCCGGCACCGCGCGGGCCGTCCGAAAGGCGCGTCAGCGCGGCGGCGGCAGGGGCGTGTCGATCGGTGCGCCGTCGGGGAGCATGGTGCGCAGCGTGACGCCGTCGGTGCCGGCGAAGCGCAGCACGAAGTCGATCGTCGCCCCCGGTTCCAGCGTCTCGAACACCGGCCGGCTGTCGGCGGGCGGCTCTTCGCCGCCGTCGCGGCGCAGCAGCGCGAAGCTGTCCCGGGCCGCTACCGTCTGCGCCGAGCGGCCGCCGAGCGTCAGCCGCAGCCGCAGCACGGTGCCGCCCGATTCAGGGAACTGAGCATCGAGCAACTGCACGCGGGTGGGCGCGACCGGGCGGGCGCGGCCGTCCCGCGACGGCAACCGCTCGCGGCCCTCGCTGATGCTCGGTGCGGCCGGCGCCGGCGGTTGGCGCAGCCACCGCCACGCGCCGGCAGCGGCGATCGCCGCGATCGCCGCGATCATCGCCGCCGCCAGGCCGATCCGGCGCGTTCGCGCGGGCCTGCCGCTGCTGCCGGCGGATGAAGAACCGGCCGGCGGCACGGCGAAGCCGGATGCTGCCGGCTGCTGCCGCGGCAGCGCAGGTGCTTGCGGCCGCGGCAAGGGTTGCGGCGGTGGTTGCGGTTGCGACTGCGATTGCGGCGGTGGTTGCCGTTGCGCTGCGTGCTGCCGCAGCACCGCCCGCACCGCGTCGACCAGTGCCGCGCTATTCGCGGGCGGGTCGGCGCTGCCGAGGTCGTGCAGATCGGCCGCCTGCACGCTGCGAAAACCCAGCGGCGGCAGCACCGGGTCGATCAGCACCGGCACCAGCACGCCGCGCCGGCGCGCGTCGTCGGCCTCTTCGGCGACGAAGTCCGAAGCGATCGAGTGCGCCGACCAGGCGACGACGACGCAGCGCGCATCGGCCAACGCCCGGCCGATGGATTCGCGCCAGGTCTGGCCGGGCGGGATCTGCCGGTCCCAGAACACCGGCAGCCGCTGCGCCTCGAGCAGGCGCACCAGCGCGCCGACGCGGGCTTCGTCCTCGCGGGCGTAGCTCAGGAAGACATCGGCCATCGCGGGGCGTGCTGCCGCAGCAGTGGGCGTTGCGTCTCAGCGTTGGCCCAGTCGCCGGCGTGCCACGGTGTCGCCGACACGGATCTGCAGCACCAGGTCGTCGGTGCGGTCGGGGATCTGGAACGCGAGGTCGAAGTCTTCGGCCGAATCGGGGGCGACGAGGAACGAGAAGGCCTTGCGCGGCGCGCGCGGCACGCCGGCAGCCAGCAGCCGGAACACTTCGTCGCGCATGATCAGGCTGTCCTTCGGACCGGCGAGCGCGCGCACGCGCAGGCTCACGCTGGTCGTGTCGCCCCGATTGATCTGCAGCCCGAGCACGCTGATGCTGCCGCCCGGCACTTCGATCGGCTCGTTCGGCTTCAGCGGGCTGATCTCCTGCGCCCACGGCGAGCCGGCCGCGCAGGCGGCGCAGGCCGCAACCAGCGCGAGCCAGCGGCGCCGGTTGCTCCCGCAAAGCAGTGCGACGGGTTGCATGCGATCTCCCTTGCGCGGTTTCGTCAGGCCCTTGCCGGCCCGCAAGGATGCCTCAGCGCGCTGCGATGGTCGAGTGCGCCGCGCGCCACCCGGCAGCCGGGATCACACCGCGCGCCGCAGCGCCTCGGCGGCGCGCAGCGCACCCACGGCGATGCCGTTCCAGTTGCGCAGCACCGCGTTGCTGGTGGCGCGCAGCAGCGCGGTGCCCGCGGCGTCGGGCTGCAGCAGCGCTTCGAGCAGCGCGGCGACCGCCACCTCGGCGGCGCGCGCATTGTTGCCGTCGTCGATCTTGATCGCGATGCCTAGCCCTTGCTCCGGCAGCGCCGCGGCGTACATGCCCTCGGCTCCGACCTTGCAGAACACGCGTTCGCCGAAGTGCTGCATCACGCGCGTGTCGAAGCGGTCGGTGCCGGCCACCATGAAGGGCTGCGCGGCCACCGCGGTGCGCAGGCGGCGCGCGGCGCGCGCGTCGTCGGCGCCGAGCCCCTGGCCGGTGGCGATGCGCGCGAAGCCCAGCGCCAGCGCGCGCAGCGGCAGCGCGTAGGTCGGGATCGAGCAGCCGTCGGTGCCCACCGGTGCGGCGCCGAGGTCGGCGCCGGTGGCGCGCGCGATCGCCGCACTCACCACGCGCATCACCGGGTGCTGCGGCTGCAGGTAGCCGCGCACGAAGGCGCGCGCATCCTGCCCGGCGTGGGCGGCCAGCAGGCAGCCGATGCACACGAAGCCGGCGTGCTTGCCCGAGCAGTTGTTGTGCAGCGCGGTCGGTGTCTGGCCGTGCGCGGCCATCTGCCGCTGGAAGGCTTCGCGATAGGGCCAGTGCGCGCCGCATTCGAGCGCCGCGGCGTCGAGCCCGGCCTTGGCCAGCATGGCCTCGGCGGCGGCCACGTGCGCCGGCTCGCCGTTGTGCGACGCGCAGGCCAGCGCCAGCTCGGCATCGCTCAGCCCGAAGCGCTCGGCCGCGCCCGACGCGACCAGCGGCAGCGCCTGCATCACCTTGACGGCCGAGCGCGGGAACACCGGCCGGTCGATGTCGCCGAGCGCCGCACGCACGCCGCCGTGCGAGTCGAGCACCGCAAAGGCGCCGCGATGCGCCGACTCGACGATGTTGCCGCGCCAGGCCTCGACCAGGACAGGGTTCATTTCAGTCGCTCCCTCGCGCTGCGCGCGACCCGCGGTAGATGGTGCCTCAGGTGTTCGGCGGCTGCTGGCGATCCAAAGCGGCCGCAGGCCGCTTTGGATCGCAGGCCGGCCGAAGGGAGCGCTTCATCGCAAGCGCTCCAACAGTGCTGGATGCGCGCCCACAATCGCCCGGATGGTGCCCCGGCTGCTCGGTGTCGATTTCACGTGCGCGCCGTCGCGGCGCAAGCCGATCACGGTCGCGCGCGGTCGTCTCGAGGGCTCGCGGCTGCGGCTCGACGCGCTCGACTCGCTGCCCAGCCTGGGCGCGTTCGAGGCGCTGCTGGCCGAGCCCGGGCCGTGGTTCGGTGCCTTCGACTTCCCGTTCGGGCTGCCGCGCGAGTTCGTCGGCGCGCTCGCGCTGGGCGACACCGCCGACGCGGTGATCGCCGCGCTGCGCCGGCGCTGTGCCGATCGACTCGCGCTGCGCGCGCTGATCGACGACTGGAGCCGCAGCCGCGCCGCCGGGCAGCGCCTCGCGCACCGGCGCACCGACGTGGCGATGGTCGGCATCCGCTCGACCAGCCCGCTGCAGACGCGCTACGTGCCGGTGGGCTTCATGTACTTCGAGGGCCTGTGGCGGCTGGTGGATGCCGGCGTGTCGCTGCCGCGGCTGCGCACCGGCGACCCGGCGCGCGTGGCGGTCGAGGGCTATCCGGGCCTGCTGGCCTTCGAGCTGGTCGGCCGGCGCTCGTACAAGAACCGCGACGACGACGATCGCCGCGCCGCGCGGGCCGACATCGTGCGCGGGCTCGAACAGGGCAGCGGCCGCCTCGGCGTGCGGCTGGTGCTCGACCAGGGGCTGCGCCAGGCGCTGCTGGACGATGCCGGCGGCGATGCGCTCGATGCGGTGCTGTGTCTGGCGCAGGCGGCCTGGGCTGGCGCGCGGCCCGATGCCGGCCTGCCCGAGCCGGTCGACCCGGTCGAAGGCTGGATCGCTACCGTGGGTTGAGCGCGGGCAGCGCGTGCGTCGAGGGTGCGCCGAGCGCCGTTGCCGGCATACACTGAAGCCGAATTTGATCCAGATCAAGTTCGCGCGATGGCGCGGCGCGGAGCCGGGCGCCGCACACGCAGCCAGGGAGACGTCGCATGATCCGCCGAACCTTCAACGCCATCGTGCTCGCGCTGGCCGCCGCCGTGCCGCCGGCCTTCGCGCAGACGTGGCCGGCCAAGCCGATCCGCGTGGTGGTGCCGTTCCCGCCCGGCGGCCCGAGCGACATCGTGATGCGCCTGGCAGCCGAGAAGATGCAGGCGGCGCTGAGGCAGCCGGTCGTGGTCGACAACAAGGCCGGCGCCGGCGGCAACCTGGGCGCGGCCGAAGTCGCGCGCGCCGCGCCCGACGGCTACACGTGGCTGTGGGGCACCGATTCGCTGGTCACCGTCAACCCGCACATCTACAAGAGCCTCGGCTTCAAGGTCGATGCGCTGCAGCCGGTGAGCATCGGCACGCAGTTCAACCAGACGCTGGTGTGCAACCCGGCGCTGGGCGTCAAGACCCTGGCCGAGCTGAAGGCCAAGGCCAGGGCCGAGAAGTTGAGCTACGCGTCGGGCGGTGCCGGCGTGCCCGGCCACCTGTCGATGGAACTGCTGCAATCGATGGCCGGCTTCGAGATGACCCACGTGCCCTACAAGGGCCCGGCGCCGGCAGCGCAGGACGTGATCGGCGGCCAGGTGGCCTGCGGGCTGCTCGCCGGGCCGACGGTGCTGCCGCACGTGCGCAGCGGCCGGCTGGTGGCGTTGGCGGTGACCGGCAGCACGCGCTCGCCGACGCTGCCCGATGTGCCGACGATCGCCGAAGCCGGCGTGCCCGGCTATGCGGCCGACTTTTCGCTGGTGATGTTTGCGCCGCGCGGCACGCCGCAGCCGATCGTCGATCAGTTCCGGCAGGCGCTGGTCGACGCGCTGAAGATGCCCGATGTGAGCGACAAGCTCAAGGCCGGCGACCAGGTCGTGGTCGGCAGCACGCCGGAGCAGGCGGCCAGGACGCTCGCGGCCGATTCGAACAAATGGGGTGAGGTGGCGCGCCGGATCCACCTCGGGCTCGACTGACGGCGCGGCGCGCCGGCCGCGCACGGCGGCGGCGCGTCGGGCAGGGGCCGCCGGCAGCCGCAAGCCGGCGCTCTGCTGCCGCCCGGGTCAGCGCGACGCCACCACCGGCCGGATCAGCAGCATGCGCTCGGACGGCGCCGTCGCCGTCGGGTCGAAGGGCAGTTGGCGGTGGCCGTCCATCGCGGCCAGGATGCGGCGCACGTATTCGCGCGTCTCGGCGTAGGGCGGCACGCCCAGGTAGCGCTCGACCGCGCGCTCGCCGGCGTTGTAGCCGGCGGCCACCAGCGCGATGTCGCCCTGGAAGTAGGCCATCAGCCAGCGCAGGTAGGCCATGCCGCCGCGGATGTTCTGCGCCGGGTCCAGCGGGTCGCGCACCTTGAAGCGCGCCGCGGTGTCGGGGATCAGCTGCATCAGCCCCTGCGCCTTCTTCGGCGACAGCGCCAGCGGGTCGAAGTTGGATTCGGTGGCGATGATCGCCAGCACCAGTTGCGGCTCGAGCTTGTAGTCGGGCGCCACCAGCTTCACGAAGTTGACGATCGGCGCCGGCGCGTTGCGCGGCGGTGCCAGCGCCACCGGCACGGCGGCTGTCGCCGGCAGGCTGCGGCGGGCCGGGCGCGGCGCGGCGGCAGCGGCGCGGTCTTCGTCGGGCTGGCGCAGGCAGGGCGGCGGCGCGCCGCGCGGCGTGCCCATCGACGCCGCCATGTTGCGCGCCTGCTCCAACCCTTGTTCGGCGGCGGCGGCGAACAGGTGCGCCGCCTGCGCGTCGTCGCGCTCGATGCCGCGGGCATTGGTCAGCATCCACGCCAGGTTGAACTGCGATTCGGCGTCGCCGTAGCGCGCGGCGCGGCAGTACAGCTCGGCCGCGCGCACCGCGTCGCGCGCCACGCCGTCGCCGTGCTCGTAGGCCAGCGCCTGCTGGCGCCAGCCGGCCACCCGCGACGGCACCACCGGGCCGGTTTCGGGCGGCGGCGTGGCCGGGCGCGGCAGGCTGTCGAGCGACAGGGTCGGCTGGGCCGCGCTCACCGCAACGGCCTG
>JAFEFZ010000289.1 GCA_018240325.1 Pseudomonadota bacterium
CCTGCACCTGCGCGCGCCAGCGGCGCGGTGCCTCGGCGGCGTCGCCGATACCCAGCGCGGCCACGCCTTCGACCTCGAGCTCCACGTCCTCCAGCGCCACCGCGCAGCACATCGGACCCGTCGGCGCCGGCGAACGGGCGATGACACCTTGGGTCCGCAGGATCTCCAGCACGGGCATCAGCGCGGCATGCAGTTCCATCGGTGTGCGCAGCGCACCACCCAGGCAGTCGCAGCGCGGCAGGTGGTAGCGCAGGAACTGGTCGATGCAACCCTCATGGAGCATGTGCGCCCGCAGGTAGCACATCGACATCCAGTGCGCGAAGTGCGCCACACCGTTCAGGCAGCGGCTCGAGGTCTGGGTCGCGTACCGACCTCGCCGCAGCCGTTCGATGTACGCCGGCACTTGTGCGGCCAGCGGGCCTTCAAGCAGCCAGGCTTGAAGCAAGGGGTTGATCGCAGTGATCTTGGGCATGACGGTCTCCGGTGGTGGAACCGTCAGTGCTGCCCGAGCCGCGAACTTATGTCCAGCGCGGCGAGCCGCCGCAACGCGGATCGCCAGTACCTGTGCGGCCTCCCGGCCTATGCCACGCCAGAACTTCTCATAACGAAGGTCTTCTCATAATGGCCGAATTCGGGTGGTCAGGGCAACGGGACCGAAGTACACATCTGCGAGGCAAAGCTGTCGTCGGCAAACCCATCCGAACCGCACCTCATCAAAGCCGGCTACCGCGCATCCGCCGAGATCAAGCGCTCCGTTGCCGCTGCCAGCCCTTCGGGCCCGAGCGACGCAAGCTCCAGGCGTGAAGCGTCGGGCTTCGGCCCATAGTTGCGCCCCGTCGAGCGCACGTAGCAGGGATCGTAGTGGCGCGTCATCACGCTCTCGAACAGCTCGTCGATCCGGCCCTCGGCCGCCAGCGACATCCAGTGCGCCAGCATCTCCTTGCCGACCAGCGGCTTCAGTGGCTCGAGCTTGCGCACCATCGCCCGGGGGTCGGCGGCGAAGTGCGGATAGTCCTCGCGCCACAGCCGCACGCGTTCTGCCATCGGCGTCTCGATGTTGACGGTCGGCGAGCGGTGCATCGCCTCGCACAGCGCGTCCGGCAGCTGCAGGTTGCCGATCTTCTTGCTCTCGGCCTCGACCCACACCGTCCGGCTGACGTCGAGCCTACGCATCTCATCGAGCAGCGCGCTGTCGAACAGCTTCTGGGTCGGCTGCGCATCGCCCGGCAGGTCGCCGAGCAGCGAGCCCCGGTGGTGCGCCAGCCCTTCGAGTTCGAGCACCTGCTCGCCCGCATCGCGCAGCGCATGCAGCAGCCGGGTCTTGCCGCAGCCGGTGGGCCCGCACAGCACCCGCCAGCCGAGCGCACGCGGCAGCACTTCGAGGCCGGCGCGCACCCAGCGGCGGTAGTTCTTCCAGCCGCCCGCCAGCACGTCCACGTCGAAGCCGATCGTGCGCAGGTTGTCGGCCCATAGGCGGCTGCGCTTGCCGCCGCGGAAGCAGTACACCAGGAAGCGGTCCTGCGGCGTGTAGCGCGAGATCAGCGGCTTGATCTGGTCGGCGATGTTGCGCAGCGAGTACTCGACGCCGACCAGGTAGGCCGCGTGCCGGTCGGTCTTGTGCCGGATGCCGACCTCGGCGAACTCGCCGTCGTCCACCACCGGCAGGTTGACGGCCCCGGGGATGTGGTCCTCGGCGTACTCATGCGGCGAGCGGGCGTCGATCACCAGCGCGTAGGACGCGAAGTCCTGCACTTCGAGCTGATGCGGGTGGACCAGGCACGTCGTTGTCCTTGTTGCGGCAGGCATGTTGGCGGTGATGGCGGTTTGATGATTCTGCGAAGTAAATCATCGCAGCGGCGGACCTCGGGCGCTCCTACATTGACCCGCACGCCGGGCGATCTGCACCGGCGCCGATCGAGGAGCCAGCCGTGTCTGTCCAGGCCAATGTAATCAAAGCCCAGGCCGGTGCAAAGCGCCGGCTGCGCCGGCATGGCACGGCGGCGCCGGCCCTCGCGGCGGCGCTGATGATGGCGGCGGCGCCGGCCCGGGCCGTCGACGGCTGCCTGGTGCTGCTGTGCCTGGCCGCACCCGACTGGTCGGCGATTGCGCAGTGCGTGCCGCCGGTCACGCAGGTGCTGCGCGACCTGGCGCGCGGCCGGCCCTTCCCGACCTGTGCGATGTCCGGCGCCGGCAACTCCGGCAGCCACCAGTGGGCCAGCGCGCCGGGCAACTGCCCGCCGCAATACACCTACGCGATGGAACTCGAGAACGACGTCGCCTATGGCTGCGACTACACCGGCGTGGTCTCGATCCAGATCGACGGCGCACCGTGGTCGCGCACCTGGTGGTCCATCGGCGGCCGGACCGTCACCGACTTCAGCCCCGCGGCCAAGGCACGCATGGGCTCGTGGAACACGAAGTTCGACGACGACTTCGCCGCCTGGGCGGCGTCGCAGCCGCCGGCCGCGCAGCCTTGCGCCATCTGCTGAGGCACGCATGGAACTGGCCGGCTTCCTCACGCTGCTCGCGGCCTGCGCGCCTGCGGTGCACCCCGCCACCGCCCGGGCCCTGGTGGCGGTCGAGAGCAGCTTCAACCCGCACGCGATCGGCGTGGTCGGCGGCGTGCTGCAACGCCAGCCGCGCAGCCGGGCCGAGGCACTGGTCACGGCGCGCAGCCTGCTGCTCGGCGGCTGGAACTTCAGCGTCGGGCTGGCGCAGATCAACGTGCGCAACTTCCCGCGCCTGGGGCTCGACCTGGAACATGCCTTCGAGCCCTGCACCAACCTGGCCGCGATGCAGGCCGTGCTCGGCGAATGCCATCGGCGCGCGCTGCAGGTCCGCTCGGCCCCGCAGCACGCGCTGCGCCGCAGCCTGTCCTGCTACTACAGCGGCAACTTCAGCACCGGCTTCAGCAGCGGCTATGTCGGCCGCGTCGCCGCCGCCGCCTGGGCGGCATCCGGCCCGGTGCCGCAGCCGAGTTCCACCCGCAGTTCCACCCCGTCCATGAAGGAGCCGTCGTGAAGCGCCTGACCCGTACCCTGCATCAGCTGCGTCACCTGCGCCCTGCCCCGCCGGCGCTGGCCGGTCTGCCTTCGATGGCGCTGGCCGAGGGCTTCGACAAGATCAGCACCACGGTCTCCCACGTCAACACGATCCTGGTGACGATCTCGGTGGCGGTGGTCACGATCGCGATCATCTGGGCCGGCTTCAAGATGATCTTCCAGGGCGCCCGCCTGGCTGATGTGGCGAACGTGCTGATCGGCGGCACCCTGATCGGCGGCGCCGCGGCCTTCGCCAGCTACATCGTCGACTGAGAGGCTGAGAGGCTTTCGGCCATGCTGCACGAAGCCATCTACAAGGGCGCCACCCGGCCGGCGATGAAGTTCGGCGTGCCGCTGGTGCCGCTGGTCATCCTGTGCGGTACCGCCATGCTGCTGGTGATGTGGGGCGGCGCGCTGCTCAGCGGCTGGGTCGCGGTCGGCGTGGCGGCGGCCTTCGTGCCGGCGCTGGCCTGGATGCGCTGCGTCACGCGCAGGGACGATCAGCGCTTCCGCCAGATCTTCGTCGCCGCCAGGCTGCGCGTGCACGACCGCAACCGCGGCTTCTGGCAGGCGCGCAGCTACGCCCCCCACCTGTACCTGGGAGCCCGCGATGCCTGGCATGCCTGAACTCCTCGCCGGCCGGGCGCGCAACGCACGCGCGCTGCTCCAGCCGCGCCACTGGGCGCGGGCCAGGGCCGAGAACCCGCTGGCCCGCTTCGTGCCGTTCTCGTCGCTGCTGAGCGCGCACGACGTGATCACCCGCGGCGGCGACTTGCTGCGCGTGTGGCGGCTGGCCGGCGTGCCCTTCGAATGCGCCGACGAGCACCTGATCGCCGAGCGCCACGAGGCGATGTGCAGCCTGCTGCGCAACCTGGCCGGCGGGCAATGGGCCATCTGGACGCACCGGCTGCACCGCCGCGTCGGCGATGCGCTGCGCGATCCGCCGGAACCCGGCTTCGCGCGCGACCTGTCCCGCGCCTACTACGCGCGGCTCGCGGCCCAGCCGATGATGAGCAGCGAGCTGTACCTGACGCTGCTCTACCGGCCGAACCGGTCGCGCGTCAGCCGCGCGCTGAAGTCCACCGAGCGAAGCCGCAGCGCCATCGCCGCCGCGCAGGCCGAGGCGCTGCGCGTGGTGGCCGAGAAGTCGGCGCTGGTCGAGTGCGTGCTGCGCGGCTTCGGGCCCGAGTTGCTCGGCACGCGCCGGCATCAGGGCCGGGACTATTCCGAGGTGGCCGAGTTCCTGGGCTGCCTAGTCAACGGCCGCTGGCGGCCCGTTGCGCAGACCGCCGGGCCGCTGTACCGCACGCTGCCCGACACGCGGCTGTCCTTCGGCGGCGACAAGCTGGAGCTGCGCCGCGGCGAGGAGCGGCGCTACGCGGCGCTGGTGGACATCCGCGAGTACGCCGACGCGGTCGAGCCCGGCATCCTGAACGCGCTGCTCTACGAAGCCAGCGAGTTCATCGAGACGCAGAGCTTCTCGATCCTGCCGCGGCGCGCCGCGATGCGCGCGCTCGAGCTGCAGCGCGACCAGCTGATCGCCAGCGACGACGTGGTCGCCAGCCAGGTGGCCGAGATGGACGTGGCGCTGAACGAGCTCGGCGACGGCCAGTTCTGCATGGGCGAGTACCACTACAGTCTGGTGGTGTTCGGCGACTCGGTGGCCGATGCCGGCCGGCGGGCCGCGCAGGCGATCGGCGCGGTCGGCGAAGCCTCCAGCCTGCAGATGGCGCCGGTCGACCTGGTGGCCGATGCCGCCTGGTTCGCGCAGATGCCGGGCAACTGGCAGTGGCGGCCGCGCGAGGATTCGTTCGAGCGGCTGGTGGCGGAAGGCCGGTCCTTCATCAAGGGTCTGCACTACAACCTGCGTCGCGATCAATGTGTGGAGACGGCCACGCTGGCCGATATTGGCCATCCGGGGCCGCTGCTGTTCATCGCCCCGCCCGCGCTGGACGGGGCCGCGGAGCCAAATGGCGTGCGTGAACTGGTCGCTCGATTCGAACCACCGGCCTGTACCGGGCGGCCAGCGTCGGAAGCCATGCCACCGCTTCCTGCTCACGCGCGGCGAGTTACCAGACGCCTTGAAACCGACATGAAACCGACCCAAATCAACGGCATCGACACCATGTTGACCGCCGAGATGGAAGCAGATGCCGGTTTCCAGACCTTCGCCGACGAGTTGCGCAGCCCGGGGCAGCCCGTGATCGCGCCCGAGCGCTTCGCGGCCGCCCTGCACCTGCGCCAGCAGGATCTGGCCAGCTTGCCCACGTGCACCGCACCACGGTGGCCGAGGCGCCGACCAACGCCAAGCTGCAGACCTTCATGCGCGACACGTTGCGCGTGCTGTCGGCGGCGATGAACGTGTCGGGGGATCGCGACCGCGCGATCTACTGGTACCGCAACGCGCCGATCCCAGAGTTCCGGCACCGGACCGCGGAGCACCTGGTGTCGACCGGCAAGACCGACGCCGTCGTCTCCTATCTGCTGTCGATCGAGTCCGGCTCGACCGGATGATCTTCACGTCGATCGGACCGGATGCGCCCTTTCATCGCGCGTTCACGCCGCGCTGGGCGCACGCACCGCAGAGCGGTGCCGGCGCGGCGCTGGCCGGCGGGCGCTTCAGCCGGCCGGGCGTCGAGGCCCGCTACCTGGCCGCCACGACCGAGACTGCGCTCGCCGAGTACCAGGGCGAGTCACCCCTGCTGCCGCCGGCGACGCTGGTGACGTTTCTGGTGACGGCGCAGAACGTCGTCGATTTCACCGGCGGATAGATCCGGCGCACTGGACGCCGATCTGGGCCGAGGCGCACTCCAACTGGAAGGGCATGGCGTTTCTCGAGGGCGACGAGCCGCCGAGTTGGGTCATCGGCGACATCGTGCGCGACGTAGGTCGCCCCGGGATCCTGTACCGGTCGGCGCGACATGCCGGTGGCAACTGCCTGGTCGTGTTCTCGGACGTCCAACTGGCATCGGGCTTCGTCGCGCGAGCGCATGACCCGGGAAACGCGCTGCCGCAAGACGACTCGTCTTGGAAAGGCAACCCAGGACAGGCGGCGCTCAGCGGCCCGGAGCATCGTCTTCGATCGGCCGGTAGTATGGCTTCACGTCACGACAGCGCTGCTCCACCTGGTGTGTCACGCGCTGCACCTGCTCGGCGCTCAGCGGCTTTGCATCGCGGACCTTGAGCAGGTTGTCCTTCAGCTGCGCGCCACTGAGCACGAACACCGGGCCACGTCCCTTGTGCTCGACGAACCATCCCGGCAGGGCGACGACCGGGGTGACATCGATCCCCTCGCCGGTGGCGCCGGTCAGCCACTCCGACAGCCAGTGCGCGTTTCGCGCTGCCTGGCGCAATGCGCCCGCACCAGACCATTCGGGGAACTTCAGCACTTCACCGTCGTAAATCACGCGGGCATCGGTGGCGCCGCCGTCGCGATTGGGCTTGCGGTACCCCTTGGTCTCCACCGCGAAGACACCCTGGCGCGCGATGACCACATGGTCGATGTTGAACTTCTCGCCCGCGAGGTCGTGGAAGACCGCGGCGCCCTGGCGCAGCAGCTGATCGAGCTCCTGCCCGACGGCCATTTCGGCGTCCAGACCAAGGCGCCACTGATCCATCTGGATGGAGCTGCGCAGCAGCTTGCGCGCCTGGTATACGCAAACCACGGCAACCAGCCCCAACAGCACGGCCAACAGCGCTACGGGATGCGCGCGGTCCGTCACGAGGTTCGTCACGTACAGAAAGGCAAGCGCGAAGGCCGGAGCGATCATCAGACTCATGAGGTCGAATCCCAGGTCGGAGCGGGCTTCTTCCAATTGCGCCCGCAGCGTATGGCCCGGCGTCCGAAGAAGCTTGCCCGTGAGGGGCGACTTCCGCGCCTGCCGATCGCGTCTCCTTTGCCTGAGGATGAACCAGACAACAACAAGGGCCGGGCCGAGCACCATGGCCAGCACCAACAAGACCGCCAGAACTTGCGCCCCGAAAACTGCCATCACTCGGTCGGTCCTCCGTCCAGATCTGCCGCGATCAGCCTGAGCTGCTCCAGCGGTGGCAGGTAGTCGCTGTCAGTCAGCGACCAACAAGTGCCAAGACTCGCCTGCTCGCGCGCCTCGGGCGCCACGAATGCCCACCGGTCCGCGAGCATGATCGGATTGGCCATACGCCCTTCATCCTCGAAACTCATGCTCCCGATGCCACTGCAGGAATGGTAGATGCTCCGGCGCGACCCAGCGCAGGCGCAGCCCATCCCCGAGATGCAGCGACGCAAGGTGTTCGGCGGTCAGGCGCGGGGCGATGACCATGTCGCCGCCGGCATCGAAGGAGATCAGGCCCCGATCGAACAACGCGTCGAGGTGCGCTGCGAGGGGGAAGCCGTTGAAGACGTCCAGCCGCTCCTCGTCGCTCGTGCAGTCGGCCCATGGCTTCGCGTGGCTGGCGCGCAGCACGTCCGGCAAGGCCAGCCCGGTCACGGCGCAGGCGCCACCCCAGTAGTCGAGCAACGCCTCGCGAAAGACGTCCTGTCCCACGGGCCAGAATCGCACGACTTGGGTGTTGGTGCAGGCGGCGATCTTGTCCACGATGACGGCGGTGGGCAGGCGACGGGGAGCGGGCGACCCCACGCCGGCAGGCTTGCGGGCAGGCCCGGCGTGTAGCGGGGCCGACGGGATCGCCACTCCGTGAGCATGGAACCCTGCTTCTTGGCCTCGATCACGCCGCAGGATCTTGCCGTCCACGTGAAATCGGTTTTCTTCAGTGCGGCACAGAGTGGAACACTGCACTAGACACTCCGTGGATAGGGCCGATGCGTCAGTGGTAGTCGTCCTCGAGCTGATGGCGCACGGCCACCACGACGACGTCGGTCGGCGACTCGATCTCGAAGAGTGCGACGTAGCCCGACTGGCCGAAGGGATGATCAGTTCGCGCAGGAACGGGCTCGGTCCGGCCTTGCGGCAGGTGAACGGGGATATCTTGAGGGTTGCGATGCCCGCGCGGATGGCGGCGAGGGCCTGCTCGGCAAGCGCGAGGTTCCGCCGTCCCGCTCCAGCTCGCGTTCGACAACGAAGCCGTACAGGCGATCGAGGTCGGCTCCAGCCTCGCGGGTCAGTCGAACCCTGAAGCTCACTTGCGGGTCTTGGGCACGCGAACGCGCGCGGCGTCGAGCCTACGCTGCAGCGCTGCGACGACATCGTCGGCATCGATGTAGTCGCCGGTACGCCTGGCCTCGTCTCGTGAGCGAAGGCCTCTGGCGATGAACTCGGCCTGGACGCGGCGGCGCTCGACACCGGCACGCACCGATGCCTCGACGAACTCCGACAGGCTCTCGCCCTCGGACAGCACCGACTCCACTTCGGCCCGGAATTCAGGCTCGACACGCACCGAGGGGATGGTCGCGGTCTTCATGGCGGCAATGTATTGCACTTGCGCCACACGGTCCGCGAAGAAGCGGTCAAGATCGTCCTGGCGATGGGCGCGAGCGTCCGGCCCAGGTTCAGCGACGGCGCGGCAGGCCGCCGCAGCAAGCGGCGGCCCCAGGCGGTGCTCGACATCGCGGGTACCGATACGATCCAGCCGGAGTCCGAGCAATACTGCAAGGAGAGCCTGACCGAACTGGCCTACGCGCACGCGACGCAGGCCGGCATCGCGTTCGATGCCCGCGGCGCACACGGCGGCCATCGGCCATGTGCAGGCCGCTGCGGATGCGAAGGCGCAAGAGGCTGCGGCCGCTCGCGGCACGTTGCCGTCCGGGGCGCCCTGCGGCGCCGACGCGCGGCGCGCGCAAGGCGCCGCCGCCTGATCGAGGAGGATGCGATGAAGACGAACCCTGCTGCCGCCGTCGCGCTGAGCGACCACGTGGTGTTGGCGCTGTTCCCGACGCACGAGGCCGCCGACGGCGCGGTGCGCAGCCTCGGCGCCGCCGGCGTGCCGCTGGCCGCGGTGTCGCTGATCGGCAAGAACGACCACAGCGACGAGCAGCCGCTCGCGTACTTCCACGTCGGCGACCGCGCGAAGTTCTACGGCAAGCGGGGTGCGTTCTGGGGCGGGCTCGCCGGCATGCTGCTCGGCTCGGGCTTCTTCTTCGTGCCGGCGGTCGGTTCGATCATGGTGCTGGGGCCGCTGGCGTCGATCATCGTCGGCGGCCTCGAGGGTGCAGCGCTGGCCGGCGGCGCTTCGGCGCTGGTCGGCGCGCTGACGACCGCGGGCCTGCCCCGGGATTCGGTGCTGCGCTACGAAGACGCGATCAAGGCCGACCAGTTCCTGGTCACGGTGCACGCGAACCAGGACCAGACAGCCCGCATCGCGCAACTGCTCGCCGACGCGGGCGGCACCGCGGTCGAAGCGCATCCGCTGAACCGCCTGGTCGCGTGACGCGGCGCGCGGTTGCACGGCCGGCGGCCCGGGCTCGACCGCGCAGCGCCGTGGCCTGCAGCGCGCACTCGGTGCGGTCGCGCGCGTGCAGCGTGCGCACGATCGGGCTCACGCAGCGCTTCACCGTGCGCTCGTCCATGAGCGCCGCGTCGGCGATCTGTCGACACCGCCGGGCAACAAAAGCACTTCCCGCGCCGGATCGGCGCGCAGCCTCGCGGCGGGCACCCGCGGTCATGGCGCCAAGACGCCGGCGGCGCCCATGCCGCGCTGCGCGGCGGCTACTGGCGCAGCAGGTGTTTCTGGACCTTGCCGCTGGGGGTGTGCGGCAGCGCATCGCGGAACTCGTAGATGCGCGGCACCTTGTAGCGCGCAAGGCGCGGCTCGAGGAACGCCTTGAGCCCGGCCTCGTCGAGGCCGCTGCCGGGCCTGGCCACCACGATCGCCATCACGGTTTCGCCCCAGTCCGGGTGCGGTCGGCCGATGACGGCAGCCTCCAGCACGTCCGCGTGGGCCGACAGCGCATCCTCGACTTCCTTCGAGTAGACGTTCTCGCCGCCGGTGACGATCATGTCCTTGGCCCGATCGGCGATGAACATGTAGCCGTCGGCGTCGATGCGCGCCATGTCGCCGCTGCGGTACCAGCCGTCGGGGGTAAAGGCCTGCGCCGTGGCCCCGGGGTCGTCCAGGTAGCCCTGCATCATGGCGGCGCTGCGCAGGTGGATCTCGCCGACCTCGCCGGCGCGGCACGGGCTGCCGTCTTCGCGCCGCAGCTCCAGCAGCACGCCCGCAGTGCCGCAGCGGCCGATGGAGCCGGCCTTGGCGATCGCTTCCTCCGGGTAGAGAACGGTGCCCATGGGGCCGGATTCGGTCATGCCGTAGACCTGCATGATGCGGTCGGTCTTGTAGCCTGCCGCCAGCCGGCGCGTGTTTTCGGCGCTCAGCGGCCCGCCGCCGCAAGTCCACAGGCGCATCGCGCTCAGGTCGTGGCGCTGCAGATCCGGCACGGCCTGCAGCGGCGCGAGGAAGGCGATCGGCGCGCCGAAGGTGAAGGTGATCCGGTCCCGCGCCAGGGTCTCGATGAAGGCCTGTGGCGCGTACTCGCGCATCAGCACGTTGGCACCGCCCATCAGCAAGGTGCCGAGGAACCAGTTGTTCAGCGGCGACGAATGCCAGATCGGCATCGCGGTCAGATTGCGGTCGGCCGGCGTCAGCGAGACCGCGGCGGCGCAGCAGATCGCGGTATGGAACAGGTTGGCGTGGCTGTGCAGGCAGCCTTTGGGCCGGCCGGTGGTGCCCGAGGTGTACAGCACCTCGGCCGGCGTGTCGCCGGCCGGCACCGCGCCGCCCGCGTCATGCGCGGCGGCCCGTGCCAGCAGCGCGTCGAACGACTCGATGCCTTCGGCCTCGCCGGCGGTGACCAGCCAGCGCACGCTGCCGCCCACGCGCCGGGCCACGGGCGCCAGCGCCGCGTCGGCCAGGCAGACCTTGGCGCCGCTGTGCTGGAGGACGTACTCGACCTCGGGCGCCTGCAGCTTGTGGTTGACCGGCACCACGGCGGCCTGCAGGCGCCAGGCACCGAACAGCGCGAACACGAAGCCGGGCGTATTGAAGTTGAACAACGCCACCCGGTCGCCGGGGCCGACGCCGCAAGCCTGCAGCACGGCGGCGGCGCGGCGCGTGGTCTCGGCCAGCTCGGCATAGCTCCAGTCGCGGCCATCGGCGCGCAGCGCCAGTCGGTCGCCGCGGGTGCGGGCGTGCTGGTCGAGCACGGAAACGAAGTCGATCACGAGAACCTCCTGTGCGCGGCCGTTGCCAAGTCATTGTCCGCCGGGTCCGGGCGCCGGCTGGCCCTGCCCCCAGCGCGTCGCGCGCGCCATCGCCGCGACCGGTTCGATGCCCGTGGCGCGCCGGCCCGGCCGGGGCGCGCCATGCACGTTGCGGATCCGCATGCGCGGCTCGCCTCTCGGATCCGGGCAGGCGCCCGCTGCGTCAAGCCGCCCAGACGTCATGGAGCAATGCCGCCGGGTCGTTGGTGCCGCAATCGGCCCCCAGCACCGCGCCCCAGTCGGGGCTGAAGCGGCTGGCGATGAAGGCACCGGCCGCGCGGCTGCCGGCGTGGCGCAGCATCAGGCAAGCCTGCACCGTCAGCACGAGGCGCTGGGCGAAGCGCCGCGCCTGCGGCTCGAGCTGCCCGGGCCGCTCCAGCGCGGCGCGCAGCCCTTCGACCTGGGCCGCCAGCGGCGGGGCTTGCGAGGCGGTCTGCTGCAGGTCTTCCAGCAGGCGCGCGGCGTCTTCCGGCTGGCGCGAGACGGCGCGCAGCACGTCCAGGCACATGACGTTGCCCGAGCCCTCCCAGATCGAGTTCACCGGCGCCTGGCGGAACAGGCGGGCCATGGGCCCGGTCTCGACGTAGCCGTTGCCGCCGAACACTTCCATCGCCTCGCCGGTGAACGCGACCGAGCGCTTGCAGTTCCAGAACTTGGCCGCCGGCGTGACGATGCGCCGCCAGGCGGTGTCCAGCGCGTCGCCGGAGCCGTAGCGCCCGGCCAGGTCCATCGCCAGCAGCAGTGCGGCCTCGGCCTCCAGCGCCATGTCGGCCAGCAACGCGGTCATCGCCGGCTGCTCGGCCAGCGCCTTGCCGAAGGCGTGCCGATGGCGCGCGTAGTGCAGCGCCTGCACCAACGCCTGGCGCATGATGCCGGCGCCGGCCAGCGCGCAATCCAGCCGGGTGTGGCTGGCCATCTCGATGGTGGTGGCGATGCCGCGCCCCGCCTCGCCCACGCGCACGCCCCAGGCGTCGTGAAACTCGACCTCGCTGCTGCTGTTGGAGCGGTCACCCAGCTTGTCCTTCAGGCGCAGGATGTGGACGCCGTTCTTGCGGCCGTCGGGGCGCCAGCGCGGCACGAAGAAGCAGGTCTGCCCGCCTTCCTCGGCCCGCGCCAGCACCAGGTGGCCATCGCACATCGGCGCCGAGAAGAACCACTTGTGGCCGTTGATCAGGAACTCGTCGCCCCAGGCGCCGCTGCCCGCGGGCGTGGCCGCGGTGGTGTTGGTCCGCAGGTCGCTGCCGCCCTGCTTCTCGGTCATGCCCATGCCGACGGTGATCGAGCGCTTGCCGCTGAGCGGCAGGTCGCGCGCGTCGTAGTCGGTGGCGGCCAGCAACGGCTCCAGCACGCGCCACAGCTCGGCGTTGCGGCGCAGCAGCGGGATGCCGGCCTTGGTCATGGTGCTGGGGCAGGTGGAGCCGGCTTCGACCTGGCAATGCATGTAGAGCGTGGCGCCGTACGCCACCCAGGCCGAGGGGCGTGGGTCGAACTGCGGCAGGTTGCAGATGCCGTTGCGCCGCGCCAGCGCCATCATCTGGTGCCAGGCGGGGTGAAAGCGCACCTGGTCGATGCGCTCGCCGATAGGGGAATAGATCTCCAGCTCGGGCGCGTGGCGGTTGGCTTCGTCGCCCGCGCGCAGGGTGTCGGCGGCACCGTACTGCGCGCCCTGGCGCAGCAGCTCCGCGTCGCGCCATTGGGCGCCGCCGCGCTGCACCGCACGGCGCAGCGCCGGGTCGCTGGTGTAGAGGTTGTAGTCCTCGAGCGCGGGAACCTGGTTGTCGGGGTGGATGCCGATCATCACGTGCTCCTGTGTGCGGCGCGCACGGCCGCGCGACTCGAGGATCTTCCAGTCCAGGAATTCCCGGGGGCGATCACGACGGCGGCCATGCGCGCCAGGCCCGTAGTGTGCGGCGTTCGGCACTCGAGCGATCACCTGCATCCGGCATTGGGGGCTTGGCCGTGACGGCCGGCGCTGTCGCCGCAGTGGGTGCAAGCCCGACAGCGCGCGGCCCGGCGCGCAGGCTGCGGCCCTGCGGGCGCGCGGTGCCCGCAACGGCGAACGCGGGCGCGCTGGCCGCTTTGCAGCCTCGAGGAAACGCCGGGCCGCCCCGGGTTTCCTTGACCCCACGGGGGCGATCTGGGCGCAGCCCGGCCCTGCGGGTGCTCAGCAGGCCTTGCGCAGCAGGCGCACCCGCATCGGCCGGATGAAGCGGGCGCCGTCGGCGCCCTGGTGGCGCATGTAGCGCGACCTGACGCGATCGACCATCGCCGCATCGATGCCGTGGTCGGCGAAGGTCGGGCGCATCATGCGCTGTTCGAATTCCTCGAAGTCCGCAAAGCGCACCGGCGTGTCGAATCGGCGGTCGTCCGAAGATATCCAGCGCCCCGAGGCCACCGCGCGGTCGAGCGACGCCTGCGCCGCCGCGCGCACGGCGCCCTCGTCGTTGAAGAGGCGGACCAACTCGTTCAGTTCGCCCGCATAGACAGGCTCCGACACGTACAGCCACCCGCCGGGCCGCAGCACGCGCAGGACTTCGGCCAGGGCCCGATCCATGTCCGCGACCGGCACATGGTGCAGCGACTTCAGCATCAGCGCGCCGTCGAACGACGCATCGCCGAAGGGGATGGCTTGCGCCGCCGCCCGCTCGAAACGCAGCCGCTCGGCGGGATTCGATCGGTTCTTGGCCAGCTGCCGCTCGTCGACCTCGATGCCGACCACTTCGGCGGTCGCGTGGCGGCCGAGCAGTTCCCGCGCCAGAAGGGCGGCCCCGCAGCCGACTTCGACGAGGCGGGACTCCGCCAGCGGCACCAGCGCCTCCAGCAGGTCGAGCTCGTTGGTGATGAACGTCGTCGTCATGCCGCCGATGTTGCCACGGCCCCGCCGCATCATCGGCGGGCTGCGCCTGGCGCAGCAGCGGCATGCCGGCCCGCGACGTTGCCGACACCGGCACGACCCAGCGGCTTCAGCACATCGGCCGGCAATCGCAGGCGAAGCCGGACGGTGCGCCGCCGGCGCAATTCAAGGCCAGGGCTGCGGCCGGATCGGCAACCCGTTGCCTTGGTCGCCACGGCGGCGGGCCGGCGAAGCCTTCGGGGGCGTTCAGCAGCAGCCCCCACGGCCGCGGCCGTAGCGGGCTTCCTGCCGATTGCGGAAGAACTCTTCGTAGTTCATCGGCGTCTGGTCGGGGTGCGTCGCGCGCATGTGCGCGACGTAGTTGCCGTAGTCCGGCACCCCGACCATCAGCCGCGCCGTCTGCGCCAGATAGCTGCCCTGCTCGCGCGCCGCGCGCCCGAGCTGCAAGCCGATCTCTGCCAGCCGGCCCATGCTCACTCCGCGCCGGCCGCGGCCAACGCGCTGGCGGGCATCGGCTCGAAGGGGGTTTCGCGCACGCTCGGCCGGTTCTTGGAGCGCGCGTCGAGCACCGCCTTGACGCCGAACAGCATCACCGCCACCACCACCAGCATGAACAGCCCGCACAGCGCCGCGTCCAGGTAGTTGTTGAACACGATCTGCTGCATCTGCTCGACCGACTTGGCCGGCGCCAGCACCTTGTCGGCAGCGATCGCATCGGCAAAGCGGCGTGCGTTGGCGACGAAGCTGACGGACGGGTTCGCGTCGAAGAGCTTCTGCCAGCCGGCCGTCAGCGTGCACACCAGCAGCCACAGCGTCGGCATGACCGTGACCCACGCGTAGCGGTCCTTCTTCATGCGGAACAGCACCACCGTGCCCAGCGTCAGCGCGCAGGCGGCGAGCATCTGGTTGGCGATGCCGAACAGCGGCCACAGCGTGTTGATGCCGCCCAGCGGATCGACCACGCCCTGGTACAGGAAGTAGCCCCAGGCCGCCACGCACAGGCCGGTGGCGATCAGGTTGGCCGGCAGCGAATCGGTGCGCTTCAGACCCGGCGCGAAAGTGCCCATCAGGTCCTGCAGCATGAACCGGCCGGCGCGCGTGCCGGCGTCGACCGCGGTCAGGATGAACAGTGCCTCGAACAGGATCGCGAAGTGGTACCAGAAGGCCATCATGCCTTCGCCGCCGAACACCTGGTGCAGGATGTGCGCCATGCCCACGGCGAGCGTGGGCGCGCCGCCGGCGCGCGAGATGATGGTGGTTTCGCCCACCTCCTTGGCGGTCAGCACCAGCACGTCGGGCGTGACCGCGAAGCCCCACGACGACACCACTTGCGCCGCCTGCTCGGGCGTGGTGCCGATCAGCGCGGCCGGGCTGTTCATCGCGAAGTACACGCCCGGGTCGATCACGCAGGCGGCGACCATCGCCATCGCCGCGACGAAGGACTCCATCAGCATGCCGCCGTAGCCGATGAAGCGCGCCTGGGATTCGTTCTCGAGCATCTTGGGCGTGGTGCCCGAGGAGATCAGCGCATGGAAGCCCGACACCGCGCCGCAGGCGATCGTGATGAACAGGAACGGGAACAGGTTGCCCGACCACACCGGGCCGGTGCCGTCGATGAAGCGCGTGACCGCCGGCATCTGCATCTGCGGCGCCACGAACACGATGCCCAGCGCCAGGCCGACGATGGCGCCGATCTTCAGGAAGGTGGACAGGTAGTCGCGCGGCGCCAGCAGCAGCCAGATCGGCAGCACCGAGGCGACGAAGCCGTAGCCGATCAGGATCCAGGTCAGGCCCTTGCCGTCGAAGTCGAACAGCGGCGCCAGCGTCGGGCTGGCGGCAACGTTCTGGCCGTAGACGATGGCCAGCATCAGCAGCACGAAGCCGATGACTGACACCTCGCCGATCTTGCCGGGACGCAGGAAGCGCAGGTAGATGCCCATGAACACGGCGATCGGCACCGTCGCCGCCACCGTGAACAGGCCCCAGGGCGAATGCGTCAGCGCCTTCACCACGATCATCGCCAGCACCGCGAGGATGATGATCATGATCATGAACGCGCCGAACAACGCGATCACGCCGGCCACCGGCCCGAGCTCGGCCTTGATCAGGTCGCCGAGCGAGCGGCCGTCGCGGCGGACGGAAATGAACAGCACGATGAAGTCCTGCACCGCGCCGGCGAACACCACGCCGGCCAGGATCCACAGGATGCCGGGCAGGTAGCCCATCTGCGCGGCGAGCACCGGGCCCACCAGCGGGCCGGCACCGGCGATGGCCGCGAAATGGTGGCCGTAGAGCACGTACTTGTTGGTCGGCACGTAGTCCAGGCCGTCGTTGTGCTTCCACGCCGGCGTCATGCGCGTCGGGTCGAGCTCGAGCACCTTCTCGGCAATGAACTTGCTGTAGAAGCGGTAGGCGATCAGGTACACGCAGACCGATGCCACCACCAGCCACAGCGCGTTGATCGATTCGCCGCGCTGCAGTGCGACCACGCCCAGGGCCCAGGCGCCGAGCACGGCCAGCGCCCCCCAACCCAGATAGCCCGCGAGCGATGGGCCGCGGCCCGAAGCAGTTGCCGTCATGTGAAGTCTCCTCGCACCTTGCTTGTTGTGGCCCGACCGCGCCGGCCGCGAGCATGCGCCGCTCCGCACGATCCGGTGCACGCAGTATCGGCACGCGCCGAATGGCCTGTCAATGAATGGGGCTTAGGTGCAGCGGGGTATCCAGCCGGCTGACAGGGCCGATGCTTGCGGCGGCGTCGCGCAACACGGTTGGCGCTGCGCCCGCGCCGATCCGGGTCTTGAAGTGCCGCTGCACGGCAGGCCCGGGCGCCGCAAGCTTGACACCCAACTTGGCCGACATCCGCGCCATGGATCGCGGCCATGTGGCCCGCCGCGACGGACCCGTGCTGCCCGCGCGCAAGAATTCTTCAGGCCGCGGCCGCCCGCCCGATCCCGGTGAAGCAGCGCACGATCTGCGCAAGGTCGATCGCGGTGCCCAGCTGCCTCTCGATCTGCGAACGCGAGAACAAGCCGCGCACGCGCGCGGGCGTTGCGTCGGCCGATGTCTCGACCACCAACAGGTGGTGCCGGCCGATGCGCTGCAGCGTCGCCACGACGTTGCCCACGCGCGCACGCCGCAACTGGCCGAACTCGACGGTGTCGAGCGAAGGCAGCGGCGTCATCAGGTCGTCCACGCGCAAGTCGTCGAAGGCGATCCCGCGTTCATGCAGCAGCCGCAGTTGATGCTCGCCGCGGATGTCGGCGGCAGTGATCAGCCCTTGCACTTGCGGCAGCGCGTGGACCACGAACAACAGCCGCACGCCCTGCACGATCATCTGCTGCTCGGCCTCGCGCGCCGGCGTTTCCGGGCGGACCATCGCCGCCTTTACCTGCGTCAGGTCGGTCAGCACCTCGAGTGCCGGCGAATGCAGGTTGATCGCGGCTGCCGGCAGCGGTTGCGCCGGTGCCAGCGCGGCGCCGGCCTCCAGCCTCGAGGTGGGGAGCGGATCGTCGGGCTGCATCGGTGTCTCCTGGCCGGCGTGCCGCGCACGGGAAGCCGCACGGCAGGGTTGCCGCCGAATCGTCACCGGGCCGCACGACCGGCGCCATCCCCAGTTCGCAAGCCCGAGGGGCTTTCAGCGCCGCAGCGCGCGCGACAGCAGCACCACCGGCATCAGGCCGGCCGCGACGATGGCCAACGAAGGCAGCGCCGCCTCGCCCAGGCGCTCGTCGCGGGCCAGGTTGTAGGCCACCACCGCCAGCGTGTCGCTGCCGAAGGGGCGCAGCACCAGCGTAGCCGGCAACTCCTTCATCGCATCGACGAAGACCAGCAGCGCCGCCGCCGCCACCGATCGGCGCAGCAGCGGCAGGTGCAGCCGGCGGAACACGCGCAGCGGGCCGGCGCCGAGCAGGCGCGCCGTCTCGTCGATGCTCGCCGGCACCCGCGCCAGCCCCGCCTGCACCGATTGCTGCGCCGCAGCGGTGAAGCGCACCAGGTAGGCCCAGATCACGCCCAGGGCCGTGCCGGTGAGCGCCGTCGCCCAGCCCGCGTCGGGCCAGCGCTGCTGCAGCCAGCCCAGCGGCAGCAGCAGGCCGACTGCGATCACGGCACCCGGCACCGCATAGCCGAGCCCGACCAGCTTTGCCAGCGGCCCCAGCAGACCTTGCCCGCGGCCGCCCGCGCGGCCGTCGCGGCGCCGAAGCACGACCGCCAGCGCCAGCGCGAACGCGGTCGCCAGCAGTGCGGCGCCGCCGGCCAGGCGCAGGCTGGCGGCGGTCCATTCGGCGAAGCGCGCCAGCGGCAGGCCGAACTCGGCGCTGCCGGCCTCGAGCCACAGCATGCGCACCAGCCAGGCCACCGGCAGCACGAAGCCGAAGGCCACCGGCAGCACGCACACCGCCACCGCCGCGGCGGCGGCGCGGCCGTGCAGCCGGTACGGGCGGGCGTCGGGCCGCTGCGTCGGCCGGCCGGCAGCGAAGCGCAGCCGCGCCTGCGCGCGCTGCTCGGCCGCCAGCAGCAGCGCCACCGCCAGCAGCAGCAGCGACGCCAGCTGCGTCGCGGCGATGCGGTCGTCCATCACCAGCCAGGCCTTGAAGATGCCGGTGGACAGCGTGGTCAGACCGAAGTACGCGCCGACGCCGTAGTCGGCCAGCGTCTCCATCAGCGCCAGCGCCACGCCGGCGGCCAGCGCCGGCCGCGCCAGCGGCAGCGCCACCTCGAGCACGCGCCGGCGCATGCCGGCGCCGAGCAGGCGCGCCGCCTCCATCATCTGCACGCCGCGCTCGGCCAGCGCGGTGCGCGTCAGCAGGTACACGTACGGATACAGGCACAGCACGAACAGGATCACCGCGCCCCACAGGCTGCGCACGTCGGGCAGCAGCGGCCGGCCGGCCCCGGCCCAAGCCTGCAGCGCATGCTGCAGCGCGCCGCTGGGCTGCAGCGCGTCGGTCCACGCGTAGGCCAGCACGTAGGCCGGCATCGCCAGCGGCAGCAGCAGCGCCCATTCGAAGCTGCGCCGGCCGGGGAAGTCGAACAGCGTCACCGCCGCCGCGGTGGCCGCGCCCAGCAGCGTCGTGCCCAGCGCCACGCCGGCCGCCAGCACTGCGGTCTGCACCACGTAGCCGGTCAGCACGGTGGATGCCTGGTGGCGCAGCGTGGCCGCCGAACCGGCATCGAAGCCGAACCAGGCCGCCAGCACGCCCAGCACCGGCAGCGCCAGCAGCGCGCACAGCAGCGTCAGCAGCGCGCGCATCGCATCGTGTGGCGGGCAGCGCGCGGCCGGGCCGTGCTGTCGCCCCGCAGGATGCGAACCATGCGCATTTCCATCGGCCGATTATCATCGGCCGATGTTCCTGAGCCTGGAATCGGTGAGCGTGCGTTATGCGGGCAGCCGCGCCGACCAGGCCGCGGTCGAGGGGGTGACGCTGGCGCTCGCGGCCGGGCAGATCGGGGTGCTGATCGGCCCGTCGGGCTGCGGCAAGACGACACTGCTGCGCGCGGTGGCCGGGCTGGAGCCGCTGGCCGGCGGGCGCGTGCGCATGGACGGCCGGCTGCTGGCCGACGCGGCGCACGGCACCGCGGTGCCGCCCGAGGAGCGCCGCATCGGCATGGTGTTCCAGGACTATGCACTGTTCCCGCACCTGAGCGTGGCCGACAACATCGGCTTCGGCGTGCAGCACCTGCCCAAGGCCGAGCGCGCGGCGCGCGTCGCGCGCATGCTCGAGCTGGTCGGCCTGGGCCACGCCGGCAGGCGCGCACCGCACCAGTTGTCGGGCGGGCAGCAGCAGCGCGTGGCGCTGGCGCGCGCGCTGGCGCCCGGGCCGCGGCTGCTGCTGCTGGACGAGCCCTTCTCCAACCTCGACGTGGACCTGCGCGAGCGCCTGGCGCAGGAGGTGCGCGGCATCCTGAAGGACACCGGCACCACCGCGCTGTTCGTCACCCACGACCAGCTGGAGGCCTTCGCGCTGGGCGACGCGATCGGCGTGATGAACGGCGGCAGGCTCGAACAGTGGGACGAGGCCTACGCGCTGTACCACCGGCCGGCGACGCGCTTCGTCGCCCGCTTCATCGGCCACGGCGTGTTCGCGCCGGCCGAGATCGTGCAGTGCGCGCACGGGCTGTGCGTGCACACGCCGGTGGGCGAGCTGGCCGACCTGGCCGAATGCCCGCTGCCGGACGCCTACCCGCAGGGCCGATGCGAGGTGCTGCTGCGCGCCGACGACATCGTGCATGACGACGCGAGCCCGGTGAAGGCGCGGATCGAGCGCAAGGCCTTCCGCGGCTCCGAGTTCCTGTACACGCTGCGGCTGCAAAGCGGCGAGCAGGTGCTGGCGCACGTGCCGTCGCACCACGACCACGCGGTCGGCGAGTGGATCGGCATCCGCCCGGCCGTTGACCACGTGGTCACCTTCGCCCGCGGCGGCTGATCCGCCGCCGGCCGCCGCCCCGCCGCGCCGGCACGCCCCTGGCGCCGCGTGCAACTTTCCCGCAGCCGCCCGCTCATAGCCGGGGTCGGGTTCTAGAATGGCCGGTCGTGGATCGGCTGCGTCTCGGAGTACAAATGAACGCCAAATTCAGGGTCGCGGGCTTCATCGCCGTGGGCGCGCTCGCCGGTGCACTGGCGACGATCCAGGTGCAGGCGATCGCGCGCAACGCGGTCGCGCCGCTGCCGCTCGAGGAGCTGCAGCAGCTCGCAGCGGTGTTCAGCATGGTCAAGAGCGACTACGTCGAGCCGGTCGACGAGAAGAAGCTGATCAACGACGCGATCGCCGGCATGGTCGCGGGGCTGGACCCGCACTCGCAGTACTTCGACAAGAAGACGCTGAAGGAATTCCGCGAGCAGACCGGCGGCAAGTTCGTCGGCATCGGCATCGAGATCGGCATGGAGGACGGGCTGGTCAAGGTGCAGTCGCCGATCGAAGGCTCGCCCGCGTTTCGCGCCGGCATCAAGAGCGGCGACCTGATCACCCGCATCGACGACACCCCGGTGCGCGGCCTGACGCTGGACCAGGCGGTCAAGCGCATGCGCGGCGAGCCCAACACCAAGGTCAAGCTGACGATCTTCCGCAAGAACGAGAACCGCAGCTTCCCGCTGACGATCGTGCGCGACGAGATCCGCATCCAGAGCGTTGCCGGCAAGGTGGTCGAGCCCGGCTATGCGTGGCTGCGGCTGCGCCAGTTCCAGGACCGCACCGTCGACGACTTCGTGCGCAAGCTCGAGGAAATCTACAAGCAGGAGCCCAACCTGAAGGGTCTGGTGCTCGACCTGCGCAACGACCCCGGCGGCCTGCTCGAGTCGGCGATCGCGATTTCGTCCGCATTCCTGCCCGAGAACGTGACGGTGGTCACCACCAACGGCCAGATCGCCGAATCGAAGGCGGTGTTCAAGGCCGCGCCCGAGTACTACGCGCGCCGCGGCAGCGACCCGCTCAAGCGCCTGCCCGCGGGCGTGAAGACGGTGCCGCTGGTGGTGCTGGTGAACGAGGGCTCGGCCTCGGCCAGCGAGATCGTCGCCGGCGCGCTGCAGGACCACAAGCGCGCCACGATCATGGGCGCGCAGACCTTCGGCAAGGGCTCGGTGCAGACCGTGCGCCCGCTGTCGGCCGACACCGCGCTCAAGATCACCACCGCGCGCTACTACACGCCGTCGGGCCGGGCGATCCAGGCCAAGGGCATCGTGCCCGACGTGTGGATCGACGAGACCGCCGAAGGCAACGTGTTCGCCGAGCTGCGCATGCGCGAAGCCGACCTCGACAAGCATCTGGTCGGTACCGACGAGCAGAAGGAAGAAGCCCGCACCAAGGCCCGCGAGGCCGCGCGCGCCAAGATCGAGGAGCAGATGGCCAAGCTGAAGGAGCCGCCCAAGCCGCTGCCCGAGTTCGGCACGCCCGAAGACTTCCCGCTGCAGCAGGCGCTGAACTACCTGAGCAAGCGGCCGGTGGTCGCGAGCAAGACCGCGACCGAGCGCAAGGCCGAAGCCGGCGCCGTCAATTGACCGGCAGCGCGCGGCTGCTGCGTCCGCGGCAGCGCGGGCCGTCGCCATGACCGACGAGCAGCTGCTGCGCTATTCGCGCCACATCCTGCTCGACGAGATCGGCATCGAGGGCCAGCAGCGGCTGCTCGACAGCCATGCGCTGCTGATCGGCGCCGGCGGGCTGGGATCGCCGGCGGCGCTGTACCTGGGCGCGGCCGGCGTCGGCCGGCTGACGATCGTCGACGACGACGCCGTCGACCTGACCAACCTGCAGCGCCAGATCGCGCACGCCAGCAGCCGCATCGGCCGGCCGAAGGCCGAATCGGCGCGGCGCAGCGTGCTCGCGCTGAACCCCGGCGTGCAGGTGCGCTCGCGGGTGCAGCGCGCCGACGCTGCGCTGCTGGATGCGCTCGCGGCACAGGCCGACGTGGTGCTCGACTGCAGCGACAACTTCCGCACCCGCCACGCCGTCAACGCCGCCTGCGTCGCACGGCGGCGGCCGCTGGTGGCGGGCGCCGCGCTCGGCTTCGATGCGCAGGTGTCGGTGTACGACCCGCGCGATCCCGCCAGCCCCTGCTACGCCTGCGTGTTCCCGGCCGACGCCGCGGTGCAGGAGGCCGACTGCGCGACGATGGGCGTGTTCGCGCCGCTGGTGGGCATCGTCGGTGCGGTGCAGGCGGCCGAGGCGCTGAAGCTGCTCGCCGGCATCGGCCGGTCGCTGGCCGGGCGGCTGCTGCTGCTCGACGCACGCGAGATGCACTGGCAGCCGCTGCAGGTGCAGCGCGACCCCGCCTGCCGCGTCTGCGGCCCGATCCACAGCCCCTAGTGCAGTGTTCCACGCTATGCAGCACATAAAACCGCGCCTTTGCCGCCCTGGCGTCGTTGCAAATCCTCGCGATGCCAC